>JBARZM010000112.1:0-30051 GCA_049650095.1 Rubrobacteraceae bacterium | reverse complement strand
GTGCTGGTGGACGTGCCGAAAGACGTGCAGTTCGCCGCGTGCAACGACCAGGGTTACCGGCGGCTAAAGGAGGCCCCGAGTCCGACCGCGACGCCGGGCCTGGAACGGGCGGCGATGCTGCTCCGGAACGCCAAGCGGCCGCTCATCCTGGCCGGGCACGGCGTTACGCTTTCGGGGGCGGAGAAAGAGTTGCGGCTGCTCGCCGAGCGGACCGATACGCCGGTCGTCACGACGCTGCTCGGGATCAGCGCGTTTCCGGACGACCATCCGCTGTATCTGGGGTGGCCGGGGATGCACGGCCAGGCCAGCGTCAACCGGGCGATAGACCGCTCGGATTTGATCTTCGCGATCGGGATGCGGTTCGACGACCGGATCACCGGCAACGTCGGCAAGTTCGCCCCGAACGCCAAGATCGTCCACATAGACGTGGACCCGTCCGAACTAGGAAAGGTCATAGAACCGACCGTCGGCATTACCTCCGACGCGAAGAGCGCCCTGCGCTCCGTGCTCGGTTATCTGGACAGGACTCCCGGCGAGGCCGCGGGCTGCGACGAGTGGCGCGCGGAGATCGAAGAGACCCGGAAACCGGAGAGAAAGCGTGAAGACGCGGCGCGTAATGAGTACGGTCCGATCCGGGTGATGGACGCCATCCGGGAGGTTACGGGCGGCGACGTGCGGCTCGTGACCGACGTGGGCCAGCATCAGATGTGGGCCGCCCAGTTCTTCGAGTTCACCAAGCCGAACAGCCACATAACAAGCGGCGGCCTCGGCACGATGGGCTTCGCCCTGCCGGCGGCGATGGGTGTCGCCTTCGCATACCCGGACGATAACGTGTGGGTCATCGCCGGTGACGGCGGCTTCCAGATGAACATCCAGGAGCTCGCCACCATCAGCCAGTTCGGGCTCAACATAAACGTCGCCATCCTCAACAACGGCTACCTCGGCATGGTCCGCCAGTGGCAGCAGTTCTTCCACAACCGCCGCTACTCCCAGACCCCGATGACGGGACCGGACTACGAAAGCCTCACAGCGGCCTACGGGCTCGCCGGGCGCACGATCAAGCCGGGCGATGACATCGGGGCGGCGGTTAGGTGGGCGCAGGATCAGGAAGGGTGCACGATCCTAGACTTCCACATAGACCCCGAGGCGAACGTGTATCCCATGATCCCGTCGGGCATGAGCGTGAACGAGATGATCGAGGCAGATGGCGCCTGAGATAGCGCCCGGCTCCGACGAGATTATCGTGACACCGAACACCGTGGAGGTCCGATTCACCGGCGGCATGCTCGGCTTGAACCGCCTACTGATGACCCTCCAGAACAAACGGATGCCGGTCGCGGGTTTCACCCTCGGCCGCGACGCGGACGGGATGCGGGCGACGGTCATACTTGACTGCCCGCCCGAGATGGCCCGCCGGTACACCATGCTCCTCTCCAACCTCGAAGACGTACACGAGGCTATCCCGGCCGAAGATAGCCTGGAGGTCGTCCTGCTGAAGACGAGCAGCGAGGATTGGAAAGAGCCGGCGGCGCGGCACGGGGTCGAGGCGCACGAGAACGCTGGCACGATAATAGCTTCGGGAGACCCGGAGGCGATAGAAAACTGGCTCTCCAGCATGGGAGATGACGTAGAAGACTTAGTAAGGCTCGGGCCGGCGGCCCGGCCGGGGAACGGAGGAAGTTAGATGGCACGGGTATATCGCGAGTCGGATATTGGAAACGAGATCACTCAAAAGAAAGTGACTATTCTCGGGTACGGTAGTCAGGGCCACGCCCACGCGCTGAACCTCAAAGAGTCCGGCTGCGACGTGACGGTCGGCCTCTACAAAGGCAGCCCGAGCTGGCAGAAGGCCGAAGACGCGGGGCTGGGCGTCATGACCATCGCCGACGCCGTGCAGTGGGCGGACGTCATCATGATGCTGCTCCCGGACGAGAAACAAGCGGCGGTCTATGAGAGCGAGGTCGCGCCAAACCTCTCCGAAGGCAAGTTGATGCTCTTCGCCCACGGTTTCAACATCCACTTCAACCAGATACACGTCCCGGAAAACGTGGACCTGGGGCTCGTGGCGCCGAAGGGACCGGGACACGTGCTGCGCCGGCTCTATGAAGAAGGAAACGGCATGCCTTCCCTCTTCGCCGTCCAGAACGACGCCTCCGGGCAGGCGAGAGACACTATCCTCTCCTACGCCCGCGGCATCGGGAGCGGCCGGGCCGGAATTATCGAGACGACCTTCGCCGAGGAGACCGAAACGGACCTCTTCGGGGAGCAGGCGGTTCTGTGCGGCGGTCTAACGGCGCTCTTGACCGCCGGGTTCGATACGCTCGTCGAGGCCGGATACCAGCCGGAGCTTGCGTACTACGAGTGCGTCAACGAGCTGAAGCTGATCGTGGACCTCATCTACGAGGGCGGCCTGGCCCAGATGCGGTACTCGATCTCCAACACCGCCGAGTACGGCGACTATGTCTCCGGCCCGCGTCTCATAGACGACGGAGTAAAAGACCGGATGCGGGAGGTGCTAACCGACATCCAAAACGGCAAGTTCGCCCGCGACTGGGTACTGGAGAACCAGGCGGGTGCGGCAAGCTTCCTCGCCATGCGTCGCCGGCAGGCCGAAGGCCACGTCTCCAGGGTCGGAGAACAGTTGCGGGAGCTGGTCTCCGAGGGCGAAGGGAGTAAAGGTTAATGGGCCACAAAGCATTCGCCGCCTCCGACGCGGAGTGGTGCTACCACGACGGTGAACTGGTCAAGATGGGCGACGTACGCCTCTCCCCCGCCACCCACGCCCTGAACTACGGCACCGGCGTGTTCGAGGGCATCCGGGGTTACTGGAACGAGGACAAAGGCACGCTGCAGGTCCTCAAACTACGGGAGCACTACGAGCGGTTCGAGAAGTCCTGCCGCCTCTTGCGGATAGAGTTGCCCAACACCATAGACGAGCTATGCGACATCACGTTGGAGATCCTGCGTAGGAACGCTCCCCGTGAGGACACTTACATCAGGCCGCTAGCATACAAGTCTGTCGAGTCGGTCGGGGTAAACCTCCGGGGTGATTCGCAGCTCTCCGTCTTCACGGTCCCGATGGGCAACTACGTGGAGTTGAGCGGCCTCAAGGCGTGCGTTTCTTCCTGGCGACGGACATCAGATACCGCCATCCCGGCCCGCGGCAAGCTCACCGGCTCCTACATCAACACGGCCCTCGCCGTGGACGAGGCCCACAGGGCCGGCTACGACGACGCCATCTTCCTCACCCAGGACGGCAGCGTCTCCGAGGCCAGCGCGGCAAACATATTCCTCGTGCGCAAGGGCCAACTCATCACGCCGCCCGTTACGGCGGACATCCTGGAAGGCATCACCCGCGACGCCGTCATGGAGCTTGCGAAGAGCGAACTGGAGATGCCAACCGCCCAGCGCGACGTAGACCGGACAGAGCTCTACGCCGCCGACGAAGTCTTCCTTAGCGGTACGGGGTTCCAGATCGCACCAGTAGTGGAGGTGGACGGCCGCCCGGTAGGCACCGGCGAAATGGGACCAGTCGCCGAGCGCTTACAGGAGCTTTACTTCAAAGCCGCCCGTGGCGAGTGGGACAAATACGCCGACTGGACCGTCGCCGTCGAAGTTGCGCGTACGACGGCGGGATGAGATACTAACCGCTCTTATGGGGCATAGCTCTTACAAACTACGCGCTTCTTTTTCCACCCTACGACTATCCAGGGTGGTCGCCGGGCGAATTATTAGCCCCGGCCTCTAGCTGCCGGGCTGGCACGGCTCGCGGCCACCTAAATCTTCACCGCGAATCTAACTCCGAGCAACACAAGTTTAGAAAGGAAAGGCTATGCGCCGAGTACAAATCTTCGATACGACCCTTCGTGACGGCGAGCAATCGCCGGGGATCTCGCTCTCCGTGGAGGAGAAGATCGAGATAGCCCGCCAGCTCGCCCGGCTGCGGGTGGACGTTATAGAAGCTGGCTTCCCAATTACTTCGGAGGGAGACTTCGAGTCGGTCTCCCGAATCGCCACCGAGGTCGAAGGTCCCACCATCGCCGGCCTCGCCCGCATCTACGAGGCGGATATCGAGCGGGCGTGGGAGGCGGTCCAGTGGTCGAACAGGCCCCGCGTCCACACGTTCGTCGGGACCTCGGACCTGCACATCGAACACCAGATGCGCTCTAACAAAGAAGATATCCTGCAACGGGCCGGCGAGGGCGTCCGGTTCGCCAAGAGCCTCTGCCCCGACGTAGAGTTCTCCCCGATGGACGCGACCCGGACAGACATCGGGTTCCTGTCCGAGGTAGTGGCCGCGGCGGTCGAGGCCGGGGCCGATGTGATCAACATAGCCGATACCGTCGGCTACACCACCCCGATAGAGTTCGCGGAGTTCCTCAAAGAGTTGCAGGACCGGGTGCCGGACCTAGCAAACGCCGTGCTCTCCGTCCACTGCCACGACGATCTGGGGCTTGCGGTCGCAAACTCGCTCGCCGGGGTCCAGGTCGGGGCCACGCAAGTCGAGGTCGCCGTCAACGGTATCGGGGAGCGGGCCGGCAACGCTTCGCTCGAAGAGGTGGTCATGGCGCTCACGACCCGGAAGGACCACTATGACGCCGAGGTGGACATCGAGACGCGGCAGCTCGCGAATACTTCCCGCATGATCTCCAACATCACCGGCTACGAGGTTCCGCCGAATAAGGCCATCGTCGGCCGGAATGCCTTTTTGCACGAGTCCGGTATCCATCAGGACGGCGTGCTCAAGGACCGGCGGACGTTCGAGATCATGAAACAGCAGGACGTCGGGATCGAAGGCACCAACATCTTCCTCGGCAAACATTCCGGCCGCCACGCCCTCAAGGAAGCCCTGGAAGAACTCGGCTATTTCATCGAGGGCGAGGTCCTGAAGCGGGCTTTCGAGCGGTTCAAGGACGTTGCGGACCACAAAAAGACCGTTTCGGCGGCGGACCTCGAAGCCATCGCCGCCGACGAGGTTGGCTCCTTCGAGGGCAAGTACGCGATGGGCTCCTTGCGGGTAGTCGCCGCAACGGGCCGCCAGAGCCGGGCGGCCGTTACCGTCACCCACGAGGACCACGGCGTCTTCGAGGCCGAGGCCGAAGGTGAGGGGCCGGTTGATGCGGTCTTTCGCGCTATCGACGCCGCCACCAACATAAAAGGCCGTCTGACGGACTTCCGGATCGACGCGGTTACCGGCGGCAAGGACGCCCTCGGCGAGGTGCGAGTCTCGGTCGAGTTCGAGGAAAACGAGTATGCCGGGCGCGGACTATCTCAGGACGTGGTGGAGGCCGCGGCCCGGGCCTACGTCCGGGCGGTCAACGTCTACACGGCGGGCAAGCTGGGCGCCACCCGGGTCGCATCGAGGGCGACGCCGTAACGGAGATTTCCTTGCAGCGGCCCTCCACCTATTCGGACTACGAACGCCTCGACGGCGCCGTTCCGGTCGTCTATCCGCCGCGTCTGGAGGACCGGGCGCGGGGGTTGCGGGACATTCTGCAAGCCGGGAGCCGGGAGTTGTCTTCGGCGCTGAATGTGGAACCTCCTGTGCTGCAGGCTTTGCTCATCGCGGATAGAGACTGGCGGGAGGCCCCCCGGGATAACGAACGGCCCTATCCGCCGGGCCTCCCGTACTTCACCCGTTCCGCGCTGCCGCCAGCGCTCGTACTGCCGGAGAGGCTCTCGCCCGCCTTCGAACCCCGAACGGACGCAACGCTACCACTCACGGTCTGGCACGAACTGGCCCACGCTTTCCTCTTGCAGAAAGGGATGGTGCGCGTACCGGCCTGGCTCGGGGAATTCGTCCCCCAGACGGCTGCGGCGATGCTGGCCCACAAAATCGGGGTGTCGCTGGACGAGCATCTATCTCGGGCGAAACTTGGCCCGGACCTGGACGTGCGGGCTTTTGGCGGGCCGTTGGATGCGGGACGGCAGATGGAGTATCAGAATGCTTTGCTCGCGCTCGGGAACGCCGCCATCGGAGAGTTTGGTGAAGAGTTCCCAGGAAAGCTAGTCTGGAAGCTGTGGGACGAGGAAGATATTGTGAACGAACGTCGGGCGGAAGAGTTGCTCACGGACGCTTTAGGCGACGGTGGAAGAGAATGGCTGGCAAAGAGACCAGAGTTTAGGGAGAGAATATGAACGCGAAAGACAGCTTCGACATACTACTGCTACCCGGCGACGGCATCGGGCCGGAGGTCGTCGGGGCGGCGCGGCGGGTGATCGACGCCGCGGCCGAGCACTTCGGGTTGGAGATTCGGTACGAGGAACGCCGGATCGGCGGCGCCGCCATCCGGGAGGAAGGCGAACCGGTCTCCGAAGAAACGCTCGAAGCTGCCCGAAACTCCGATTCGGTGCTGCTCGGCGCCGTCGGCCATCCAGACTTCGACGACGCCCCGGTGCGTCCAGAGGCTGGGCTGCTGAAACTTCGCAAGTCAATGGGGGCGTTCGCAAACCTCCGCCCGGTCGAGGCGATACCGGCGCTCACGCCGTCCTCCACGCTCAAGCCGGAGGTGCTGGACGGGGTGAATATCCTGGTCGTGCGGGAGCTTACCGGCGGCATCTACTTCGGGGAGAAAGAAGAAGGCCCGGACTACGCGAGCGACCTCTGCGAATATAGTCGGGAGGAGATCGAACGTGTTGCCAGGGTCGCTTTCGATTCGGCCCGGCGGCGCAAGCGGCGGGTGACCTCCGTGGACAAGGCGAACATCCTGGCGACGAGCCGGCTGTGGCGGAGCGTCGTCGAAGAGGTGGCGGAGGATTATCCGCAGGTCGAGCTAGACCACATGTTGGTAGACGCGGCGGCGATGTTCCTGATCCGGGACCCGAGGCGCTTCGACGTGATCCTGACCGAAAACATGTTCGGGGACATCCTCTCCGACGAGGCCGCGATGCTCCCCGGCTCGATGGGGATGCTGGCAAGCGCGAGCCTCGGGGAGCCCGGCACGCCCGGCATCTACGAACCGGTCCACGGCACCGCCCCGGACATCGCCGGCCAGGGCGTCGCCAACCCGTACGCCACGATCCTCTCGGCCGGCATGATGTTCCGCCACTCCCTGGGCCGTCCGGACGTCGCGGAGGCGATCGAGCAGGGAGTCTCGATGGGGCTGGAGGCGCATTACCTCACCCCGGACCTTGGGGGAAGCAAGAACACCGAAGAAGTGACCGAGGCCGTGAGCAAGTGGATCGGGGCCGGAGAAGGAGTAGCATGACCATGAAGCTTTTCGACACGACCCTACGGGACGGCACCCAACGTGAAGGCGTAAGCCTCACAACCGAAGATAAGATCCGGATAGCCCACGAGCTGGACTCCCTCGGCGTCCACTACATCGAAGCCGGCTTCCCGGCCTCGAACCCCAAGGACACCGAGTTCTTCGAGACCTTCGACGCTTCAGAGCTAGAAAACGCGAAGCTCGTCGCCTTTACCCGGGCCCGGCGTCCGGGCGGGCGGGCCGAGAACGACCCGGCGGTGACGCTCCTCCCCCACATCTCAGCGCCCGTCGCCTGCATCGTCGCCAAGAGCTGGAAGATGCACGTCGAGAAAGTCCTGAATACGACGCCGGAAGAGAACCTGGCCTCCATCCGGGATACGGTCGCGTACCTGGCCGACGCCGGTAAAGAAGTCATCTTCGACGCCGAGCACTACTTCGACGGCTTCAAGGACGACCCGGACCACGCGCTGGAAGTACTCCGGGCCGCCGCCGAGGCAGGGGCGACAACCCTCGTCCTGTGCGACACGAACGGCGGAACATTACCGACGGAGCTAAAAGCCATCGTAAGCCGCACGGTGCAGGAATTTCCGGAAGTCGAGATCGGCATCCACACCCACAACGACTCCGGCTGCGGCGTTGCCAACGCCCTGGCTGCCGTGGAGGCCGGGGCGACGCACGTGCAGGGTACGGTAAACGGCGTCGGGGAACGGTGCGGCAACTGCGACCTGGTAACAACCATCGCCAACCTCCAACTCAAGATGGACCTGAACGTAATGGACGAGGAACATCTGGGGCGGCTGACCGAGCTCTCCAACTACGTCTCGGAGTTGATGAACCTGACGCCGGATACCCACCGTCCGTACGTCGGCCGGAGCGCCTTTTCCCACAAGGGCGGGCTTCATGTGGACGGCATCTCGAAGGACCCATCCACCTACGAGCACGTCCCGCCCGAGGTCGTCGGCAACCAACGCCGCACCCCGGTCGGGGAACTCTCCGGCAAGAACTCCATCCGGGCCAAGGCCGAGGAGTTGGGGCTCGAAGCCGGGGACGTGGCGTCGGTGCTATCCGCGATCAAGCAGCGCGAGTACGAGGGCTACCACTACGAGGCGGCGGACGCCTCATTGGCGCTCCTGATCGGTCGGGCCACCGGGGAGGACAAACCGCTCTTCGAGCTCGAGACCTTCCGCATCATCACCGACAAATATCCCGATGGAGCGGCCAAAACCGAGGCCACGATAAAGCTCTTCGTCAAGGGGCAGCGGGAGATCTCCACCGCCGAGGGCAACGGCCCCGTCAACGCCCTGGACAACGCCCTGCGGCAGGCTATAGAGCCCCACTACCCGGAGCTCAAGGCCATACACCTCTCCAACTACAAGGTCCGCATCCTGGACGAACATCGGGCCACGGCCGCCATCACCCGCGTCCTGATAGACTCGACCGACGGCAAGCGGATGTGGGGCGCGGTCGGCGTCGGCGAAAACATCATCGAGGCTTCGTGGCAGGCGCTCGTGGACGGGTTGGAGTATGGGGTTGGCGGGGCCCCGGAGAGTTAGCCGGGGCTCTCCTACCAAGTATTTCACACCGGATACGAGAACCGGCTAAAGTTTCCTCGCGCCCGGGCCGATAACGGTTTAGGATACTGAGCACTGAATTGAGTCGGAGGGGGTCCGAGTGAGCGGCAAGAGGCACGTAACCACATTCATGGCGGCGGCGGTTCTGGCATCTTTAGTCCTGGCGCTGGTGTTTGCGACACTGCCCGGTCGGGCCGGGGCGGAGAGTCCCCAAGGAGCAGAGTCCGCCGGGGCGCCCCAACCGGCGACATCCGAGGGACTGGAGTCGCCCCCGCCCAGCGACGATCGGCTCATAGTCGGTTACAAAGAAGACGTCAACGAAGCCGAGAAAGGCAAGGTCAAGAAAAAGGCGAAGGTGAAGGAGAAACGCTCCTTCGACGAGATAGACGCCGACGTGGTGACGTTCGAGGGGTCCGTCAAAGAGAAAAAGAAGGCTCTCGAAAAGCAGCCCGACGTCGAATACGTGGAACGGGACTACGTCGCGACCGCGGCATACTCACCGAACGATCCCCAGCTCCGCAAAAAGCGTCAGTACGAGATTTACCAGCAGGGTTTCGACAAAGCCTGGGACAAGACCCGGGGCGTAGACCGGAGGACGGGCAAGGGGATAAAAGTGGCCGTGATAGACACCGGCTGCGACCGCCGCCACCCGGACCTGAACAGTAAGATCGTCAAGTCCTACGACTTCGCAAACAGGGATCGTTACGCCGACGACGATACCGGGCACGGCACGTTCGTCGCCGGGATCATAGGCGCGGAGACGAACAACCGTTCCGGAATGGCCGCCGCCGGCTTCCGGGCCAGAATCCTCTGCGCCAAAGCGTCGAACAACAACTTGATGTACTACTCGGACGCCATCGCCGCGCTTAGATGGTCCAAGAAGAACGGGGCACGGGTCGTGAACATCTCCTTCGCCCACAACCAATACTCCCAGGCTTACAACGACATGGCCCGCGAGCTCTGGAACAGCGGCATAAACATCGTGGCCGCCGCGGGCAACACCGGGGGCTACGAGAGGGCCATGTATCCGGCGGCTTTCTACGGCGTTACCGGGGTATCGGCGGTGGACGTGTCCGACCGGCGCTGGCGCTACTCTTCCTACGGACCTTACGTAGACCTGTCCGCCATGGGGGTAAACGTGCGCTCGACGACGGCAGGCGGCGGGTACGGGGACTGGAGCGGCACCAGCTTCGCCTCGCCGACGGTCGCGGCCCAGTTCGCCCTGATCAAAGCCCGTTACAACCCCGGCTTGAACGCCAGAGGCTCCAATTTCACGCGCAACCGCGCGCAGAAAACCGCCCGCGACCTCGGCCCCGGGGGCCGGGACAACGCCTACGGCTTCGGCCGCATCCGGGCGGGAGCTTCGGTTCGCTAGAGGGCTGGGACGTCCGGGTCGAAGAGGGTGTCCTGTCCGGGGCGCCGGAAAGCGGCGGTAGATAGCGCCGGCGGGCGCCCGGTGGAAATCCCCGCCCGCCGGCGGCTTACTTCGAATAGCCGAGAGAGATGGGCGGCGTAGACGCCCTCGCCGCTCATTCGAGATCCGAAATTGGGGTCGTTGAGCTTGCCGCCGCGCATCTCCCGGATTCGGTTCAAGACTTTGTCTTTGCGGTCGGGGAAGTGACGTTCGAGCCAGTCCTCGAAGATTGAGGCCACGGCATGGGGCAGGCGAACCGGCGTGTAGCCGGCGAAGCCCGCGCCCGCATCGGCGGCGGCCTGGAGTAAGTTCGGCAGTTCGTGGTCGTTGAGGCCGGGGATGATCGGTGCCGTAAGAACCCCGACCGGAACGCCCGCATCCGCCAGCTTTTCTATGGCGGCGAGCCTTCGCTTCGGTGGCGAGGTGCGTGGTTCCATGACGCGCCGTAGATCGTCATCGAGGGTGGTCAGCGAGATGTTCACGGTCACGGCGTCGTGCCGGGCGAGTTCGGAGAGCAAATCGACGTCGCGGGTAACGAGGTGGTTCTTGGTTATGATGACGACCGGGTTTCGGAACTCCGCCAGCACTTCGAGGCACCGGCGCGTAAGGCGAAGCTTTTTCTCGATCGGCTGGTAGACATCCGTGGAGCCGCTCATCGCCACCGCTTTCGGCTTCCATCCGGGCGAGGACAGTTTCTTTCGCAACAGGTCCGGGGCGTTCTCTTTTACGAGAATTTTGGTCTCGAAGTCCAGGCCCGCCGAGAAACCAAGATACTCGTGGTTCGGACGGGAGAAGCAATTGTGGCTTACGACGCCATTTGCGATGAAGTCCCCGGTACCCGTCGTAATATCGAAGAGGGTTCTGGTACCGAGTGAGTGGATCTCTTTTACGGTCAGGTCCGCGTTGCTTTTTATCGCAGTTCCCTCGATGTCGCGTTTCCGGGAGATGGCCGGATTGAAGGTATGAAAAAAGCGCAGGTGCTCTCCCAGCCCTCCGCGAACCCTGACCACTTTGATGGGTCGCGCCCGATTCTTACCGGCGGTCTCTACCTCGAAGACGAAACCGAAACTCTTTAAACAGTGCACGACGCGATCTACGATCTCCGGGTCGGTGTTGTGGATACGAAGCGTGTTGTCTCTGTAGCTGCCTTCTGCATCGAAGATGCCTGCCATAAAACCTTTACGCCAGGATACAGAAGGGGCGGACGGCCAGGCTATGATCTCTTGTATGAGTTCGAAATGTCCACGAGAACTGGTACGTATTGCGTGCATAGCCATCCTACCAGAGATGGCCTCCTGAAATACAAAACCTCGTGTAGCAACCTCGAAGCCGAGCAGATACTCCTCCGCACGCTGCAAAGCGTCTCTATCGGTGAGTGCCAGTCGGAACCGGTATACGTTCCAGCATCGTCCGCCTTCGCGAGGGTACGCGTAAGATCCCAAGTGTCCGTCGCCCCGGATGATCCCGCACAAATACCCTCTCTTGTAGTCATCATCTTTCTCCAGTGGATGAGCAAACCCACCGACCCCCATCAGCTTGTTGTTGGCCGTCAGGTAGGGTCTCTGCCCGTCGCCCTGCATGGTGCCGGTAACAAACTTCCAACCGCGGTCTGTCAGGAAGCGATGGTCTCCACTGCAGGTAAGCTGAGTTCCATCCGCCAGGACAACCAGATAGGCCGGCTTGCGTACGCGCCAGTGATCCAGAACCTGCGTCCTCGTGTAGCGTCGGTAGTTACCCCGTCGGACAGTACCGTAGATCTCATCTCCGGCACGCAAGTCTTCCAGTGGACGGGTGGTTCCGTCTCCCACTAGTATAGGAGTGTCGCCTGCCAGGCAATAACTGCAGCCATGACTGCATCCACGGTATGGGCTGACGCCGGCATCGAAGCCGATGTCCGGACTGTCGTTGGCGGCGACTATGGAACGGGCTTGGTCCTTGAGGTAGATGGTCTCCGACTTCTCCGGTTCGAAGTCTTCGGGGTCGAGGTTTTCGTAGTCCGGCACGATTTCGAGGGTCTCGAAACGGTTCTTGGGGTTGCCGGACGCGCCGCGGCCCTTGATTCCTTTAAACCCGTTCTTGTCCACGCCCAGATTCTAACGGCGGGCTCTGGCTATTCCACCCGGGTTTTCGGAGAGAATTTCTACTTCGACGCGCTGTTCATCAAGCGTTCCAGGCTCTTTATCTGTTCCTGGGTGCCGAGGACTATTAGGGTATCTCCGGAGGTGATGCTGTCTTTGCCGGACGGATTGGTGTTGAACTTTCCGCCGTCCCTGCGAATGGCGAGGATTCGGGCGCCGGTTTGTTTGGAGATATCTAGCCGGCTGATAGAGTGGTCGGCGAGGTGGGACTCCTCCGGGACCACGAACTCTTCGAGCTGAAATTCTATGCCGCCGCCGTGGGAGATCACGTCGAGAAAGTCCATGACGGAGGGACGGGTCGCCAGCGACGCGAGACGCCGGCCGCCGATGTAGTGGGGCGAGAGGGTCCGGTCGGCCCCGGCCATGGTGAGCTTTGCGGCGCTCTCGTCGTTGTTGTAGCGGGCCACGATGTGGAGCTTCGGGTTCATCCGGCGGGCCGAGAGCGTTATGAAAACGTTATCCGCGTCGCTGGCGACGGCGGCGATCAGGCCACGCGCCCGCCCCGCCCCGGCGTTCTCCAACACTTCGTCGTCGTAGCCGCTGCCGGTGACGGCGAGGTATCCCTCCAACCGGCACCGCGCCACGACCGACTCGTTCCGGTCCACCACTATAAACGGGACGCCGTCGGAGACTAACTCCTCGGCGACCTCGCGGCCGACGCGGCCGTATCCGCAGAGGATGTAGTGGTTCTCCAGCTTGTCGATCTCGTTTCTCATGCGTCTGTTCCTGAAGTATCCACGAACCGTACCCTCCACCGCAAGCTCTATCAGCGAACCGGCGGCGTACGCGAACGTGCCGATGCCGCCGATACCGACCAGGGCCGTCCACCATCGGCCCGCGTTATCCAGCTCCCGGACCTCCGTAAAGCCTATGGTGCTCATCGTGATGTACACCATGTACAAAGAGTCCGAGAAGTTCCAACCCTCGATCCGCATATACCCGAGGGTCCCGACGACCACGAGCGTAAGCAGCGCGACCCCGGCCCGGAAGAGCCGCTTTATCGCCTCGCGGGGAGTGTAGCCCTCCGCGCCTTTCTGTTCGACCTCCGCCATGCCCGGCATTATATGCGAGACGCCCCAAGCACCGGCTAGATAACAACGATCTCAGCGTCCGGTTTCTCGTTCTCGATCTTCAGGAAAGCGAAAGTGTAGTCCGGTTGCCGGCGTTTGTCGGTCGGGCTACCCGGGTTGAGTAACAGAAGACCCTCATCGTCCTCCAGCCAGGGGGTATGAGAATGCCCGAAGACGACCACCCGGGCCTCCGGGAAGCGGCGGCGCATACGGCTCCGGCGGCCCTTTTTGGGACCGGAGTCGTGGATCATGGCCACCGGCGCGCCGCCGAACTCGAACTCCGAGGTCTCTGGAAGCCGGGCGTCCGGCGGGTCCAGGTTGCCCCGAACCGCTTTTACGGGGGCATAGGCGGCCAGTTCATCCAGAAGCGCCGGGTCCATCAAATCTCCGGCATGCAGGATGAGGCCGGCACGCCCCAGGTATGGTAGCAGCTCCTCTGGCAGAGCCCTGGCGCGGCGCGGGATGTGGGTATCGGCGAGGACCAGGGCCAGAGTTTCGTTTTCTAGAAGCATCGTGAGGCTTATATTACCGGGCTCTCACGGAGATGCCACGAAAGCCTTGCTAGAATCCCCGGTGATGAATTTGCTCGAAGTCCTTCGGAAGCCGCACGGAACGCTTGAGTCAGCCGCCCGCGACCGGCGAGTCTGGGGCGCCGCGGCGGTTGTGGTCTCGTGGGCCGCCGCCAACGCGGTGCTCACGCTCGTTCTCTTCGCGGACAGTAATTTCCCAGCCCAGGCCCAACTCTCTTCGCGGGAACTCGCCCAGATCGAAAGGGTCCTCGGGTTGCTGGCGCCGACCTCGGCGTTTTTGATCCCGTTCGTCTGGTGGATAAGTGTCTCCGCGCTAACACTGCTTACTACACGCCTTTTTGGCGGCCGTCCTGGCTTCTCCACCATTTTGGCCGTCGTCGGCGTGGCGTGCGCGCCGTGGGTCGCGGGATATATCGTCCAACTCCTGCTGGGGACGCTGCAGGTCTTTCTGACGGAGGAAGGGCCGCTACCGACGGCGCTGGGTTTTCTCGCCCTTCTGGTCTCCGTGGGGTCTCTCGTCTGGCACGTGGTTCTCGTCGTCATCGGCATCAGGTACGCGGCCGGGGTGGACTACCGGGGGGCGGCGGCCTCTTGCGCGCTCACCGGGTTGGGTTGCGCCACGGCGGGATTCGTTTTGCTCGTATCGGTACTGACGCTCGTCTTCTTGTTGTCGGGAGCCTTGTAGAGAGTTAGTATCCCTCATCCTCCAGGCTCACCTTTCCCCGGAAGAGCCGGTAGATGATGATGAAGTAGGTCGCCGCCAGGACCATGCCTATACTCCACCAGATGAGGCCCACCGTCTGGCTGTACGGGGAGGAAGCCGCGTTGGTTACGGTGAGGCTGTTCTCCAGGTCGACGGCGGGCAAGACCCTCGGGTAGACGCCGTAGACGGTGCTGGTGAGCATCCCGATGATGTAGGCGCCGGAGGAGAGAAACGCTGCTTGGTCGCGGCCTTTGATGCTAAAGAAGATCATGCCGGCGATTCCGGCGACGGCGATGAGCGGCAACGCGTAGCCCACGGGGAGTTGGTTGTAGCTCTCGATCATCCACGGGCTCACCCAGAAAGTTACCGGCGTGGCGACGACCGTGAGCGCCGCCGTCACGATGGCGAAGTTGCGCGATATGCCGCGGCTCCGGGAGTTCAGGTCATCCTCGGTCTTGAGGGCGACCCAGTTGGCGCCGTGCGAGATCAGGGTGGTCAACGCCAGCACGCCGGTGAGTATCGTGTACCAGTCCAGAATGCCGGGGTTCTGCGCGAAGGGACTAAAGTTGGTCCACAGCGGCTGGAAGAAGTTGCCCTCCGCGTTCAACGGTACGCCGCGCACGACGTTACCCAGGGCGGCGCCGTAGAAAATGACCAGGAGCGAACTGCCGAAGAAGAACGCGAAGTCCCAGAACGACGCCCAGAGCGGGTTGTCTATGTGCTTCCTCAGCTCGATGGAGAGACCCCGAATCATCAATAGCCACAACACGATGATGAGCGGCAGGTAGAAGCCGGAAAACCCCGAAGCGTACAGAATCGGGAAGGCGAAGAACAACACCCCGCCGGCGGCTATGAGCCACACTTCGTTGCCGTCCCACACGGGGCCGATAGCCTGGAGGACCATGCGCCGCTCGCGCTCGGTCTTTGCGGCGACGAGGTGTATGGCCCCGGCGCCCAGGTCGAAGCCGTCCAGGAGCACGTAGGCGGTGATCATCAACGCCACCAATACGAACCAAAGCGTTTCCATGCGCTGCTCCCTTCTCTAAGCTCTCTGGGGCTCGGTACCTTCGGGTTCTTCCCCGGATTCGCCCAGCATCTCCTCTTCGCTCTGGGGACCGTGGGCCACTTCGCGGACCATGAGGACGATGTAGAGGAGGCCCATGACCGTGTACATCCCCGCGAAGCCCATGATGGTGAAGAGCACGCTCCCGGAAGAGACGAGCGGCGAGACGCCGTCTTCGGTTCGCATGAGGCCGTAGGCGATCCAGGGTTGGCGGCCAAGCTCCGCCGTAAACCATCCGGCGGTGTTGGCGATAAACGGGAACGGGATGGCGAGCATCAGGACCCACAGCGCCCAGCGCGACTCGAAGAGCTTGCGCCGCCAGAGCAAAAAGGCCGCGACCACCATGATGCCGACGAATATTGTCCCCAACCCGACCATGATGTGGTAGCTGTAGTAGAGGAGCGGGACGTTATCCGGCCACTCGTCGCGCGGAATTTGATCTAAACCCCGGACCTCGGCGGTCCACGACTGGTAGGTCAAAAAGCTCAATACCCTCGGGACGACCAGGGGGTTATCCAGACGCAGGTTCTGCATGTCCGGCTGGCCGAGGATGACTATGCCGGCCCCGCGCTCGCTCTCGAAGAGCCCCTCCATCGCGGCGAACTTGGCCGGCTGTTTCTCGGCTACTTGTCGCCCTTCGAGGTCTCCGCTCGGAAAGATCATCCAGATGCTGGCGATTACGCCAGCTATTACACCGACCTTCACGAAGATCCTGCCGTACTCCTCGTGTTCCCGGGAGAGAAGGTAGTACGCCCCCAACCCCGCCATAGCGAACGCCCCCGTCACCACGGCCCCGCCCATCGTGTGCATGTACTGGGGGAACATCCACGGGTTCAGAAGCACGGCGAAGTAGTCGGTGAGCACTACGCCGTCCGCGGTGCGCTCGAAGCCGACCGGGTTCTGCACCCAGGAGTTGGTGGTGACGATAAAGTAGCCGGAGGCCCAGGTCCCCAAAAAGACCATCAGCGAGGAAAACCAGTGGACTCTCTGCCCGAAACGGCGCTCCCCAAAGAGAAAGAGGCCCACGAACGCGGACTCCAGGAAGAACGCGAAGGCGCCCTCCATCGCCAAAGTTTGGGCTATGATGTCGCCGGCGAAGGCGGAGAAGGCGGACCAGTTGGTCCCGAACTGGAACTCCATCGGGATGCCGGTGACGACGCCCATGATAAAGGTAACGGCGAAAATTTTGCCCCAGAACCGCGCCGCGTTGTTCCACGCCTCGTTGCCGTTGCGCATGTAGACGCTCTTGAGCACGAAGACCAGCAGCGCGAGGCCCATGCTGAGCTGTGGGAAGATGTAATGGTAGCCCACGGTCATGGCGAACTGCAACCGGGACAGTATCAGGGCATCTTCCACGCGGGCCTCCTAAACCTCTCTGCTACTTCGCCGTTACGACAGCAAGCATAACCTAAACTTCGGGCGAACTCCTGATCAAAATTGACTAATTCCGGCAGGAAGGCCGCAACGATCACGAAATCTACAGTACCCGCAGCGCCGGGAAACGGTCCACGGAAGCTCCGGGGGTTTCCCGGCTGGTTCATTCGTTCCGGCCAAGCTCCTGGCGGGCGAGGGCGAGGTCTTGCGGGGCTCCACGCCCGGCGAAAAATCCCCCGACCACTATCATCAGGTAGTGGTTTAGCAGGCGCCAGGTCAGGACTCCGCCCACCAGCGTGCCGGGGGCGACGTATGCGGCGGCGAGCGTGGCGAAGGCTACCTCCGCCCCACCGCTATTTCCAGGGGTCGGGGAGAGGGGGATGAGCAGGTAGATCAAGAACTGCACCAAGAACACCTGGGGCCAGCCCTCGCCGGACCAGCCGGCGGCCATCAGCGCCAGGATGCCGAGTAAGGGATAAAGTATCCAGTAGAGCGTCATTAGGGCGGCGCAGGCTACGATGGCCCGGGGCTCCCGGCTCCAGAGCCGGGCGAAGCTATCCCGGGAGTCCCGCAGGAGGTTCGCCAGCCGGGCCCTCCAGCCGGACCCCACAGACCGGCGGCCGTCCTCGTACGCCCGTGAAGCGCCCAAGAGCATCAGGGCCCAGACGCCGACGACCACGGCTATGGCTACGATTAGAACCGTGCTCCCGAACTCCGCGGGCCTGGAGATAGAGAGAAACGCCACCACCGCGCCGGCTACCAGCACCGTACCGTTGAGTACGGACTTGACGATCACCACCGCTACCCCGACCCCGGCGGGTATGCCAAGCCGCTTGAACAGCAGCATCTGGTAGGGGATCTCTACCCCGCCGAACGGCGTCAGGCCGCCCACGGCCTGGGCCGCCAGATAGATGCGCGTCATCTCCCGCAGCTGCAGCCCCGTTATGTAGGGCCGGACCAGCACCGAGGCGGCTACGCCCTGTATCAGCCACAGGCTAAGGACCACCGCGAGGGCCGGCGCCAGCGGCCAGATGCGCTCTATACGAGGCGGCTCGCCTATCCGGACCCCGACCAACGCTATGCCCGCGGCGCTCAAGGCGAGCCCCAGAAATATGCCGACGACGGCTCGCTTCACGGAGTTCCACCCCTCCGGGAGATACCAGCATAGAGCCTGCCGGCAATACCGCCCGGCAAAGTCCGGTAGCCAGCCGCGCAAAGCGCTCCTGAGACGAACCAAGAAGCGTTACTCACGGTTAGTGATCGTGGTTGCCAAACTCGTAATTTATGAGGTTCGCCCACCTGAAGCGGCCTATGGTGAAGATAACCGACATCGCTACGAGCAACACTGCCATACGGAGTATACCCCGCTCCTTGAACCGCCGATCGGAGACGCGGATGCTGCGGGGGATCACGCCGAACCTGTACAGTCGGGACAGCCGGCGGATCAACTCCATATCCTCGGCGACCTTCAGGGAGGTGTCGAAGCCGTCGTTGGCCCGGAATATCTCGGACCTTACCGCGAAGCACTGCCCGGAACCGGAGGGGAGGAGGTCCTCCAGGAGCGCGAAGAACACGTTGCAGAGTGCGTAGATGAGCTTGATCCTGCCGGGCGAGTGATGCGGAGGCATGTAGAAGGAGCAGGCGACGCCGAGGTCCCTGTACTCGAACCTCCGCAAGAAGTCTTCGAGAAAGGTCTCTTTCAGGCGGACGTCGGCGTCCAGGAATATCAGCAAGTCGCCCCGGGCTTCCCGGCCGCCCAGGTTCCTCTGTTCGGCGACCGGCGGGAAGCCTTCCAGGAACCTGACCCCCGGGAAATTTTCGACTACCGCGGCCGTTCCGTCGATGGATCTGCCATCAACGACTATCACCTCGTAAGCTTCCCTGGTCTGTAGTTCGAGGTCGGAGAGCAGCGGACCGATGTTTTTCTCTTCGTTGAGCGTAGGGATCACGATGCTCGGCCTTAGCGGGCTCCCGCCCGGCGCGGACGCTCTCAGGTAGGGTCGGAGAAGGCTACGCAGCAGATACACGCCCGCCAGTAGAAGGACCCCCCAGTTCAGGGTCAGCAGGGCCGTACCGAGCAGGATTACCGCTGCGGCGTCTCGTGGCGGGTTCCCGAGGTAACGATGGTCCCCTTTCGGGCTCCGGGAGCGGACCAGCATCTGCCACATCGCACTTCTGGCGGCCCAGGCCGGGGCGCCGACCGACAGAAAGAGGAAGATAGCGCCCACCGTCCGTAGAAACGGCGAAGGGAACCACAGGGTCCAGCCGAGCCACAGCGGGGCCGCCGCGGCTAGTGCTACGACCGTGCCAACCCACAGAACACCAACCCCGACGAAGTACAGGCCCCGGCCGGCTAACGGGCGAGCGAGCAGGTCCACGACGAGCAACCCTGCGTAGAACCCCGCCACGAGAAACGGGAGCAATACCCAGCGGCCATACACGGCATCCACGGCCACGGCCGCCGCCAGGACGACAGCCCCCGCCCAGGCCGCAAAAGGCCCCGGGACGCTGCTATGCCGGATCATGCATCGTCCAATATAACGAACGGCTGATCGCCGGAGAACTCACCTGTAGCCCGGTGGGTTTGCGCCCGATGCGCCGGTCCGGCGCGAGGTATCCAATTGTATTTTGCATGCGGATCTTTATACCACCAGTTGCGCCCGCAAAACGTACTCGCCTCTACTCGGAGCCGGCCAGGCTTTCCCCCGGGCGTTATGGGACGCTACGGTTTACGCGCCCCGGTTGTCTGGCCCGGATATTCGGACGAGGCGCGGGGTATTCACGCCTCCGCCAGCATCTGGCTCTGCACCGCGAGCATCCTGGCGTAGAGACCGTCCGCCTTGCGAAGCTCCTCGTGGGTTCCGCGCTCGACGATGCGGCCGTCGTCGAGGACCAGGATCTCATGCATGCTCTCCATATCCACGAGTCGGTGAGTGATCAGGAGCGTCGACCGGCCCCGCATGAGCTCCCGCCCGGCCTCCAGGACTTCTTTCTCCGTGATCGGGTCCAGGTTGGCCGTGGCTTCGTCCAGGATGAGGACCGGGGCGTCTTTGAGGAAAGTCCTCGCCATCGCGACCCGCTGCCGCTCGCCGCCGGAAAGCTTGAGCCCCTGTTCCCCGATGTAAGTGTCCATTCCTTGCGGAAGTCGCCCTACCAGCTCCGAGAGCCGCGTCCGCTCCAGGGCTTTCTCTAGCATGACGTTATCCGCCTCCGGGTCGGCCAACAACAGGTTCTGGCGCAGGGTGTCGTTGAAGACGTGCTCCCGCTGGGAGAGGACGCCGATGCCGGCCCGCAGGTCTTCCTGGGCGTAGCCGCGCGCGTCGCGCCCGCCGAACCGCACCTCGCCGCTCTCCGGGTCCCAGAACCGGAGCGCCAGGTTCACCAGCGTGCTCTTCCCCGAACCGCTCGGTCCTACGACCGCTATCCTCGACCCAGGCTCTAGCGTGAGGGATACGTTTTCGAGCGCGAGAGGATCTCCCGGACCGTAACGGAAGCTCACCCGATCTAACTCCAGCGAGGGGTTCTCCGGGACGGCAGCGGGTTCTTCGGGGTCCACGACATCTGGTTTGGAGTCCGCTACCTCGAAGAGACGTTCCCCGGCAGAGAGCGAACGCCCGAGGAACTGGAAGGCGCTGCCCAGGGGTTGGACGGCCTCAAAGCTGCCGAGCACAACGAGCGCTATAAACGCCAGGAATACTCCCTGAACCTCGCCCGCGGCCACGAGCGGTATCGCGATGGCGAGCGCCGCGAGCATCGCCAGGTTCATCAGCAAGTCGTTGAGGGAGCTCTGGAGCCCCGTTACAAAGGCCATCCGGCGCTGCACTTTATTCAGTTTGCGGCCCAGGGTGGCTATTTTCTCTTGCTGATCTCGCTCCCGGCCAAATGCCAATAGGTCCTGCACGCCCTGTATGCCGTCCACGACCCGGGCGTTCAGTTCGGCCCGCAGCTCCAACTCCCTGCGTCCGAGACCTCGCGTCAGGAGCCGTACCAGGACCGGTACTCCCACCCCGGCGGCCAGAAGAAAGGCGAGCGTGACGAAGGCCAGGGCCGGGCTGAAGAAGCGGTAGAAGACGCCGAACGCCAGCCCGGCGGCGACGGCGGCTATGACGACCGGGCCGGTAACCCGGACGTAGACGTTCTCCAGCTCTTCGACGTCGCGAGAAATCCTTGAGAGCAGATCCCCGCTCCGGTACTCGAGGATGCGTCCCGGCGCCAGGGGCTCCAGGCGGCCGTAGAACCAGGTCCTCACGTTCCCTAGCAGCTTGAAGGTGGCGTCGTGGGACACCATCCGCTCGAAATAGCGCCCGAACGAGCGGGAGATGCTGAAGATGCGGACGAAGAAGATCGGGAGCGTCAGCAACGAAATAAAGGGCACTATCGCGGCGGCGGAGATGACGTAAGCCGCCGTCGCCAGCAGGCCGACGTTGCTGACCACCGTGACGATCCCGAGGAAAGCGGCGAGCGCCACCCGCCACCGGTAAGGTTTCAGGAACGCGAGCAGCCGCAGGTAGGTCCTCAAAGGTAGGTCCTCAAAGGTAGGTCCTCAAAAGTAGGTCCTCAAGCGACGCTCCCATAGGCCCCGAGGAGCCGGGAGTACGGCCCTTTCCGGTCTCGCAGTTCGGCGTGATCCCCCATCTCGACCAGCTTCCCGTCTTCCAGGACGGCGATCCGGTCGGCGGTGTAGACGGTGTTAAGGCGATGGGCGACGACTAGCACGGTTCGCCCCTCAGACAGACGTTCGAGCGCGTCACGGACCCAACCCTCGCTCTCCGGGTCGAGGCTGGAGGTGGGCTCGTCCATGATGAGTAGCGGCGCGTCCTTGAGGAAGGCGCGGGCGATAGCCAGCCGCTGGGCCTCGCCGCCGGAGAGGCGCAGGCCGCGCTCCCCGATCTGGGTATCGTAGCCTCCCGGCAGCCGCCGCGCGAAATCCCCGCAACCGGCGAGGGCCGCCGCTTCCTCGACTTCCTTCCGGCTTGCCGGCGGCCGGGCCATCCAGACGTTGTCCAGCACGCTTCCGTAGAACAGGTGCGGCCGCTGGGGAACGAGGGCGATGTTCTGCCGCCAGGCTTCGGCCGGCATTGCGCCCGTGGAGACGCCGTTCACCGTGATGGCCCCCTCGTCCGGGTCCAGGAAGCGCGAGAGAAGGTTGACCAGCGTGCTCTTCCCCGCGCCGCTGCGGCCCACGAGGGCCGTCCGGGTCCCGGCGGGGAGATCCAGCGTCAGATCCGAGAGTGCGGGACGCTTGCTCCCCGGATAGGTGTAGCTTACCCCGGAGAACTCCACGTTCAGGCCACCCTCCACGCGGGACGGGGCGCCGGATGAGGAGGCCGGGAGCGGGGTATCCAGGATCTCGATCATCCTCCGCGCGGCGGCCTTGCCCTCCATCCCGGCGTGGCGATGAACCCCGAGCTCGCGCAGCGGCCGGTAGAACTCCGGGGCCAGGAGCAGCACCACGAACGCCTCCTCGAACGCCATGTTCCCCGAGACCAGCCTTACGCCGAGCGTCACGGCTATGAGGGCTATCGCCACGGCGGTCATGAACTCCAGCACCAGCCCCGAGAGGAAGGCGAACTTGAGCACCTTCATCGTGCGGCGCCGGAACTCCTCGCCCACCGCCGCCACGTAGCTCCGCTCGGCGGAGCTGCGGCCGAAAAGCTTGAGCGTCGGCAGGCCCTGGAGCGAGTCCAGAAAGTGGGCTCCCATCCGGGAGAGGGCCGTCCACTGGCGTTGCATGTGCTCCTCGGCGTAGCCGCCGACCAGGATCATCATGACCGGAATGACCGGCGCAGTTATGAGGAGCAATACCGCGCTGGAAAGGTCCTGCGGCAGGATGTAACCGGCCACCAAAAGCGGCACGAAGGCGCTCAAGGCCATCTGCGGCAGGTAGCGGGCGAAGTACGGCTCCAGCCGCTCGATCCCTTCGGTGGCCGTCGTCGTCAATTCTCCGGTCCGCTCGCCCGCGGCGTAAGCCGGTCCCAGACGCAGGATGTGTACGAACAGCCGGCTTCTTAGCTCAGACTTTACCCGGATGGCCCCCCGCTGGGCGACGACCTCCCGCGTCCCGTTGAGGAAGGCCCGCGCTATAGCGGCCGCCAGTAGGAGCAGCATCAGGTCCCGCACGCCGGCGAGGCCCGCGCCTTTCAGGAATACCTGGTCCACGATCTTCGCGAGCAGGACCATTTGAACCACGGTCGCCGCGGCCGCCGTAAGGCCCAGCGCCACCGTCGCGCCGACGAAGACTCGGGCGGATCCCACCTTGCGAAAAAGCTCCCGATTCATCGTGCAAACTCTATCGTCATCCGGCCTCCCATGCAGTTTTTATCCTCGGAACACCGGCTTCGCGGATAAAACGAATAAAAACGCAACCTATATCGTTCGGCCCCCGGGGAGCCTATCCGGTTCCAAAGCGAGCACGTACCAGCGGCCGCTTTCGAAACCCCACTTTAACCGCAATCCCTCCCCCAGCAAGACCCCCGCCTCCAGGGTGAGAAGGGCCAGGGTATCTCGTGGCGGAGGTGCTGAAACGCTATCCGGTATCGAACTCGCCGTCTCGCAATAGAAGTTTCCGGTAGTGGACCATCCGGTGTACTCGGGGTGTATCTCGCGCTGGATGAGCACCGGCCGACACGGAACGGCCTCGCCTTCCGCGGCCGCCGCGAGCTGGTGCTCCAGAACGTCCGTGGCAAGCCAGGCTTTGCGGACGGCGGAGACCACTTTCGGGATAGTGCCGAGCCCCCACTCCGACCTCTCTCTCGAACGGACCACTACCGTCCGGGCGCCCAGGTCCAGGAGCGCCCCGCGAATGTCCCGGCCCAGGCTTTCTTCTAGCCGGCGTCCCCGGTACCTGCGCCGTAGATGCGAGGCTTGCCGGCCGGTTGCCTCTCCACGCCGCGCCGAAGACTCGATGTCCTCCGCGAGGCCGCTGCTTTCGAGGAAGCACCGGTGGGCCTCCCGTTTTAGTACGACGCCCTCGGGGACCGGCAATCCCGAGCGGGCGAGCAGGTCGAAACCCCCTACCTGGCCGTCCTCCCGGGTACGCCACGCCTCGCCCAACCACCGAACGTATCTGGAGTCCAAAGTGCCGGATACCCTGTTTCAGCGAAGGCCCTAGTCGGCTTTTTCGAATACCAGCCAGGAGGAGCCCCTGATGCCGGCTTCTCTATTGCCGCTATGCCCCGAGACCACGTTTACGAGACGCAGGGAGTCCCCGGCGAACTCTTGCAGGGCCCGCCCGGACTCCTCCGAGTGCAATACGAACACGACCCGCTGGTCCTTTGTGACTTCCTCCAACGAACGTTCTTGCATCTCTCCGCGGTTGACGGTCTCCTTCAACATTTTCTCCCGCTCTACGGCCTCGGTCCAAAGGTTCTCCCTGTTGGACTCGACCTCCGCCTGACGGGCCCTGGATTCCTCCCGCCACTCCTCGACCCGTTCCTCGATGCCGTGCAGTACCCTTTCGATGAAGCCTTGCCTGTCGGTCATCTCGTGCTCCTTTCCACTGTTGGCCACGCCGGTGCGTGACGTTTCGTCCGTGCTTTCCGTCATTTCACGCGTTGGGCCGACCCGGTACCTTGCCCCCTTCCGCGGAACGCGGCGCCGGCCGCGCCGGGGACACCCAGTAGCGGCAGCGCCCAACGGTCGAGGCCCCAGTACCCGGCCACCCGCCAGGCCAGCATCAGCAATATCGCCAGGATGAACATAAGGGGGTTGGCGCCCGCGCTACCGGCGAACAGGAAGCTGGCGTTCATGAACCCGCCGAAGAAAGCCGCTATGCCGGTGAAGAGGCCCAGGATCAGGGCCGCCCCAACGGCGATCTCGCCGAAGACGACCAGGAACGCGAATACGGGCGCCAGGGGTATCGCCACGTTCTCCAGGAAGCTCGCGTACCAGCCTGTAACCTGGGCGTGCTCGCCCGCGGTCTGCGCCATGGCTCCCTGGGCAAATCCCCTCACCGCATCGCCCGCGCCACCGAAGATCCAACCAGGCTCGGATAGCTTTCCTATACCGGCCACGAGCCACAGAAATCCGAGGTACACCCGGACTACCAGCCACACGGGCGCGGTGCGGAGGTCGGCGAACAAAAACCTGGTTACGTTCGGTTCTGGCACCTGGGATCTCCTGGTACCGGACGCCGTAGTCATCTCGCTCTCCTCTCACTCGCGGTTCGGCGGTCTTTTGCCTTTATGCGCCCGCCGTATCTTTACCCGGAGGTTATCGCGGGAGAATGAGTCCGCCATGACCAGAATGGCCTATTTGGTTGATCAAGATTGACTAAACAGGCTTGGCCAAAAAGCAGAGAGGGTTTAGCCGGGCAGGACGCCTAGCTCCCGGGCCCGGGCGAGCGCCTCCAACTGCGAATGAGCCCCGAGGGCCTGCAGGAGGGCGCGGATGTGGTTACGCACCGTCGTCTCCGAGAGGTAGAGTTGCCGGCCTATTTCCCGGGCGCTTTTGCCTCTGGAGAGGAGCTCCAACACTTCAAGCTGCCGGGGCGTGAGGGTTGGTACGTCCGGCCGGCCCGGGGAAGAAGCGTCTTTCCGGTCTTTTTTCGTCAGTTGTATTAGCCCTTGCGCCATCTCGATGGTATCGTGGGTTTTCTGCGAATCGCGTAGCAGATGCACCAGATACGGCCCATCGTCGGAGTCCACGCTGAGGATGCTCACGTTCACCCAGCGGCCCTGTGAAGTCGTCGATACGTGCATGTCGTAGTTGGAGATGGGACGGCCCACCTGGGCCAGGCGCATTACCGAGCACCCGTGGGAGCAGAAAGGCTCGCCCCCTTCCCTCTCGCCCAACACCGCCTCGTAGCAGCGCCGGCCGAGCATTTCTTCAGCGGATGAACCCGTAAGGAACTCGGCCTCCTCGTCCCAGTAGGCGATGCTGTAATCCGGGGCTACCACGAACACGGCATCCCCGGTGCGGGCTTCCAAGAGGTTGCGAACCGCTTGAGGAAGCTGAAGTGTGTCCGGGCCGTTACCCATGCCCGAAATATATACCGAATGCTTCAAACTAACCATCCCGGAGTGCGAACAAGATAACAACCACAACGACCTTACCGGCGAACACCGGCAAACCCTCCGGAATGCCCGCGAAGACGACCCTGGCCTGGAAAGTGTTATCCGGCCTCGTCCGTTTTTGCGGCGCGCAATATCCCCCGCAGCACCTCGCCTCGTTCGGTGGCCTCTACGCGACGCGCGGCGAGCTCCGCGTACTCTTTTTCCAACTCGGCCCCGACGAAGAAGCGATTCAGTTCTTTCGCGGCGACCGCCGTGGTGCCGGAGCCGGCGAACGGGTCGAAGACCAATGCTCCTTCTTCCGTTGAGGCGAGCAGCGCACGACGCACGAGGCGCAAAGGCTTTTGTGTCGGGTGATAGCCATGTAGTTTCTCTGCCTTCGGGACCGTGCGTAGGCGCCACACGGAAGAGACCTGACCGGCAGGGTCCGGGCTGTTTATGAGATCGTAGTTGAAGGTGTGGCGGGCTCCTTTACCTTTGCTGGCCCAGAGGAGAGTTTCATGTGAATGTGTGAAGGTGGTGTGCAGGGCGTTCGGGGTGGCGTTTGGTTTATGCCAGACGATGTCGTTGATGATCCGGTACTGAAGTTGCTGCAGCGCGAAGCCCAGGCTAAAGATTATGTGCTGCGTTCCGGTTACCCAGAGAGTCCCGTCGGGTTTTAGGATGCGCCGGGCCGCCTTGAGCCAGCGCAGGTTGAACTCGTGATCCTCCCGCAGCCCGCCCGAACGATCCCAGGCTCCCTTGTCTACGGAAGCCAGTCGTCCGCTCTTCACGGTGACGCCGCCGGTCGAGAGGCGGTAGGGCGGGTCGGCGAAGATCACATCCACGCTTTCGGCGGGCATGAGGTTCATTAGCCCCACGCAATCCGCCCGGTAGAGGATCGCCCCCGGTTCGCCATAAGAATCGAAGTTTCGTAGTTCCACACGGATATTTTAGGGGAGCGGACGGGTATTCGTCGGGGCTACGGCGGGTAGTAGACTGATGGAAATTTCTATAGAGAAAGAGGTCCGATGGAGTACAAAGAGATCCAAGGTAGCAAAGTCCCCTCGATAGGCCTCGGCACCTGGCGGCTCTCGGGCAATGACTGCGCGGAGGCCGTAAAGAGCGCGCTGTCGCTCGGCTACCGCCACCTCGACACGGCCCAAATGTACGGCAACGAAGAGGAAGTCGGGCGTGGAATAACCGACTCCAACGTGGACCGGGAAGACATCTTTCTGGTGACCAAGCTAAGCACCGGCAACTTCACCCACGATAGAGTCCTATCCTCGGGCCGGGAGAGCGTAAAGAAGCTCGACACGGATTACGTGGACCTGTTGCTGATGCACTGGCCGAATCCCCGGGTTCCCCTGAAAGAGACTCTGGGCGCGATGCGGGAACTTCAGGAAGAAGGAAGCATCAAACACATCGGGGTGAGTAACTTCCCGGCTTCGATGGTCGAAGAAGCCAGAGAGTACGCGGATATCTTCTGTAACCAGGTCGAGTACCACCTGCGCAATCCGCAGGACGAGCTGATCGAACAGGCAAGGGACCTGGACTACCTGCTAACCGCCTACAGCCCGGTCGCCAAAGGCCGCATCACGAACGACGCGACGCTCGAAGAGATCGGCGCCGCCCACGGCAAAACCCCGGCCCAGATAGCCCTCCGCTGGCTCGTCCAGCAAGAAAACGTCTGCGCCATCCCGAAGGCCCAGAGCCCGGAACACCAGGAGAGCAACCTGGATGTCTTCGACTTCGGGCTCTCTGAAGAGGAAATGGGGCGCATCTCTGGCGACTAACCCCGCTACTAGCCCCGCTACTAGCCAACCGCGACCTTCCGGGACATCGAGGAAGCGGCGAAGTCCTTCACCGGCAGGTGGACCGCCTTCATGCCCCTAACGTACGCTTTACCCTTTCGGCGACACTACACGTATTTACGTGTAACACTTCTATCTGTGCTACAATTCGGCGGCAGCGCAAGCGGGCGCGAAGGCGAGCGCGGCAAGACAAGGAGAGAGGACTTGACTCCCCAGCGAAGCGAACGGCGAGACAGGGGTGGCGGAGATAGCGTGGATAGGGCATCTGAGAAACAGAACGTTACGCTTTCCTTGCCCAGGGAGACGGTACGAGAGGCCAAGATCATGGCCGCGCAAAGAGACACGTCTATCTCGGCGATGATGGTGGAGATGATCGCGAAGCTCGTGGAGGAAGAACGGGGCTACCAGGTAGCCAGAGAGCGGAGCCTGGGCCGGCTGCGGGAGGGATACGACCTCGGTAGCGGCGGAAGAGCAAGCACGAGCCGGGATGATCTGCATGAACGCTGATCCCACGGAATATCCTGGATACGGCCGACATCCGGCGTTCGTAGACTCGAACATCCTGCTCTACGCCCACGACCAGAGTGCGGGAGAGAAGCGGCGGGTGGCTAGAGACCTAATACAGACGTTGTGGGAAGAGCGCTCGGGACGCTTGAGCATACAAGTCTTGCAAGAGTTCTTCGTCAACGCAACCCGCAAGCTCTCCAGACCTTTAGAGACGGCGGATGCCCGAGAGGTGATCTCCGACTACGCCTACTGGCCCGTACATCGTCCTGGCACCGTCGACGTACTCAGCGCCATCGACCTTCACCGCGGCGCCCAAATCTCCTTCTGGGATGCCATGATCCTGACGAGCGCGGTAGCACAGGGATGCAACGTACTCTACTCCGAAGACCTGGGCGATGGACAGTATTACGGTGGGGTCAGGGTAATAAACCCTTTCACCCCAAACTCCGGCCGGACGGACCAGCCAGCAAACCCCGATCCCGGCGAACCCACCAACAACTGAATTTACGGATTATTTACAGGTTACTTGTAGCAGCCTCGTACCTGGCACTCCATAGAACTTAGTTGGATACACGCCTCGCAGAACCGGAAGAGATAGATGTCTTGGCGTGAAAGCACCTCCAAGTTAGGTCCTTACGCGCGACCCTCCGGAGCGAAATCTTCTTCGGGGCGGCCTTCGAGTTCGGCGACGGAGGGGAGGAACCAGTCGGGGCGGGGGCGGACTTCGCCGGCTTCGGGATCGTAGAAGACGTGGGCGGCGGAGCCTTCGGCGGCGAGGGTTCCTTCCTCGAAGCTCTCTCCGGTTCGGAGTTCGAAGTCCATGGTGTAGGAGCGGTTGGAGATGGTTCGAACGCTGGCGGCGGCGTGGACGATGTCGTCCAGGAAGATCGGGGCTTTGTACTGGACGTTCGCCTCGGCGATAACGTAGCGCACGTTGGGGATCTCTCCGGCTTCGAGCTTCTCGATCCCCAACTGCCGCGCCAGCGCCCGCCAGTAGGCCGTTCGGGCCGACTCGAAGAAGCCCAGGTGTATGGCGTTGTTGACGTGCCCGTACGGGTCGAGGTCCTGGTAGCGGACCGCGAGCTTCTCTACGACGGGAGGGTTTTTCATGGGGCGCCTCTTCCGGATCGGGGTAGCGTATCGGCAACGGATTCTACACGTTAAAACCGGCCGCTATCTGATTTAATTGCTTTATGGAGTACGAGGATTTTCTAGAGCAAGGCGAGACCCTCGCCGAAGAAGGACTTGTAAAAGAAGCCCTCTCGCGGTTCGAGCAGGCGCTCGCGGCCGCGCCCGACAACCCGGAGGCTATAGAGGCCGTCGGCCGGGCTTTGACGAGCCTGGACCGGCTGGAGGAGGCCGAGGCGAGCTTCCTGGACGCGCTGGAGCTCGACCGGGAGTGGGCGGCGCCCTGGATGGGCCTCGCGGCGCTGGCGATGCGCCGGGACGAGCCGTTCCGGGTGATCCACCACCTGGAGCGGGCCATAGAAGCCGACCCCGAATACCCGGAGTCCTACGTCGAACTCGGACGCTACTACGGCCTCGTGGGGGAAGCGGACCTTGCCCGCGCAACCTTCGAGCGCTGGACCCGCAACCACCCCGAAGACGCCGACATGCTCATAAACGCCGGGCTCGTGGCTTTCGACGCGACGGATTACGCCCAGGCTTT
>JBARZM010000111.1:0-1731 GCA_049650095.1 Rubrobacteraceae bacterium | reverse complement strand
TTCGAGACCCCGGCTTTTTAGTTGGCGTCGTCCTTGGGGGCCGTCAGCACCTTCAAAAGCGCGAACAAGGCCATTGAACCGAGCAGCAAAACCGGGCTGCGGATGAACTTACTCGTGAGGTTCGTGATCTCTTTGAATAACCGTGTCAAATCCGGCCTCCTGGGCCTTTGGGGAAACTAGTAGCCTAATATATGCCTTGTCCGCCGGAGGCTTTCAGCGAAAGCTCGCACAGAAGGCCCATAATATCCCCCCGACGCATAAAGGGCCGGAGCCTTGTTCCTCGGCCCCAGCCCTCCCCTGCCTCGCGGATTTGGCTCTTCGCGACGAGCTCTAGCTCGCGGTTTCGCCACCCTCTATCTGGATGCGCTTGGGCTCCTGAACCGCGGCCGCGCCTTCGACGACCACCTCCAAGATACCGTCCTCGAAGCGGGCGTGGATCTTGCTCTCATCCACCCCCTCCGGTAGCGTCATGCTCCGGCGGAACGTACCGTACCGGCGCTCCCGAACATGGTAGCCGCCACGCTCTTCTTCCTGATCCACCTTATGCTCGCCGGAGACGGTCAAGACGCCGTTCTGAAGCGTGATGTCCACGTCTTCCAACTTCACACCGGGCAGCTCAGCCTTTATCACGAGGTCTCCATCTCTGGAAACCGCGTCTATCGCCGGAGCCCACTCGGCCTGCTGCGTCCTCTGACGGACCGGCCGACGGGCGAGCCCGCCGAACATCTCGTCGAACATCTGCTCCATCTCACTATGAACGTCCCTGAAACCCTTGAACGGACTCAACATAACCATCTACCTCCTTCTCTCTACCGGCCCCGCCCTACCGGCGAGGTCCAATTGCCTCTCTACAGTCGTCATTATATCCATCTATCTACAGTTTTCAAACAGTTTTTCTACATTTCTTTACAGTATTTTCGTCAAAATCCTCGATAAAATGAAGTTTATTTACAGTTTACTGTATAATTTTTGTTAGAAAAACGGAAAGGCTAGGTGAAAGTGCCGAGTACTGGTAGGAACTTGTTGCTCATACGACGTTCTAGGATGTGGACTCAGAGCAGGCTCGCCGAAGAGTCCGGGGTTAGTCCGACTACGGTCTCCGGCATAGAGAACGGGAAGATCTCCCGTCCCCACTTTGGCACCCTCCAAAAAGTTGCCGGGGCGCTGGGTGTAGAGCCGGAGGAATTGGTATCGGGCAGCAGAAGATCCCGCAACCCGGAAGGGGCTTCCTCGCCTCTGTCGCTGGGTTGGGCAATGTCGGCGCGGGAAGAAGAGTTCGAGCGGGAGGTCGAAGAGGCATCGCTCGAAAGCCTGGGCGCTTTGTCGCGGGAACTCGACGAAGAGCAGGGCCGGCTGCAGGATCTCTATGAGGAGTTCCCGCAGGACACCGAGCAGCGCAGGTTCTTAAAGCGTCAGATCCGCAACGTCGCGGCGCACTCGGGGTCAGTCGGGGCTTCTATACTTTTCCTAAAGCGTAACAGGCTCCGTTGACTCAATCGTCTCGAACCGAACGGGTCATGTCTTCCGCTTTACGGTCTTTGTCTCGACGTTCGTCCATTTTGAGCACCATGTAGACCCGGTCGCTCCCCATTTCGAAGACCGCTTCACGGGCGTTGGCGAGGGCGGCGAAAATTTCCTCGGCGTTTTCGGCTTCGACCGTCGTTCCCATCGGGTTGAGGGTACATTTCAAGCCGCTGTTTTCGAGGGAGTCCGCAGCCGCTTTTACGTACT
>JBARZM010000110.1:0-9632 GCA_049650095.1 Rubrobacteraceae bacterium | reverse complement strand
ACAACTACGACGCCGAGGACGAAGACGGCAACACCGTTATCGGGGAGACGGAACACGGGGAGCTGGTCCGCATCAGCAAACGGGCCGCCGACAGCGACCTGATCGTGTACGTCAACATCAACTTTGTCTCGATGAACGGCGGACACAAGTCCGTCCACACCGGCATCTCACCGTATTCTTCTATCCGTCACCACCACAACGCCCACACCCTAAAAAACACCCGCTCGCTCATGGACCCGCCGAACTCCGCCCTGCACAGTTCGGTCGGCCGGATGGGGGAGATCCTGGACAAAGAACTCAAGGTCTTCCACATCGAAACCACCTTGAACAACGCGGCCTTCCCGTCCGTTTTCAACTTCATGGCGCAGCCCGAACACGAATGGAACGCCCTCACCAAGGCGAACTTCCTCGTCAACCACAAAGCGACCCAGACCATGCCCCGGAGCGCGGCGCGCAAAATATTCCAGTCCATCGTCGCCCCGCACAAGATGACCAGCGTCCAGGCCGGCGCCACCGACCCGGTCCACGAAGAGACCATGAAAAATCTCTACCGCCAAAAGCTCGTACAAGTAGAGGGCCAGTCCGACGTACTCATGCTCGGCGTCCCGTACATCGGCCCGTACAACGTAGACTCCATAATGAACCCGATCCTGGTCCACAACATGGTCCTCGGCTACCTCTTCAACCTCTATAAAGGAAAGCCGCTCGTCCGAAAAGGCGGCGTCGTCATAGCGACCCACCCCGTCCCCTACGAGTTCGACGATGTACACCACCCGAGCTACCGGCCGTTCTTCGATGAGGTGCTCTCGCAAACTACAGATCCACACGAAGCCGAGCAGCGGTTCGAGGAGAAGTACATCCACGACCCCTGGTACAAAACCCTCTACCGTAACTCCCACGCCTACCACGGTTGGCATCCTTTCACCACCTGGCAGTGGGGAGCCCACGCCCTCGACCATCTCGGAGACGTGATCTTCGTCGGCGGAGATCCAATGACCACCAAACGCATGGGCTACAAGCGCGCCGACACCATCGCCGAAGCCTTGGAGATAGCAAAAGACACCGTAGGCCCGAACCCAAGCAGCACCTACATGCACATCCCGCCGCTGTTTATGTGCGAGGTTACTTAGGGCTTCCTTTTGATTGTAAGTGGGGGCTCGACCTATCCGGCTTCACAGCCGTAAAAGCCTAGCTCGACAGGGTGTCGAACCAGCCCGGGTATATCCCGATCACACAGGCTTAGACTGCCGAACCTCTACAAGCCAGGGTAGCTTTATAAGTTGCGGCCAACCTGGTTGCGCGAGGTTAGGGTTTTGTTATTCTTCTCCTTGGAAAGGTTTTTGGAGAGAGGAGAAGGATGACGAGTCAGCAGCAGGCTGCGACTGAGGGACGGCAAAGTATGCCGGTAGGCACCATCAACGTGTATGACCCGCACCCGCTTAACTGGTTGTACATTACCTGGAACACGATGGAGGAACCGGTTCGCACCGATTCCGAGGGGCATCTCGTCGGGGCGGCTATGGAGGACTCCCGGTGGTTGGACGAGACGACGTTCGAGGTGAAGATGCGCCGGGGCGTGAAGTTTCAGGATGGGGAGGAGTGCAACGCCCATTCCTTCAAGCGGGCGTTCGAGGAGGTCCAGCGGTGGAAGGCGCCGCATCCGCCGGGAACTTCGCTCAACTTTCATCCGGACACGTGGCTTGAGATGGTGGACGATTATACGGTGAAGATGCACTTCCCGGAGCCGGACGGTGCGATCCTGGGCAAATTCCGGGGTTTGCACATCCCGAGCACCCGCTTCTGGGAGGAGGAAGGGTTCGGTTACCGGAAGATCGGGACCGGCGAAGGCCACTGGTGAATAATCGATGCGCCGGGCCCGTGGGGCACCGGACCGTTCACCCTCGTCGAGGGCCACTCTTCCCTGGAGAACGAGATCGCCATTATCGGCGCCGATCCACTAAACGCTATCTGGCTCGACACGCATGAGGATCGCAGCGACCGCGTCGTGCTCGAAGCTTTCCCCGACCACTGGAACAAAGAACGCGGGCCGCGCCTGGAGCGGGTGATCTTCCGGAACGATATCTCATCCGCCGAGGCGCTCGACCTGGTGTGCAACACCGAGGGCGAAATGGATATCGTCACCGAAGTCTCGCCCGCCGACGCCGAGAAGGTCGAGAACTCCGAGCACGCCCGCCTCGTGACCACGGATTCCATGCGAATCCTGGCCTGCGTTATAAACCGGGACGCCGAGCCGTTCGGCAACACTGAGGCCCGCAAGGCGCTTAACCTGGCCGTGGACCGGGAAAAGCTAATTCAAGAGGGTTTCAAGGGCTACGCCTATCCGCTCGCCGGGCTTATCCCACACTACGCGGCGGGATATTCCGAAGAGAAAGAACCGTACCCGCACGACCCCGAAAAAGCGAAGAAACTCCTGCAAGAAGCCGGCTACCCTGAAGGGCGGGCGCTCCGCCTCGCCACCCCGGCGGACCTCGAAGGCCTGGCAGGGCTGCTGGCCGATGACCTCCGCTCGGCGCTCGGGATAGAGGTGGACGTTATCTCCATCCCGATGCAGGATATGCTGTCAGCGCAGCACGGCTTCGTGGAGAAGACCCTGGACCTGCCGTTCGATCTACTGGTCCACGCCTGGTTCGACCTGACCGCCGACGCCCCGGCAGCCTTTATGCACAGTTGGTTCTACCATTCCGGCGGCGCTTTTCGGGCGGGGCCGCCGGTCCCGCAGTTCGAGGAACTAATGGAGCGGTACGTGCGGGAGATAGACCCCGAGAAGCTCAACCAACTCGACACCGATATGGACCAACTCGCCTACGACGAGGCGCTCTCGGTGTTTCTATGCGCGCCGCAGGCTCTGTATGCGGTCAACGAGCACGTAAACTTCGTCGGGCACGCCACGACGTTCGAGGTCGCCGAGACCGAAGTAACCGAGGATCACTGGTCCCGCCGGGAAGATACTTAAGGAGGAGACATGGACACCATTACGTTGGAAGAGGCGCGACGCGTAACCTCCGCCGCGGAAGCAAAGGCGGAGGAGATCGGCCAGCCGATGGATATCGCCGTCGTGGACGCCGGGGGCAACCTCAAAAGCCACGTCCGGATGGATGGCGCTTTCGTCGGGAGCATCAACATCTCGATCAACAAGGCCTACACGGCCATCGCCTTCCAGACGGAGACGAAGGACCTCGCGCCGCTGGCCCAGTCCGGGCAAGAGCTTTTTGGCCTGAGCGACGCCGCCGGCGGACGTATCGTGGTCTTCGCCGGCGGCATACCGCTAAGCCGGGACGGGCAAATAGTTGGCGCCATAGGCGTTAGCACCGGGACTGTCGACCAGGACCAGGAAGTGGCCGAGGCCGGCGCCGCCGCGTTTTAGCAATGAGCGATCATGACGAAGCCCCCGACGATTCCTGCCGGGGGCTTCGGTGGGTCTTGCGGAGGTCGTGGAGTTTAGCCCTCCAGGCTGGCGTTTAGCTTGATCTCCACGTTGTTCCGGAGGGCGTTCGAGACGGGGCAGACCTGCTCCGCCTGCCGGGCGTTCTCCTCGAACTCGTCGTCGCTGAGACCCGGAACCTGTCCCTGCACGTTCAGGTCCACGGTGGTGATCTTGAGCTGCTCGTCATCCAGGGTGCAGACGGCATCGACCGTGAGCCGCTCGGGCGCGGTCCCGTTCTCGGCCAGCGTGTTCGAGAGGGCCATCGCGTAACAGGTGGCGTGGGCCGAGGCGATCAACTCCTCCGGGCTGGTCTTGCCGTCGGGACGCTGTACCCTCGACGCGAAATTTACTGGAAAGTCCTCTAGCGCGCCGCTGCCGCCGGAGAAACTCCCGCTACCCTTCATGAGGTCTCCCTCCCAAACTACGTGCGCGTTACGCTCTACGTTCGCCATGCTCATCCTTTCGTTAGCCTTTTTAATTGCGTGCAACCTAATTCATTGTATCCGATAAAGTGCCTGAATAAACGTATCCGGGATGGCCCGGTGGTGGATCAGGTTATGCGTCGTAGCAGGAGCAGTGTCAGGAGGCACAGTGCCGCGAGGGATATGTATGAGAACGTGTCGCCCCTTGTCTCGGCTAAAAGGCCTCCGAGCGAAGAGCCCAGGGCGTAGCCGGAGGCCCAAACGAAGTTGGTGGCGGCGAAGGCGACGGCGGGCCCCACGCCGGATTTTTCGGTCCCTTCGGTAAAGAGGGCCGTGCCCGGGGCCAGCGGAAAGTTGAAGAACACGGCGGCGAGTATCACGAGCAGTGCCAGAAGGTATGGACTGGCCGCCAGCGGCAGGACCGCCAGAATGACTATGGAGACCAGGAGGGCCGCAATGACGGGAGGTTTGTAGCCAGACCGGTCCGACCAGCGGCCGGCGAGAGGGTGAATCGTGGCTTCGGCCCCGGCGCCCACCAAGAAGACGAGGCCGATAGCGGCGGCGCCCCAACCGAGGCTGGAGAGCTTCAGGGGAGTAAGCACGGCGACGGCGCTGAAGAGGATCGGGGATAGTGCTATAAGCCAGAGCGGCGTGTAGAGCCGCGGGCGTAGCAGGTTGGCGAGGGCTTTGATGGTGGGCAGGTTATGGTCCGGGGGTGGGGCGGGGGTAAAGAAAGTCCAGGCCGCCACCCCCAGGCCCAGGATAGAGACGGAGGCGAAGATCGGTACGATGCCTACAGTGCCCGCGGCGCCCCCGAGGGCCGGCCCGATCAGGGCTCCTACCACGGCGGCGCTGATGACGGTGCCGAGCATCTGTCCCCGCCGGTCTTCCGGCGCCTGGGCGAAGACCCAGGTGAACGCGGAGATCCAGGACAAGGCGCTCGCGAAGCCTTCGCCGAGACGCAGTGCCACGAGCATCCAATATTCGTCCGCGAGGCCGAACGGCAGGCTCGTCGCGGATAGCAACAGCAAGCCGAGAAGCGCCGTTTTCTTCACCCCGAGCCGCGAGGTCAGATAGGCTCCGGGGACGCTGCCCAGTATAATCCCCACGCCCATCGCCCCGGTCAAGACGCCGACCTCGCCCTTCGTCAGGCCAAAATCCTCGGAGAAATACGGCACGAGCGGCACCAGGACACCGTAGAACACGGTATCCGCAAAGACTATGGCGCAGGCTAGAAAGAGTAGACGTCGCACGGCGGCTATTCTAACCCTTGACCTTCTTACCCGATGGTCTCGCGGGAGCCTCCGCGATAGCTTTTACCGGGACAACGGGCGCGGTTTGCTAATATCCCGGTTATGAGTGGCGCTGTACGGAAATCCATCGGGGTCATACACGGCTGGCTGGCCTGGGGCCGCCGGAGCCGCCCGAACAAGGCGCTCTTTACGGGCGCGGTTCTGCTGGCGCTCTTCGTTACGGTTGCCTTCGGTTGGGCGACGCTCAACCCGGCGCCGGGAGACTTCACCCGGTATTTCGTCTTCTACTGGGTGTGGGGGCTTTGCGCCCTCGGGCTGTTGATCGGGATGGCCGAGTACAAGACCAGCCCGCTGCGCAAGGGACGGGAGCGGGGGCATCTCTTTATACTGTTGTATATCGGGGCATTGCTCATAGTTACCCGTGCGCTGAACGCGTTTCTGTACTATGGTCCGTAGAAACCAATAGAAAGAAGGACCATGCTAAAAGCTCTCTTGTTCGACCTCGACGGCACCCTAGCCAACACCGACGCCGTACACTTCCCGACCTGGATGGAGGTCTTGCGGCCCCACGGCATCGAGGTGACCCGCGAGTACTACGACGAGCGGTTGGCGGGCCGCGTAAACTCGGACGTCGTGGACGACGTGTTGCCGGATCTCTCCGAAGAAGAGCGCCGGGAGTTGATAGAAGCCGAGGAAGAGAAATCCCGGGCGCGGATCAAGCAGATAGGACCTCTGCCCGGTCTGCAGGATCTTTTGGATGAAGGGCGTCGGCGAAATCTGACGCTCGCCCTCGTTACGAACTCCGTAAAGGCCGACTCAGAACAGATCCTGGAGCCTTTGGATCTTAAAGGAGCTTTTGATCCCATCGTGTATCCCAGCGAGGTGAGCGAGAGTAAGCCAGAGCCTGCTCCATATCTGGAGGTTCTGGACCGGCTGGAGATCGAAGCCGGAGAGACCCTCGCTTTCGAGGACTCCGTAACCGGGACTAAAGCCTCGCGGGCGGCCGGCATCCGGACGGTCGGCGTCTCCTCGGTCCACACCCCCGAGGAACTGAAAGAGGCCGGGGTCGCGCTCGTGATCGGAGACTTCGCCGACGACGCGCTCTACAAGTTTCTAGACGACCTCGGCTGACGTGCTCAAAGCCTTGCTCCTGGACCTTGACGGAACCCTCGCCGAGACCGACTCCCTGCACCTGCTGACCTGGGCCAAGGCGCTGGGGCCGCACGACATCGAGGTGGATGAAGAGTTCTATAAAGAGAACATCAGCGGCCGCCTCAACCCGGACGTCGTCGAAGACCTCTTGCCGCACTTTTCGGAGGAGGAGGGTCTACAGATCGCCGAGGCCAAAGAGGTGGATTTCCGGGGCAAGGCCGGAGACCTGACGCCGCTGCCCGGCCTAATGGACTTTTTGGACAAGGCCCGCGGCAAAGGCTTGAAACTCGCCCTGGTCACCAACGCCCCCGAAAAAAACGTCCGCGCCCTGCTCGGCGGCTTGAACCTGGATGACGCCTTCGATACCAAGGTTCTGGCGGAGGACGTTGGGGCCGGAAAACCCGACGCGGCGCCCTACCTGGCCGCCCTGAACGCGCTCGGGCTCACGCCAGAGGAGACCATAGCCTTCGAAGATTCTTCCTCCGGGATAATCTCCGCCAGAGGGGCCGACATCCCAACGGTCGGCATCGCTTCCACCCACGACCCCGAAAAGTTGCGCGAAGCCGGGGCCTTTGCGGTCTCGGAAGACTTTGCCGACCCGAAATGCATCGCGCTCCTCGACGGCTAACCGCCTACGCCGCCCCGCGCTCCTCCAAGCCTTCCAGAAAACCCGATAGACGCTTCTCGTAATCCGGATGCTTGTAGGCCTCGACGTGGTCATAGCCCTCCAGCTTCCAAAACCCGGCCCCCGGGTAAGCCTCCTCGAACAGCCTGGCCTGGCCGAACGGCACCGTGCCGTCCGTGGTGGAGTGGATGATGAGAAAGGGCGTGCCCTGCCCCGAAAGACGGGCCGCGGCATCTTTCGGGACCACGGCCCAGGCGTCGAAGTCCAGAAAGACCTTCGCCATGAGCATCGTTCCGGGGGTGAAGAGGGCGGGTAGGCCGCTGTTTTCGGGGAGCGAGTCTTCCAGTAGCAGGGGAAGGTCGGCGTAACCGGCCTCCTCCACGACCGCGGCTACGCCCGTGCCGGGGGCGGCCCGCACGACCGTCGCGCCGCCCATGGACCAGCCGTGCAGAACCGTCGCTTCCGGGCCGATGCCTTTGTCCCGTAGCCACCCGAGCGCGCCCCGCACGTCGCGCGATTCCCTGTAACCCAGGGTCCGGCGGTCGCCTTCGGACTCCCCGTGCGCCCGCAGGTCCAACATCAACACGTTGTAGCCGGCGCGGTTGTAGATCGGGGCTGTAGCCAGGACCTGCTCGTTGGATTTGTTGCCACCGAAACCGTGGACCAGGATCGCCGTCCGCGAAGCTCCTGTTTTCGGTATCCACCAGGCCGCCAGTCCGACCCCATCCGTGCTCTCTAACCGCACGTCCCGGAAGTCCAGCCCCACCGAAGCCGGGGTCGCCTCCATCGGGGCCGGGCTCGGGGCCGTGAGGCGGCTGGCGACGAAGAGCCCCGTCCCGAAATATGCTATCGCCATAATCGCGATCACAATCCCAACCCAGGCCAGTAGCCGGAGAGGCTTGCGACCGGATTTGTTGGCCCGGCTAAAGGGCGACCTCCACCGTCAGGGACGACTCCTGCTCTTCGAGCGGGATGACGAGCGTGGCCGTCTCGGCCTCGTGCCGGTATTCGGTCTCTTCGCCGGCTATCCGGACGCCAACCGGATTTGGGACGTGGTGAAGCTCCAGCAGTGTTTCTCGACGCCCCGGGACGAAAGAACCTTCGCGGGCCCCGAGCCGGACCTCCACGCCACCCTCCGAGGCTTCGCAAGTTATGGCGCGCCGGGCGTATTCGCCGTCGAGGTATGCGAAGCCGTTGCCCGCGTCTTCGTACAGGGTAGTCTCGCCCGCGCCGGCCGACGGATGCAGCAGGAGCGTCAGTGGATCTGTGGGTTTTTCGCCGGTGTGGTTCATCTCCGGTCCCATCGGGATAGCTTTGTTCGCCTTCACGTAGATCGGGGGTTCCCCCAGCGGGGCGTGGGCCAGGATGTGGGCCGGGCCGTCGAAGCGTTCGCCCGTCCAGTAGTGGAACCAGCATCCCTCCGGAAGATAGACGTGGCGGTGCTCGGCGCCGCGGCGCGTGATCGGGGCTACAAGCAGGGCGTCGCCGACCAGGAACTCGTCATCAACCGTGTAGGTGGTCGTGTCGCCGGGATACTCGAAGAGTAGGGGCCGGACTATTGGCGCGCCGGTCCGGTGGCTCTCTTCGAAGACGGTGTAGAGGTAGGGGAGGAGCCGCATCCGCAACTTGACCATCTTCCGGTACACGGATTCGTAGGGCTCCCCGAAGGCCCAGGGCTCCTGGTTCACCGTACCCTTCGCCGAGTGGTTGCGGCAGAAGGGCTGAAATACCCCGAACTCCGCGAAACGGGCCAAAAGCTCGCCGCTGGAGTCGCCGAAGAACCCCCCGATATCCACGCCGGCCCAGGCCACTCCGGAGAGCCCCATGTTCATGAGCTGCGGCATGCTCATCCAGAGGTGGTCCCACCAGGATGAGTTGTCCCCGGTCCACTGCATCGCGTGCCGCTGGAGCCCGGAGTATCCGGAGCGCGAGATGACGAACGGACGTTCGTCGGGCCGGTGACGCAGCAGGCCCTCGCGCACCGCCTGGACCATCAGGGAGCCGTAAGTGTTGTGCATCTGGGCGTGGAATTTGGCCTCACCACCACCGGGATGAACCACGTCCGGGGGCATGGTGGATTGATCCGGCACGAAAAGCGCGGGCTCGTTCATGTCGCACCAGATCCCCGCGACGCCCTCGTCGAGCAGCTTCTCGTGGTTGTCGCCCCACCACTCGCGGGCCTTCGGGTTTGTGAAGTCCGGGAAGGCGCACATCCCCGGCCACACGACGTTGTGGTACTCTTCGCGCCCGTTGGTCTTGCAGTACAGGTCCTTGTCGCGGCCGTCGGTGTAGACGCTGTAGTTCTCGTCGGTTCCGGGAAAGTTTCGTCGTCCCAGGTGAAGACCCGGAAGCCATCCATGTAGTCGATGTCGAAGTGGATCACGTCGCACGGGATGTCGCGTTTGCGAAAGGTGTTGGCGAGGTCCCAGATCTCTTTCTCCGACATGTAGCTCCAGCGGCTCTGCTGGTGTCCCAGCGACCACATCGGCGGCATCGGAATGCGTCCAGTAAGCTCCGTGTAACCGCCTACCACGTCCCTCGGCTCCGGGCCGCAGAAGACGTAGTAAACGAGATCCCCACCCCGGGCCTCGAACCGCGCCTTCTCCGCATCTTCTTTCGCCAGGTCGAACTCGACTTTGTGGGTGTTGTCGAAGAAGAGGCCCCAGGCGAAGCCGTGGTTCATTACGAGCGTGAACGGCGTCGAGGTGTAGAGGTTGTTGTGGTCGTCGGTGTGG
>JBARZM010000109.1:0-20274 GCA_049650095.1 Rubrobacteraceae bacterium | reverse complement strand
AAGAGCGCGGTCCGGGCGCCGCCGGGGTGGAGCAGTCCGGTAGGACTCGGGGCGAATCGGACCCGTACTCCGTTCAACCCAGCCGCTCCAAAAGACAAACAGCTTGGGCCGCGATGCCCTCCCCGCGTCCGGTAAAGCCGAGCCGCTCGGAGGTGGTGCCCCGGACGCTCACCCGCGAAGCCTCCGTGCCGAGGGCGTCCGCGAGGTTCCGGCGCATCTCGTCGCGGTGGTCCCGAATTTTTGGCCGCTCGCAGACCACGACCGCGTCTACGTTGGAGATCGTCCAACTTTCACCGACGAGCCCCCGCACCTCGCGCAACAAGAAGATGGAGTCCGCGTCTTTGTAGCGCGGGTCGGTGTCCGGAAAGTAGTGGCCGATGTCTTCGAGCCCGGCGGCCCCTAAGAACGCGTCGGTTACGGCGTGCGCCAGGACATCGGCGTCGGAGTGTCCGGCGAGTCCTTTATCGAAAGGAATTTCCACACCGCCGAGCAGCAGCTTCCGTTCGTCCCCCGGCGCGGCGAAGGCGTGGACGTCCACGCCGAGACCCACCCTAAAAGCGGGACCGTTAACCTTCGGCTCCCGGTTCGTTCTCCGGCGACGGATCGGGGGTCAGCGCCACGGGCCGCCGCGGGAGGTTAGGATCGCTTCGGCGAGCACAAGGTCTTCGGGCGAGGTGAGTTTTATATTGGTCTTCTCGCCCGTGACGATCTCGACCCGGCCTCCCTCCTTTTCTACGAGCGAGGCGTCGTCGGTCGCAGCCCGGAGGATGTCTTCGGGGGAAGCGTAGATCTTCTTCAGCAGGCCGAGCCGGAACGCCTGTGGAGTCTGGGTCGCGTGGAGCTTGCTTCGGTCGAGCGTCTGTCCCACGCAGCCGTTCTCGGCGACTTTTATAGTGTCCGACACGGGGACCGTAGGGATAACGCCGTCCGCCGAAGTCCGGGCCGCCTCGACGACCCGTCCGATCAGGGCCGGCGTCACGAGACAGCGGGAGCCGTCGTGGATGAGGACTACGGACTCTTCTTCCTCGGCGCACATGCGGAGGCCGCTACGGGTGGATAGGGCCCGGGTCTCACCGGGTAAAGCGCAGCCTACATATTTTTTTATCCCCGATTCGTAAGCAAGACCACCGATTAGATCCGGGTCCCCAACGGCGTAGATGCGGCTTATCTCCGGGGCTTCCTGGAATGCCCGGAGGGTGTGGTATAGGGCGGGCCGGCCAAGCAAGTCTATGAACTGCTTGGGACGGCCCATGCGGCTGCCGGTTCCTCCGGCGAGCACGAGGGCGACGGCCGTTGGCTGAACGGCTATTTCTCGGCTCCGTCTTCTCCATTCCTGAGCGCGCCCTCCCGGAGTGCCTCGTCTATGAGAGACTCGGCCTCCTCGGGCTTCATCTCACGGACCAGGGCGATTTCGGAGATTAGGATCTGCCGGGCCTTCATGAACATGTTCCGCTCGCCGGTGGAGAGACCGTGATCCTCGCCGTAAACACTCAAGTTTCTCACCACTTCGGAGACCTGCGCGATCCCACCTTCCCGGAGTTTTTCCTGGTTGTGCTTGAGCCGATGATTCCAGTTTGAGGGCATCTCGGTCGCCTTTTCGTGGAGGACGTCGAGCGCGCCGGAGATGTCCGAAGCGTTCGCACAGTGTCGCAGGCCGTTGTCGCCGTCGGCCGGGATGCTGAGCGTCAACCCGCTCTCCGGGATGTGGACCACGTAGTAACGGCGTACGTCGCCGAGCACGGTCTTCTCCTCGATCCCGGCGATGCAACCCGCCCCATGATTCGGATATACGACGAGATCCCCCTCGTCGAAGGTCAGACGTTTTTCGTTTTTCGCTCCGTCTTTCGTACCGGTCATCTCTACAACACCTCTCCAGAAGGTTCCAGGTCTCTTTGCCGTTCCAGTCCTCGCCGTATGGCGCGGGCCCGCGCCCGGCCGACACCCTCGACCTCGTCCAATTCATTCTCGGAAGCCCCGAGCAACTCTTTCAGGGACCCGAACTCCTCGATCAAACTCTCCGCCACCTTGCGTGGCAGCCGCGGCACCCGCTCTAACTGCCGGTAGCCTCGGGGCTTTACGAAGAAGTCTTCCGTCTGTCCTACCGGCCGGTACCCGAGAAGCTGCGACATGTCCATCGAGTCCGCGAGCTGGTCGTTGGTGAACCCGCGCAGCTTCGAGGCAACCTCCCGGTGGTTCGTGCCGTCCGCCACGTAGTCTCTAAGGAGCGCCTCGTACTGCTCCGGTATGTTGCTAAACGCCTGCTCCAACTGCATCTCGACCAGCCTTCCTTCTTGGCCCAACTCTCTAACGTAGGCCCCAACCTCGTCGGCGATACGCAACGAGTACTCGAAGGTGCTTATGGCGCCGACTACCTCTCGGAGCGTTACGGTCCCGTCGTACTCGTGGGTGCTAAGGACCCGCGCCTCTTCGCGCAGCCTACCGGTAAATTTCTCCAGCGTCGATATAGCGGAGTTGGCCTTGGACAATACCACCCCGATATCCTCCAGCACGTGCGGCCCGTAAGGCCCCTGGTACAGGCTGACCACCCGCCGCCGCTCGGAGACGACCACGACGAGATCCCCGGTGTGCTGGGCGGTCCGGTGCCCGGCCAAGTGCCGCATGCCGGTCTCCTCGGAGTTGAGCGTCGGGTCCGGGCTTAGCTGCACGTTGGCGTAGTGGATCGACTGCAAGTCCGGCGCCACCACGATGGCCCCGTCCATCTTTGCGAGTTCGTAGAGCCGCATCGGGGCAAACTCCAAATCCATCTTGATGCCGCCGGTGATGATCCCCAACCGCTCCAGCTTCTCCGGGTTCGAGACGACGATGAGCGCGCCGTTGCTGGCCCGGATGACGTTGTCTATGCCGTCCCGCAACTCCGTGCCGGGCGCCACGAGCTTTAGGGCGTCGGCCAACTCCGCCGGCAGCGTGCGCCGCGCCGGGCTCACAAGGGCCTCACAGGAGCGCCACCGCCACGGCCTCTTCGAGCGTTTTTACGTCAACCAAACTTCCCTCTTTGCTCTTTGTCGCGCCTGCAGCCCGGCCATTGGACGAGCTTTCGGATGCGCCTTCATTCTTGCCTTCGTACTTGCCTTCAGGCTTTATTATACGCTGGAAGCCCATTTTGAGCAGTTCGCCCGTTCTACGGGGCGTGCCGGGCACGAAGCGTAGATCCCCCGTCAACCCGACTTCGCCGAAACAGGCCGTCCCCGCGCCCACGGGCCGGTCGCGCAACGCCGAGGCGATGGCGAGCGCGACCCCGAGGTCCGCCGCCGGTTCCTCGACCCGCACGCCGCCGGAGACGTTGACGTACACGTCCTGCCCGCCGAGGTTCAGGCCGGCCCTCCGGCCGAGCACGGCGCACAGCATGTTCACCCGGCCCGTATCCACCCCGTTCGCCACCCGGCGCGGTATAGCCAGCGAGCTGGGCGAGACCAGGCTCTCTATCTCGACCAGCATCGGCCGTGTACCTTCGAGCAAACACACCGTAACAACCCCCGGCGGCGTCTTCTCGCGCTTGGAGAGAAAGAAAGCCGACGGGTCCTCGACCTCCATCATCCCCCCGGAAGTCATCTCGAAGACCCCGATCTCATTGGTCGATCCAAACCGGTTCTTGAGCCCCCGCAATACGCGAAACGACTGAAACCGGTCCCCCTCGAACTGCAAGACCGTATCCACCATATGTTCCAGAACCCGGGGTCCGGCGATGGAACCGTCCTTCGTAACGTGGCCCACCAGGATCACGGCTATACCCTCGCTTTTGGCGAGCCGCATCAAACGCGCCGCGCACTCCCGCACCTGTCCGACCCCGCCCGGAGCTCCGGAGAGTTCCGGAGAATAGAGAGTTTGGATCGAGTCAACTACCACAACCTCCGGCCGCTCTTCGAGGATAGTCGCCTCTATAACGTCCACGTCCGTCTCCGAAAGCACCCGGAACCCCGCCTCACCAACGCCAAGCCTCCGGGCGCTCATGGCGACCTGCCGGGGCGACTCCTCGCCGCTAACCATCAGACACCCGTCACCCAGATGGCCCATCACCTGCAAGAGCAGCGTGCTCTTCCCAACCCCCGGCTCCCCACCGACGAGCACCAGCGAGCCCGGCACGATGCCGCCGCCTATAACCCGGTCCAACTCCCCGACGCCCGTGCCCATCCGGCCTTCCGTACCGGCATCCGGCACCTCACCCAGCGAGAGCGTCTGGCCGGAGGCCCGCTTCGGACGCTTGGCCCGCTCGGCGAAGCCAACGGCCTTCTTGCTCTCCCGCAACTCCTCGACAAACGTGTTCCACTCCCCGCAATCCGGGCACCGCCCGAGCCACTTCGAGGAAGAGTTACCGCAATTCGAGCAAACGTACATAGTCTTCGTAGCCATACATCTATTGTACGGGATGGTTTGCGAAGTACATCCGAGGAAGGCCGCCGAATCTGACTGCGCCACTGAGTTATACTTAGTTTTATTCAGAAGAAGGAAGGTGTAAGGCAATGCAGACAAGGCGAACGTTGAGGAAAGTCGGAGGATCAGTGATGCTCCCAATTCCCCCGGAGATGTTGAAAGAAATGAATTTGGCTGTTGGGCAAGATGTTGTGCTCTCCTCCGAGGAAAGCGTCATCCGGGTAGAGCCTTCGCTACCGAGGCCCTCGCCGGACGCTGTGGAGTTTATGGCCCGGTTCATGAAGAAATACGATGTCGCGATGCGAAATTTAGCCGGACGTTAAACAGTCTTCTTGCAATCTGAGCCACATTGACCCATGAAAGAAAACCCGGCCTTCCGGAAGTCCTTCTCTTCCACGAAGCCTCGATAACGCAATACGGAGGCTCTGAGGGCGTTCGTGACGAAGGATCGCTTCTCGCTGCCATTGGTCGGCCTTGGCAAGCATCTTTCGGCCAAGAACATTTCCCATCTCCGTTCGAGAAAGCCGCCGCGCTCATGGAGTCGATTATCCGGCGTCACCCGTTTGTAGACGGCAACAAGCGCACCGCTACAGCCTCAGCGGCATACTTGCTCTCTACCTTCGGCTATGAGATAGAGGCGGAGCAACAAGAACTCGAAGACTTCGCCGTGGGCGTCGCGGAAGGCTCGGTCGAGTCAGGTAGCATCTCGCCCTGGTTCGAGGAATACTCCAGTAAAGCCTGAAGCACCAAAAAGCCGGGACGCTCTCACGCCCCGGCCCGTTCTAGCTTTTAGATTTTCTTTACTACTCGGCTTTGACGACTTCCTTGGGCTGGGAGACGTTGATGTCAACGATGGACTCGTCTTCGCCTACGTCGTCGTTCGAGATGTCGTTCGCCTCGACGGTCACCTTCGAGCCGTTGGGGATTTCGCCCTTCAGGATCATCTCGCTCATCGGGTCTTCGATCATGCGCTGGAGCACCCGCCGCAAGGGCCGGGCCCCGTACGCCGGGTCGTAGCCCGCCTCGGAGAGCTTGTCGAGGGCGTCCTTGGTGAACTCGATCGTCACGTCCCGCTCCGCGAGTTGCAAGCGGAAACGCTTGACCTGGACCTCGATGATCTGGCGCATGTCCTCGCGCTCCAGCTTGTGGAAGACGATGGTCTCGTCGATCCGGTTGAGGAGCTCGGGACGGAAGATCTTCCGCAACTCGCTCTGTACCCGGCCCTTCATCTCCTTGTAGGAGATACCCTCTTCTCCGCCACCGAAGCCGAGAGACTGGGTCTTGTTAATGTGCTGCGCGCCGACGTTTGAGGTCATGATAAGGACAACGTTCTTGAAGTTGACCAGCCGGCCCTGCGCGTCGGTGAGCTGCCCGTCTTCGAGGATCTGCAACATTATGTTGAACACGTCCGGGTGGGCCTTCTCGATCTCGTCGAACAAGACCACGCTGTACGGCCGACGACGAACCTTCTCGGTGAGCTGTCCGCCCTCGTCGTAACCAACGTATCCAGGCGGGCTACCCACGAGCCGGCTGACCGTATGACGCTCCATGTACTCGGACATATCCAGACGGATCATCGACTCCTGATCGCCGAAGAGGTACTCGGCGAGCGTCCGCGCAAGCTCCGTCTTACCGACACCCGTCGGGCCGAGAAAGACGAACGAACCACTCGGGCGGTTCGGGTCTTTTATCCCGGCGAAGGTGCGGCGGATGGAACGGGAGACGGCCTTGATGGCCTCTTCCTGCCCCACGACACGGCCGTGCAGGGAGTCCTCCATCTTCAGAAGGCGCTCGGACTCTTCCTCGGTCATCTTCTTGACCGGGATGCCCGTCCACATGGAGACGATCTCGGCGATCTCCTCCTCGCCGATTGAGACCGGCTCCTCGCCGTCCTCGCCCCCGCGCCAGTCCTGCTCCAGCTCCCGGCGCCGCACCGCGAGCTTCTTCTCCGAATCCCGCAGGCGGGCGGCCTTCTCGAACTCCTGACCGTCGATAGCCGCTTCCTTCTCTGTGCGGACCTGGGCGAGCTCGTCGTCGACTTCCTTGTAGTACGGCGGCGAGGACATGGTCTTGATCCTCATCTTAGACGCAGCCTCGTCCACCAGGTCTATCGCCTTGTCCGGCAAGAACCTGTCGGAGATATACCGGTCCCCAAGCTCTGAGGCGGCCTTTAAGGCCTCGTCGGTTATCTGGATCTTGTGGTGCGCCTCGTAACGCTCGCGGAGACCCTTGAGGATAAGCTCCGTCTCCTCGACCGTCGGCTCGCCGACCTGGATGGTCTGGAACCGGCGTTCGAGCGCCTTGTCCTTCTCGACGTACTTGCGGTACTCGTCGATCGTGGTCGCGCCGATCACCTGCAGCTCGCCCCGCGCCAGAACCGGCTTCAGGATCGAAGCCGCGTCTATGGCGCCCTCGGCCGCCCCGGCCCCGACGAGGTTGTGGATCTCATCTATAAACAAGATGATGTCACCGTGGTCGGTGATCTCCTTCATTATTTTCTTGAGACGTTCCTCGAACTCACCCCGGTATTTGGAGCCCGCGACGAGCGCGCCAAGGTCCAGCGTGTAGACCTCTTTGTCACCGATGATGTCCGGCACGCGGCCTTCGGCTATCTCCTCCGCCAAACCCTCGACGATCGCCGTCTTACCGACGCCCGGCTCCCCGATAATTACCGGGTTGTTCTTGGTGCGCCGGACGAGGATCTGCATGATCCGCTCTATCTCTTTGTTCCGCCCGATGACCGGGTCGAGCTTTTCTTCCTCGGCGTAGGCCGTGAGGTTCCGCCCGTACTGGTCCAGCTGACGGGTCTTTGGCCGCTTGGCCTCGCCGCCACGGCCACCGGCGGCTTCTCCGCCACCACCACTGCCGCTGCCGCCACGACCACGACCGCGGCCGCCGCCGAGCATCCGGACGACCTCCCGGCGAACTTTGTCCGGGTCGACGTCCAGGTTGTTTAGCACCCGGGCCGCAACCCCCTCGGACTCGCGCACGAGCCCGAGCAGGATGTGCTCGGTGCCGATGTAGTTGTGGCCGAGCTGTAACGCTTCTCGCAGCGCCAACTCCAATACTTTCTTCGAGCGTGGGGTGAACGGCGCCTGGCCGCCCGTACCCTCCTCGCCGTAACCGACGATGCTCTCGACCTGCTCGCGGACCTCATCCAGGGTCACGTTGAGCGAGGCCAGAGCCCGGGCCGCCACGCCTTCGTCCTCCCGAAGGAGACCGAGGAGCAGGTGCTCGGTGCCGATGTAGTTGTGGTTGAAGTGACGGGCCTCTTCTTGTGCGAGAACCACCACCTTGCGAGCCCGTTCGGTAAATCTTTCAAACATTAGCCGGAGCCTCCCCTAGTTGAGGGTCCATCACGACGTTGGGAACAGTGTCTGTGGTTATTATACGACGCTTCACTAGTATTAGATTACACATTCTCAAACCCGATTCTCCAAAAACAGTACAAAACTTCGCAGCTTTTCTTGCCGCCTAACCAGAGTATACAAAGGTTTTTGCCCTTTATGCCTCCGCCCCGGGCTTTTACGCTACGAGCCCCAAAGCTTTCTCTGGCGTGGAGCAGAGACTATCGCCCGCGTCCCAAAGAGACGGTGTTACGCATCACACCCCCACCCCGAGGCGGAAACGTTCCCGAACCAAATCGGGCGGCAAACCGGCGATGAAAGGCCCGGCTTTGGGCTCGTGTGCCCCCCCCCGACAAGACCGTAAAGAGCACCATGAAGGTACTCTTTACCGCCAGCCAACCAGAGTTTAATACTCATCTCCCTGCCCGAACACGTCGTTTCGGTATGCGCGCCGGAAATGTTTTACCACTAACATCGTGCTGCGTTGAGCTATGTACGCTCCAGCCTTGGGTCCGTTCTTTCTTCCGATCAGCACCGTGTAAACAGCAGCAAAAGCTTTCCGAGGGCTTAATCCCATTTCCTTCGACGTATCGTAGAGTACGCTCTGAATAACTTCCTCATTTTGAGAAAACCCTACGCTAACGAGGTTGTTCAGCCGATAACCAACTTCATCGAGGTAATCTAGTTGTTGCTGGTCAAGAGATTTCGCAGCTTCCTTTGCGTCAGGCAAACTGAGTAGTTTGATCTGATAAGAATCTGGAGCCCAGCTTTCTACCCAGTTCTGGGCGTATGCTAGATACTTGACCAAAGTTTCTTTATCAGAGGTGTCGTTTCTATAACCACCTTCTTCTAGAACATGGCTCGCTTTATCAACGTTACCGTCGACAACTTGCGATATCGTAGCTAGATGTGCGAAGGGGACGAGTGCATTCTCTTCACGACCCCGGTACTCATCCATGAAACGCGGGAAGCCTTCGGTGAGGTCCAGGTCCAGGGCCCGGGCCGGGTCGCGGCCAAGCACCAGCATCCGGAGCGCGTCGGGCGGCATGATCCTGAGCAGGTCCTTCGGCAAAAGGACTATCCCCTTGGAGCTACTCATGGCCCCTTTGCCTTTTAGCTGGATCCACTCGTACTCGTAACGGCCCGGCACAGGATAATCGAAGACTTCACGGGCCATTTTGTCCGCCGTATCCGTCGAGCCTCCGCGGCTCGTGTGGTCTTTCCCAAACGGCTCGAACGTAACCCCGAGCGCTTTCCACCGGCCCGCAAGCTCCACCCGCCAGCCGAGCTTGCCCTCGCCCTTTGAGTAATCTGCGACGCCTTCGTTACCGTCCCGGTCGGTGAAGATGACCTTGCTCTCCTCCGGCAGATGTTCCACAAACCAGTTCCCCGTCAGGTCTCCGGAAACCGCCCGGGCCTGGTACGGAGACCAGCTTTCAGGCATTTCGCGGCCGCTGACCTCCGCCAGCGTGCGGCGCAGGTCCTCCGTGCGTTCTATGGACTCTCGCGTGACGTCCGTGTACACGCCGTCCTCGTACAACTCGTGCGAGCGCAGCACCTCGATCTCCATTTCCATGTCCTTCAAGGCTTCCTCGAAGGGCGAGAGAAAATGCTCGGCGTAGCTGTCGTGGCAACCTTCGGGGTCCGGGACGCGGGACAGGCTGCGCCCGATGTACCGTTCGTAGTCTTTCGGCACGCCGGGGGCTATCTTGCGGAGCGGATCTATGGTGTCCGCGTGGAAAATGAACCTGACCTCGTCTCCCCGGGCTCTCAAGGCGCGGGCCACGGCTTCGGAGACGAGCACCTCCCGGAGATTGCCCACATGTATGTTGCCGGACGGGCTGATACCGCTGACGACCACGTGCGGGCCTTCGCCGAGGTTCTCGATAGCGCGACGCGCCCAATCAGGTATGGGGAGTTTGCTCATACTTTGCTCCGGATGCGGGTGTTGCGTTTTAGCTCGCGACCTCGACGTTGGTGATCTCGTACTCCGTCGAGCCCCGGGGGGTCGAAACCGTAACTTTCTCGCCGACGCGCCGCTTGAGCACGGCCCGGCCGACGGGGGATGCGTGGGAGAGCTTGCCGCTCGTAGGGTCCGATTCGTTAACGCCCACTATCTCGAAGGTACGCTCCTCGCCTTTATTCAGAGGCTTCAGGGTTACGAGGGTGCCGAGATCCACGGCTTCGGCGTCGGCCTCCGAGGGGTCTACGACTTTCGCGCTTCGCAGCCGGCGCTGGACCTCACTGATCCTGCGCTCCAGCATATACTGTTCGTTTTTGGCGTCGTCATACTCGGAGTTCTCGGAGATGTCTCCGAACTCCCGGGCCTGGCGGATGCGGTCGGCGATCTCTCGCCGCCGGGTGTCCGTTAGATATTCTAGTTCCGTCTGAAGCTTTTCGAGCCCTTCCGGGGTGATTAGCTCCTGGTGCTTGTCCGTCATAAGAGCGGTGAGTATAAGGGCGGCTTGGGAAACTGTCAACGAGGATTTGCGGCTTTTTTCGCAAACTTTCGCACTATTTGCCGGCGTTCATTTCGTAGAGTAGGCGAAGGCCTTTCAAGGTCAGGTCCGGGTCTACCTCGTCTATCTCCCGGCAGTGGCGCACGATTATAGAGGCGGGCCCTCCGGTAGCGATCACCGGCAGGTCTTCCGGAGAGGCGCCCTCGGCGGCCAGTTCTTCTTTGAAGCGTCGGATCAGGGCGTCTACCGCCCCGGCGTAACCGTAGGCGAAGCCGCTGCGGATGGAGTCCGGCGTGTTGGTGGCTATTGCCTGTGGCGGTTCTTCTTCGAGGTCCACATCCGAGAGCTTGGCGGCCCTCGACACGAGCGTCTCCAGCGAGACGTAAAGCCCCGGCAGTATCGCCCCGCCCCGGTAGGCCCCCTCCGGGCCCACGGCGCAGACGGTGGTGGCCGTCCCGGAGTCCACGATGATCGCCGGCGCGCCGTAGTGATGCACGGCCGCGACGGCGTTGACGATCCGGTCCGCCCCGACGGAGCCGGGCTCGTCGTAGTGGTTTTTCAGGCCCGTCTCCATGTGCGGCCCCACGGAGTGAAAAGGAACGCGCAGGATCTCTACGGCCATGTGTTCGTAAGAGCGGGCAAGCACCGGCACGACGCTAGAGACGATCAAAGCCTCCACCTCGTCCAGGCTCATGCCCCGCAGCCCTAGGAACGCGGCGCAAGTTGCCCCGAGCTCGTCGGCCGTCCGGTGGGCCTCGGTCGCCAGCCGCCAGCGGCCCCGCAACCCATCCTCACCGAAGAGACCGACAACGGTCTGGGTGTTCCCAACGTCAACCGCCATCAACATGGCCCTACCTCCAAACCTTCCAACTTTCGCACCCCGTCAAGGTCAACCCCGGCGAGGAGCTCACCCACCTCGCCGCGCCCCGGAATATATATACCCCCGTCCAGGTCCGCCAGACACCGCAGGTTGAAGGCCCGCGCAACACCCCGGTGCGGCACTACGAGATCCGGCTCGTCTATGACTTCGGTTCCGAAGAGCAACACGTCAACGTCGACCGTCCGCGGCGCCCGCTCTCCTTTACTTTCGCGTCCCAGGGCCGCCTCCACCCCCTGGCAGTACCGGAGAAGTTCCGTCGCGGGCAAGCCACACTTGACCTCCACCACGCAGTTCAGGTACTCCGGCTGCTCTTCGTCGACCTCGACCGGTTCCGTCTCGTAGATCCGGGAGACCTTCGTAAGCTCCATATGCGGCCCGCGCGACAGAGCATCCAACGCCGCGCGCAGCAGGGCGCGCCGGTCGCCCAGGTTGCTACCGAGGCTAAGAAAGGCGCGGATCACCGGTGGAATGTTGCAGAAAGTATTATTCCGGAACCCGTGCGTCTTTCAAAGAATCGCTCCCTCATAGCATTGACCTCGACCTCACGGACTTTCGGGAAGCGCTCCAGCACTAGTTCGCCTGAACCGACAACAGCCATTTGCAAGGATCGATATCCTCTTCCCTCCAGCGTTTCCGCAACATCACCGAGAATCTCGTCGTGATCTGTTGTCTCCGAGCGCTCCACGGTATCTGCGAAGGCATAGCCCAAGTATACGAGCAGCGTCCGGACCCGACCTTTGACACGCACGCCCACCCGAAGCGAGCCTGACGGCGACCGAGATGATATCTGGCTCTCTACTATATCCTCGTCTTCCATCTCTGTTTCGATCTGATCCAAAGAGTCAAACTCCGACCCTTCTCCAACTGACTGCAAGACCCCGCGCCGAACCTTGTCCGGATCGACGTCCAGGTTGTTGAGCACCCGGGCGGCTACTCCCTCGGACTCGCGCACGAGCCCGAGCAGGATGTGCTCGGTGCCGATGTAGTTGTGACCGAGCTGCAACGCCTCTCGCAGCGCCAGCTCCAACACTTTTTTGGAGCGCCGAGTGAACGGCGCCTGGCCGCCCGTGCCTTCCTCCCCGTAACCAACGATGCCCTCGACCTGCTCACGCACGCCATCGAGAGACACGTTCACGGCCCTCAATGACTGGGCGGCAACCCCGTCTTCTTCCCTGATGAGACCTAATAAGAGGTGCTCGGTGCCGATGTAGTTGTGGGCGAAGTGACGGGCCTCTTCTTGTGCGAGAACCACCACCTTGCGAGCCCGCTCGGTGAAACTCTCGAACATGCGAACCTCCTCCGCCATCCTACGCCTGTGGACAGAGTCTAGCGCCTTTCAGTCGAATCTGACAGGTTGCTAACCATGCAATATAACCTCTGCCACTTCCAGGGCTTCCCGGTTGGCCCGCACGTCGTGGACCCGGAAGAAGGTCGCGCCGCGTTCGTAGCCCAGCACGCTCGTCGCCACGGTTCCCGAAACCCGGTCTTTGGCCTCTTCGATCCCGGAGGTTTTGCCTATAAAGCCCTTACGGGAGGCCCCGAGGAGCACCGGGTACCCGAGGTCCGCAATGGCGTCGAGGTGATTGAGGAGCGTGAGGTTGTGCTCTATCGTCTTGCCGAACCCTATGCCGGGGTCTAGGATGATGTTTTCCGGGGAGATCCCCGCGGACTCGGCGTGCTCCGCCTTACCGGCCAGGAAGCCTCGAACCTCCCGGACTACGTCCTCGTAGCGCGGCTGGCGCTGCATGGTCTTGGGCTCACCCAGCATGTGCATCAGGACTACCGGGCACCCGGCTTTGGCGACTACGCCGGCCAACGACGGGTCGCCGCGCAGGGCCGTAACGTCGTTAACTATTTGGGCGCCGGCTTCTAGGGCGGCCTCGGCTGTCGCAGCGCGGTAGGTGTCTATGGAAATCGTGGCTTCGGGGTGGGCATCCAGGATAGACCGGATGGCCGGTATTACCCGGCGTAGTTCTTCCTCCGGGGATACGGGTTCGGAGCCCGGGCGGGTGGATTCTCCGCCGACATCCAGGATCCCTGCTCCCTCGTCCAGCATGGTGGCGGCCTGCTTTACCGCACGCTCCGGGTTCAGGAAGTCGCCACCGTCGGAGAAGGAGTCCGGGGTTACGTTGAGTATCCCAACAAGGACCGGGCCGGGGCCGAGTGTTCGGCCTCCGACCCGGATCTTTTTATTGGTCCCGGTTGTGCGGTTCATTTACTCCTGGTGGCCGTTGCGGTGCGGGCCGCCCATGTGAACCTCGTCCACGGCGTACTCCTCTATAAGACGCTTGAGGTGCGTGGAGTCGACGGTTTCGTACTCGATCAAGTCCTTCGAGAGTTTTTCTAGAAGGTCCCGGTTGCGGATCAGCAAGTCCTCGGCGTTGTCGTAAGACTCGTCGACGATTCGCCGGATCTCCTTGTCGATCTGGAAGGCGATCTCATCCGAGTAGTCCGGTTGCTGGTTGAAGTCCCGGCCCATAAAGACCTGCCCTTGGGCGTGACCGAGCGCCATCGGCCCGAGCTTGTCGCTCATGCCGTAGCGGGTGACCATCTGCTTCGCGGTCTGGGTAACGCGCTCCAGGTCGTTGGAGGCCCCGGTGGTGATCTCATCGTACGTCACGCTCTCCGCCGCCCGTCCGCCGAGCATCATCGCGAGCTGCGCCATTAGCTGGCCCCGGCTCATCATAAACCGGTCCTCGGTCGGCAGGCTCATCGTTACGCCCAGAGCCTGGCCGCGCGGGATAATGCTGATCTTGTGTACCGGGTCCGCCTCTGGCAGCAGGGCGCCGACGACGGCGTGCCCGGCCTCGTGGTAGGCGGTGATCTCCTTCTCCTTCTCGGAGATGATGCGCGTCTTGCGCTCGGGACCGGCGATCACCCGGTCCACGGCCTCCTCCATCTCGGACATGTTGATCTCTTCTTTGTCATACCGGGCCGCGAGCAGCGCCGCCTCGTTGACGAGGTTCGCCAGGTCCGCGCCGGTGAACCCTGGGGTCCCCCGGGCGACGGTACTCACATCGATATCGTCCCCGAGCGGCTTGCCCCTCGTGTGGACGCTCAGGATCTTCTCCCGTCCCGGAAGGTCGGGCCGGTCTACCGTGATCTGGCGGTCGAAACGTCCCGGACGCAAAAGCGCCGGGTCGAGGATGTCCGGGCGGTTGGTCGCGGCGATCATGATAATGCCGCTCTGGGCGTCGAAGCCGTCCATCTCGACGAGGAGCTGGTTCAAGGTCTGCTCCCGCTCGTCGTGGCCGCCGCCCATGCCGGCGCCACGCTGCCGGCCGACGGCGTCGATCTCGTCCATGAAGATGATGCACGGCGAGTTCTGCTTTGCCTGCTCGAAGAGGTCCCGGACGCGGCTCGCGCCGACGCCGACGAACATCTCCACGAAATCCGAACCGGAGATGGAGAAGAACGGTACTCCGGCCTCTCCGGCGACGGCCCGCGCTAGAAGCGTCTTGCCCGTTCCGGGCGGGCCTACTAGCAGCGCGCCTTTCGGAATGCGGGCGCCGAGCTTCTGAAATTTCTGCGGGTTTTCGAGGAACTCTTTGATCTCGGTTAGCTCCTGCACGGCCTCCTGGGCCCCGGCGACGTCGTCGAAGGTGACCTTTGGGGCATCCTTGTTCATCCGCTTGGCCTTGCTCTTGCCGAAGCTCATCACCTTGTTGCCGCCGCCCTGCATAGAGCTCATGATGAACAAGAAGAGCAGGATGATCAGGAAGATCGGGGCGATGGTGCCTATGAGCGTGAGCCAGAAGCCCGTGTTCTGCGGGTCGGTCTCGAAGGGTATATCGGCGCCGTTAAAGGCCGCCGCTATATCGAATTGCTGCGGATACGCGTACTCGAACTGGCCCTGGCCGCCGGGGGCTCCTTCTTTGAGGACGCCGGTGACGGTCTGGTCCTGATCCTTTACCGTAAGCTGGTTTTCCTGGTTTTGAGGATCGGTGACGAACGCGTTCTCGTTTACGGCCTTCAGAAACTGCTGGGAGTTAAGCTCTGTCACATCAGGGTTGCCCGCGGAGAGAACCCGTATCAGGATCACCGCGAAGACCATCAAGATAATGAAGTAGAGTAATCCCCCGCTTCGCATCATTCTGCCCAACTGTCTTTACCTCTCATGGGATACGTTAAGAACAAGGGAATTATACTACCTGTTCCAGATGCCGAAGTGTTACCCGTTACCGCAGTCTCGCCGGTAGACCTGGAAGGGTACCTCAAACGCCGCCCTCGGAGCCGCCCTCGGAGCCGCCCTCGGGGCTTGCGCCCCCGAAGACTTCGGGTTTTAGGACGCAGACGTCGGGGAGGTTTCGGTAGGCCCCGGCGTAGTCGAGTCCGTAGCCGACGACGAACTCGTCCGGCACCTCGAAACCCAGGTACTTGACTTCCAGTTCCGCCCGCCGGCGCGAGGGTTTGCTCAGGAGGGCGCAAATTTCGAGTGAGGCGGGTTGGCGGGCGAGCAGGGAGCGCCGCAGGTAAGAGAGCGTGAGGCCGGAGTCTATAATGTCCTCGACGATCAGGACGTGCCGCCCGGTTATGTCTTCTTCGAGGTCTTTCTGTATCCTCACGACCCCGCTGCTGCTGGTACCCGTGCCGTAGGAACTTATATCCATGAAGTCCACCTCGCAGGGTAAATCCACGAACCGCACCAGGTCGCCGAGCACCACGAACGCGCCGCGCAAGATGCAGATCAAAAGCGGCTTCTCGCCCCGGTAGTCCTCGGTGATCTGTGCCCCGATCTCCCGCACTTTCTCCCGGATCTCCGCCGATGGTATGAGCACCTCTTGCACGTCGGGCATCATGCTAGACATTTCCATGGATCTCTCTGACCTCCAGCCGTATTATTTTCTCCGCCGATCCGCCCACCTTGTGCCGGTCTCCGATCTCACCGCGAAAGATCCAGGCTATCTCGCCGAACCTGTCCACGATCACCGGCGTCCGGCGCCGCACGTCCGAGGGCACGCCCCGGTCCATCATCGCCCGCAACACTTTTTTCGTCCCGCCGAGTCCCAAGGGACGAATAATATCGCCCTCTCGCGCCAACCGCACCCGGTAAGGTCCCGACCCGGCATCCAAATAGGCCACGTCTTCGCGCTTCGCGGCTTCGCGCTTCGCGTCCCGGGTATCGAAATCACCGGAAACCTCTATTTCCCGAACCTCTACTTCCCAGCCCCCGAAGGTGAACCGGTCTTTCTCCACGGCGACGCTGCCCGTTTCGAGGCTACCCGGCCTGTAGAAAGCAAGCCCTCCGGCAGCGCGGGCCGCCGCCACGACGCCTTCCGGCAGGTCGAGCGTCCTCGTACCCTCGCCCGGGCCCGGGCCCATCAACCTCAATACGGACTCCACTACGCTTAATTCGAGTCCCCGTCCCCCGGGTCGCACCGCGCGGTAGGCCAGCCGGACGGCGTGGCGGCGCAGGGCGTGCGGCAAGTCCCGTAGATCCGACGGGCTTAGAGTGGCTTCTCTCCCGTCCCACCGGACCGCGCGGGAGGAGATCCCCTCCAGGGCCTCCAGGTCTTCTCGAACCAACCCCGCGGTCCGGGCGACGTTCGCGCCGGCGCCCGGGTACAACTCTTCGAGCGCCGGCAACACTTCCAGGCGCACCCGGTTGCGGGCATATTTGCGGGTGAGGTTGGTCGGGTCCGTGCGGTACGACTGGCCGGGAGGTTGGCCGGGAGGCTGGCCGAGGGATTCGAGGTACTCCAGGATTTCGGTGCGGGCGGCCCGGATCAGGGGCCGCCCAAACCTCCCCCGTACGGGCGGAATCCCGGCCAGCCCCCGAAGCCCCGCCCCCCGCGCAAGGTTCATCAAAACCGTCTCGGCCACGTCGTCCGCCGTATGCCCGGTGACGATAGTCCCGAGTCCCCGAGCATCCGCGACCTCCTCCGCCACCCGGTACCGTTCCCGCCGCGCCGTATCCTGAAAGTTCGACGCGTCTCCGAGATCCAGCCGCCGTACCTCGCAAGCTACGTCCAACTCCTCGCACAACCTGCGGACGAACTCCGCGTCCTCCAGAGACTCATCCCCGCGCACCCCATGATCTACGTGCAAAACCGCCGGCTCCGCCCCGAGCTCCAGCAGCACCCGTAGCAGGGCGACGGAATCCGGCCCACCCGAAACCATCGCCAGCGGCCGGCGAACATCCATGCCGTAATGCTCGACCGTCCAACGCACGGACTCAAGGAACTTGCCGGTTCTCATAAGAACAGTTTAGATAATCCCGGGGGAAAGGGAAATCTTACTGCCCGCTATACCGCCCAGTGCCGGATCAACGGCCCTTCCTCCCCGAACAAGGGATCGGCCTGTGGCAGCCGGGTCTGTTGGATATTCTCCAGGGCTTCGGGGCGTTCGTCCGGCTCGCCGGTCTTCAGGTCGTAGTTCTCCTGACCCTTGGGGTAAGCCCCGATCACGGTGAAACCGCCGCCGGAGCCCGCGTTGCAATGCCCCACCCCAGCCGGTATCACGACGACGTCGCCCGCCTCCACCTCGACGGTCGTACCCTCGGGGCCACCGAAGATGAGGCTCGCCGAACCGCCCACGACGGCCAGGACTTCGTGGGCGTTGGAGTGGTAGTGGTGGTAGGAGAAAACGCCGTTCGTCCAGGCCCCGCCCCAGCCATTCTCCGCGAGAAGCTTCTTGCAAGCCGACGAATCTCGTGCCTCTTCCGGCAACGCCTGCGGGTAGATCAGTAACGGAAGCTCCGGGTTGTTCGGGATGCCGCCATCATCCTCGAACGAATGCGACTGTACCTCGGTCCCTTCCCTGTCACTCATGAATTCCTCTCTACCGCCGTTTTCGGTTTCGGGCTACGGCCGGTTCGCCGGGAGCTTAGCAGAGGATTTCTCGTCCATAAAGTAGCAAAGCTGTATGAAATAAGATTAGATCGGAGACACCAACGAAAACACTAGCGAGAGCGTGGAGGCGTAGTGGACGATAGAGAGCAAGCAGCAACGGCGTTGGCCGAAAACCGGGACCTGGTCGGGCGCATGACGCGAAACCCCGCCGTGCTAAGGACTTCGGTATCAGAGGGCGCTGAGCCTCTGTGGAAAGAGCTCATGATAGCGGGCCTGGCCCACGAGAAGGCCGTCGAAGATTGGAAACCTTACTGCGAACGCGGAACGGACGAACGCGAACTGTACCTCGGCGCCCGCGAGGAGGTAGATTCACCTCCCCTGGGCAAGGACGACCCGGACGCCCCCACCAGAATGCTGCACGCCGAGTTATTCTTGATGTCCGCCGAGAAGCTCCAGGAAGCTTTGCGGGCCTTCGTGGAAGAAACCAGCTTCGACTGGAAGAATCTCCCGTAACCCTTACGCCTCGGGCGCTTGTACTAATATCCGAATTTGGTGGTTCTGACTGACGCCGTCCAGGTAATCCAAAAGAGCCCGGCTGTTTGGCCGGGCTTGTAGTAGCGGGGACTAGCCACCGGACAGTTTTGGTAGAGAGCACGGAAGTAAGTGGGTGAATTTCTCCTTCGCCTGGGCCAAACGCCTCTCCAGCATGTTGCAGCCGAGCCGGAACACACTGTAATCGCGCCGATCCGAACGGTCCACCAGGCGCCTTTGACCCCGTTTGATGACTTGTGCCCCATTCTCCACCAGCCACACATAAAGCATCGCTACTGCCAGTGTCAGCCGTGAGAGCTTCCCGAAGCGCCGTAGTCGCGTGCTTTCGAGGTCGAAGCCATGTCCCTTGAAGTCCGCGAACATCTCCTCTATCCACATCCGCCTCTTGTAGGCCAAGAGGGCTTTCTTGGAAGTCGGGAGATTCGTCGCCAACAGCCACGGCTCCTTCTCGCCTCTCCTCCAGTACAACAGCAGGTTCGTTCGGTGGGCGTGCTGGCGGCTCAACAGAGCATCCTCCAACCACGCCTTTTCTCCCGGGCGCTCGATCAACTCCCCCAACGGCCGCCACTGATGTTCATGGTGCTGATGGTGTTCAGAACACACCAGATGAGAGCTCTTTTGACGCACCACGTAGTAGAAGCCCCATCCCTCCAACTGTTCCATGACCGCAACCGCCCCGAACTCGGAGTCGCCCACTACCAAAACCCGCGCTCCATCAGGCACCAGACGCCTGAGGTAGCCCAGAAGCGCCCGTTGCTTGTAGGAAGAGGAGTGGCCCTTCTCCGAGGGCACCCAACTCCAGGCGATGGGCAGCACCCTCCGCCGGTAAGCCACTCCCACCATCAAGAGCCGATGGTTGAAGCCCACCTTGGTGCCGTCCACGATCAGACGCACCTCGCCCAGCCTTTTCGCCTGGCACTCCAGCAAACGTCGGGCCAGGGGCTCGTACCATTCCCTCGGACGGATGGCGGCGTTATCCAGGAGTCGACCGAGGCGTCGGATAATGGAAGGGAGAGTGGCTTTGGTGGTGGGGATCTTGCTTGCTATCTTGCTCAGATGGACCGAACGGGAAAGGAAGAGGCCCGCCAACAGCCAACTGAAGTTACGGAGGCGGGTTTTACGCTCGGCGGGACGAAGTTGCGCCAACAAGTCTCGCAAGCTACGATGGAGGTGGTTGATCGGCATGGAGTATCCTCCCGAGTAGTAGTTGGTCTTTCTCAACATCAACCTACCCAGGAGTGAGGTAAGCCGATCAACCATTTTTCTCAAACTGTCCGGTAGCTAGATAAAATAAGAGAGCCGACGAGCGGACACGAACCGCTGACCTGCTCATTACGAGAAAGAATCGTTACATTTCTGGGTGTTTGTGATTGTTGCAAATCCCCTGCAAACAGCCACATTCCGTTCATCCAGCTACGTTCCGAAACAACCAGAAATATGGCCGGGTTGGTGTACGGTTGGTGTACAGAGCTTGAGCTTTTTGCAGCCGTGCCCGGCAGAGATTGCAATCGAAACGGAGGAACGAGAGGGGCTACCGAGAGGTGAAGGGTGTGTAGGAGATCAGGCGGAGGGAGCCGTTCTCTCCGACTTTGAGGTCTACGAGCCCGGCGCTGGTGCCGTCCTCGCGACCGATTTCCACGAGCAGCATCCGGCCGCCTTCGTAGACGGTGGCGATGGTCCCCGTTGTACCGGCCTCGATGCCAAGTTCCGGGACGTCTTCAGGGAGGGCGACTATCTCCAACTCTTCATAGGTTGTGCGCGTTTTTGGTGCCATGACTGTAATTATAACGTAGCGTTATAAAGAGGGTAGCCTAGACGAGTGGGAAGGCGGTTACCAGGTGCGGACTGTCTTCGCC
>JBARZM010000108.1:0-5794 GCA_049650095.1 Rubrobacteraceae bacterium | reverse complement strand
TACGTCGGGAGCGGCACGATGGTGGATACCTGGGCGACGGTTGGCTCGGGAGCCCAGATCGGCAAGAACGTACACCTCGCCGGCGGGGTGGGGATCGGCGGCGTGCTGGAGCCGCCGGGCGCGATGCCGGTGGTGATCGAGGACGGCGCTTTTATCGGTTCCCGGGCCGTCGTCGTCGAGGGCGTGCGGGTAGAGAAGGAGGCGGTCCTCGGGGCAAACGTGGTGCTTACGGGGTCCACCCAGATCGTGGACGTAACCGGCGAAGAAGAGGTCATACACAAAGGCCACGTTCCGGCCCGCTCCGTAGTCGTCGCCGGAACCCGCACCAAAGAGTTCCCCGCCGGCTCTTACCAGCTTCAGACCGCGCTGATTATCGGGCAAAGACGCGAGTCCACGGATCAGAAGACCTCCCTGAACGAGGCTCTCCGCACGTTCGGGGTGAGCGTTTGAGGGAGAAACTTCTCGAAGGCCTGGTCTGGTTTTTGGAGCGTCCGAGCGTTACCGGCGAGGAGAAGCAACTCTGCGACGACCTGGAGGCCAGGATAAACAATTCGCCCGGCTGGCATGTGGAGCGCGTCTCGAACAACCTCGCCATCCGCCCCGCGGAGCCGGACCCTTCCCGAAAGCGGATAGTCTTCGCCGGGCATCTGGACACGGTGCCGGAGCCGACGGACGGCATCGAAGTGCGGGTGGTGGAGGATCGCATCTACGGTCGGGGCTCTTCGGACATGAAGGCCGGGGACGCGGTGATGCTTGCTCTATTAGAAAGTTTCGATTGGAAGGACTCGTGGGCGGAGCCGGTCTTCGTTTTCTACGAACGGGAGGAGGGGCCGTACCCGGAGAACGGGATGGAGTCGGTCTTCGCCGGCAGCCCCTGGGTACTCGACGCGGAACTGGCGGTTTGCCTGGAACCTACGGCTGGAGCCCTGGAGGTCGGCTGCGTGGGCACGGCGCAGGTCGAGGTGACGTTCCGGGGCAAGTCCTCACACTCGGCCCGGCCCTGGCAGGGAGAGAACGCGCTAACGGCGGCGGGGGAATTCCTTACCCGGCTGCGAGACCGGGAGGCGCGGGAAGTCTTGGTCGAAGGATTGACGTTCTACGAAGTCCTGACGCCGACGCTGGCGAAAGGTGGACGGGCGAAGAACGTGATTCCGGATGAGTTCTGGATCAACGTGAACCACCGGTTCGCGCCCGGGATGGGGATGGACGACGTGCGGCGCACGTTCGAGGAACTGGTTCCAGACGGGGCCTCGTTCGAGATAGCGGACTTCGCCCCGAGCGGCCCGGTCCACCTGGAAAATCCGCTGCTAAAGCGGCTGATCGACTCCGGCGTGGAGGTGCGTCCCAAGCAGGCCTGGACCGACGTGGCCCGCTTCGCGGGGCGCGGCGTGGACGCGGCGAACCTGGGCCCCGGCATCCCGGCCCAGGCCCACCAGGAAGAAGAATTTACGGAGCTTGGATTGTTGGAAAGCTGTTATAGTCTGCTGGCCGAATTTCTAGGCGACAAGGCTGGAAAATAGTAGCAATATTACGCAACAATATAGCTTCTATTGAGGCAGCCGTTCCGGTAGTTTTTCTTTCAGTACCTGGATGTGTTCGGGTCCGATACCGCAACATCCGCCGACGACCTGGGCCCCGGCTTCGATCCATTGCTGGGCCTCCGCCGCGAAGTCTTCGGGTGAGATCATGTCTATAAACTGCCAGTTGGGCATTATGAATTTCCCGTAGTGAGGGTAGGCTCCCAGCGGCCCGTCCCACCGTTCCCTAACCTCGCGGAGCGCCGGGACCGTATCCTCGGTAAGCGTGTGCATTATGGAGATCAGCGAGACGTTCTGCCGGGCCAACTCGTCTACCGCTTCGGCCAGCGTGTCGTGCTCGTCCCAGAGCAGGAGCGTGCCGTCTTCGGCGCGTTTGCAGCTAAAGCCGAGCCAGACCGGAAGGCCCGTTTCCCCGGCGGCCTCGGCCGCGTAAGCGGATTGTTCCAGGTCGCGCATCATTTCCAGCGAGATCAGGTCAACCCCAGCCTCCGCCAGAACCTCCGCTTGCTCCCGGTAGTTCGCCCGGGCGGTCTGTTCGCCTGGATCGTAGCCGTGGTCCAACCGGGCGGGGAAGGTGGAGATGGAGCCTGCCACGTAGACTCCTTCCCGACCAACGCTCTCCCGCGCCTCCCGGGCCAGCTCCGCCGCCCGCGCGTTTAACTCCCTGAACCTGTCTCCCAACCCGGCTTCTTCCAACACGTGTTTGGCCGCCGGGAAGGTGTTGGTAATGATTACGTCCGCCCCGGCCCGAATGTAGTCTTCGTGGACGCCCCGCACCACCTCCGGGTGCGTCGAGAGCGCCGCCGCGCACCAGGCGGCCACATCCATCGGCACCTCTCGCTTCTCCAGTTCGGTCCCGGTCCCACCATCGAGAAGGATGACCTCTCCGTCCTTGATCCTCTGCTCCAACGTCATAGGCACAGCTCCTCCACATCTCGCTCCATGATCGCGCCATTTGTACCCGCTCCAGGGCAGATCGAAGAGTCTGTTAGCCGAGCGCCATCTACCGGACGATTACGTGCCGGCCGCCAGACATTCGGGCTTCTTCCACGAGGGCTTCGTCCAGCTTGACGCGTTTCGCGGCGTAGCGGGACTCAGCCTCCGCCGCGAACGCTTCGATGACCTCCGGCACCCCGGTGGACAAGCCCGCCTGGCGCAGGCTGCCGACGTTGCCGGGACGAAACGGGAGGCCCATGGCCCCGTAGACCCGGCCCAGCACCCGCTCTAGCTCCTCTTCGCCGTGGACGAGCACGATGCCGCCCACGCTCGTCGCCCGGCGGGTGATCCTCTGGGCTATTCCCACGACTTTCGAGCCGTCTCGCCAGCCCCCGACCCGGATGCTGTGGTCGCCCGGACAAAACTCATCCCGCACCTCCCCCACCTCGGCCCGCGCCCCAACCCGTGCGAAAGCGCCGAGCACCAGGTCCGCCGCCTCGTCGTACCGCTCCCGGATGCTCCGGCCCGTCTCCCGCTCGTCGGCGGGCCGTATTACCGAGAAGCCGAAAGTGCCGGGGCCCGCCGCCGTCGCGCCGCCGCCGGAACTTCGGAGCAGCACCGGATAGCCCTCCTCGTTGCTGGCCCGAACGGCTTCGTCGAACCCCGGCCGGAACGTATCCCGGCGCGTTACCCCCACGTGCCGGGTGGTTGGAGAGATGGAAATGGTCGGCGGCCGCCGGCCGGAGGCGACCTGATCAAAGACCATTCGCTGGTAGCCGTACGCTACGGCAGAGTCCTCGAACTCGTGAGGCGTGAGAATTTCCAAGACCTTTCAAACTCCTTTATTGACGCCACCAAGAACTCAGGCCGGTAAATTTTATCTCGCGGCGCCGAACGCGGATGTTCGTCTCAGCGCGTGACTTCGAGGCCGGCGGGCCGTGAGGCGGACGGATGCTATTACCGGGTACCCAGACGCCGGGCCAGGTACTCCGCAGGGTGCAGGGCCCGGCGGCCGGACCCGGCGTGGATCTGCTCCCGGCACGAGGTCCCCGGCGCAACCACGACCTTGCCCCCATTCTCCCTGACCGCCGGCAGCAACCGCCTTTCGGCCATCTTCATCGAGACTTCGTAGTGTCCCTTCTCGTACCCGAACAACCCCGCCATGCCGCAGCAACTGGAGTCAACGGTCTCTACGTCGGTGGCGAGACCGAGCGCCTCTTCCGTCGGTCCGGTGCCGACAAGCGCCTTCTGGTGACAGTGGCCGTGCAAGAGAACCGGCGGTCCTTCTTGGAGAGGTAGTTGTCCAGCGCCCATCTCCAAAATGGCTTCTTCGAAGAGCCGGGTGGCTTTGGCGAGCAACGGTACCCGGTCATCATCGGGTAGGAGCTTCTCGTAGTCGTCGCGCATGGTGAGGATGCAGCTCGGTTCCAGCCCTACCAGCGGTATGCCGCGTTCGATGATGGGCGCGAGCAGGTCCAGGTTGCGGCGGGCGTTTTTGCGGGCCGCGTCGATCAAACCTTCCGAGAGCATGGGCCGTCCGCAACAGACGACTTCCGGCAGATGCACCCGGACCCCGGCGGCGGCGAACACCCGCACGGCTCCTTCGCCGACCTCGGGACGCTGATACTCGTTCCAGGTGTCGTTGAAGAGCGCTACTTCTTGCGGACCGCTACCCTGGGGCAGTTTCGGGAACCGCCTGGAGAAGGTCTTTTTGGTTACGTTCGGCAGCGGACGGCGCGGGTCTATACCGGCCAGGGCGGCGGCCCGGCGGGCGAGCTTCGTGTTTGCGGCGGCGTTGAAGAGTCCCGGGGCCAGGGCCGCGAGGGCGAGTTGTTTGCGGATGTGGCCTGCCGCCAGTTGACGGGCGGAGAAACCGTGTTTCTTGCCCGTCTGGTAGAGGACCTCGGTCTTCATGGACGCCACGTCCACCTGGGAGGGACATTCGGTCTTGCAGGCTTTGCACCCGACGCAGAGGTCCATTACCTCTTTCATGCGGTCGCCGGTCAGCTCCTCGGGCGGAAGGCTCCCGTCGAGGACGGAGCGGAGCATGTTCGCCCGGGCCCGGGTCGTATCCTGCTCGTCGAGGGTCGCCATGTACGATGGGCACATCGTCCCGGTGTTCTTTTTACGGCAGAAGCCGCTCCCGTTGCACAGCTCCACGGCCTTGGCGAAGCCACCTTGCTTGGAGAAGTCAAGGCCGGTCGCCAGGGGCAGAGTACGGTGCCCGGGGCCGATGCGGAGCCCCTTGTCCATCCGGGCCGGGTTGACGATGACGCCCGGGTTCAGAAGGTTATCCGGGTCGAAGAGTTTCTTGACCTCCTCGAAGGCGTGCAGGATCTCTTGGCCGTACATCTTATCCAGAAACTCCGAGCGGGAGAGGCCGTCGCCGTGCTCGCCGGAGATGGAGCCGCCGAGACCCACCACGAGGTCCGCCACTTCCTCCCCGATGGCCCGCATGTGTTTCACGCCTTCGGGCTCGCGGGTATCCATCGCCGGCCGGACGTGGAGCGTGCCGACGCTGGCGTGGCCGTAGAAGCAAGCCCAGGTATCATGCCGGTCGAGGATCTCCTCGAACCGGTCGGTGAACTCTTCGAGCCGGTTCGCGGGCACGGCGGCGTCTTCCACGAAAGCCACGGGCTTTGCCTTATCCGCCGTGCCGAGGAGCAACGGTAAGATGGATTTCCTTAGCTTCACCGTCTGGTACATCTCATCCTTGCCCCGGAGCGGTGTAACGGCGGTGGCCCCGACTTCCTCCCGCATCTCTTCCAGGGCGTCGAAACGTTCGTCCAGTTCTTGCTGGGTACCGCTCCACTCGACGAGCAGCAGGGCCCGGGGCTCGCCCTGGACGAAGCCGGTGGCGTCGCGGTAGTGAGGGGTCTCCCTGGCGCGGCCTATCGCCACGTCGTCCAGAAGTTCTATCGCCGAAGGCTCCATTTCGAGGAACTTCGTCGTGGCCCGCGAGGAAGCCGAGAGGGTGTCGAACTCGAAGGAGGCCATCTGCCGGGCCGGAGGAAGCTTTTGTAGACGAAACTCGGCCTGTGTGACGAGCGCCAGGGTGCCCTCGGAGCCGCAGACCAGATGGGTGAGGTCCAGGATATCTGGCTTTACGAGGGCGTCGAGACCGTAACCGGAGACCCGACGGATCATGTTCGGGTAGCGACGCTTTATCTCGTCGGCGTAACGGTCTCCGATATCCAAAGCGCCCCGGATCAGGCGCGCCTTCGCGTCGGCGTGCCGCGCCCGCTTTACGGCTTCCTGGCGGGCCATGGGCTCGAGTTCCACCACTTCGCCATCCGCCATGACGCACCGGAGGGAGAGGA
>JBARZM010000107.1:0-18259 GCA_049650095.1 Rubrobacteraceae bacterium | reverse complement strand
GTACGACCTCTTTGAAACTGCGGATCGTGTCTTCGCGGGAGACGAACTTGCCTTCGAGGCCGGTGAACTGCTCGGCCACGAAGAACGGCTGCGAGAGGAACCGCTGCACCCGGCGCGCCCGGCCGACGATGACCTTGTCCTCCTCCGAAAGCTCGTCCATGCCGAGGATGGCGATGATGTCCTGAAGCTCCCGGTACCGCTGGAGGATGTTTTGCACCTGCTGCGCCACCTGATAATGTTCGTCGCCGACGATGGACGGGTCCAAAATCGTCGAAGACGAGGACAGCGGGTCTACGGCAGGGTAAATACCCTGTTCCGTCAAGCCTCGCGAAAGCTCCACCGTTGAGTCGAGGTGGGCGAATACGGTGAACGGCGCCGGGTCGGTAAAGTCGTCCGCCGGGACGTAGACCGCCTGGAAACTCGTAATAGAGCCCTGCTTGGTCGAGGTGATCCGCTCCTGAAGCGCGCCCATTTCGGTGGCGAGCGTCGGCTGATAACCGACCTCCGACGGCATCCGGCCCATGAGCGCGGAGACTTCGTTGCCGGCCTGCACGAACCGGAAAATGTTGTCCAGGAAGAACAGCACGTCCTGCCCCAACTCGTCCCGGAAGTACTCGGAGACCGTAACGCCCGTCAGCCCGACGCGGAAGCGGGCGCCGGGCGGCTCGTTCATCTGGCCGAAGATCATGGCCGTGTTCTTGAGTACCCCGGCTTCTTCCATCTCGAAGTAGAGGTCGTTTCCCTCGCGGGTCCGCTCCCCCACCCCGGCGAAGACGCTCGTGCCCTCGTACTCCAGGGCGATGTTGTTGATGAGCTCGGTGATAAGAACCGTCTTGCCGACCCCGGCGCCGCCGAACAGGCCGACTTTACCGCCCCGGAGCACGGGGCACAGGAGGTCAATGACCTTGATCCCACTCTCGAACTGTTCCGTTTGGGCGGAGAGCTCGTCGAAAGCCGGCGCCGGGCGGTGGATCGGCCAGCGGTCGGCCACGTTTTCGACCTCTCCCGCCTCGTCCACCGGTTCGCCAAGCACGTCCAGAACCCGTCCCAGAACACCCTCGCCTACGGGGACCACTATCGGGCGTCCGGTGTCCTTCACCTCGACGCCCCGGCTAAGACCATCCGTACCCGACATGGCGACCGTCCGGACCATGTCGTCCCCCAAAAGCTGCTGCACTTCGAGGGTAAGGGAAACCTCGCCCTCGGCGCTCTGGATCGGGACCGTTAGGGCGTTGAAAATCTCAGGGATCTCATCGCCCGAGAATCGGACGTCAACGACCGGCCCCTTTACCTCGACGACCTCGCCGACGCCCCCCTGCTGGTGGCCGTCGCTGCCGTTCTGCTGGCTCTTCTCCTGCGGGCTCGTCTCGCTGCGGACGTTTCCGCCGTTCTCCTCAGTCATAAAACTCCTTCTATCCCGATCCCAGGGCTTCGGCCCCGGCCGCGATCTCTAGTATCTCCCCGGTGATCTGGGCCTGGCGCGCCTTGTTCATCTTCAGTGTTAAATCGTCGGCCATTTCGTTGGCGTTGTCGGTGGCGCTTTTCATCGCCGTCATCCGGGCCCCGTGCTCCCCGGCCGCGCTCTCCAGCAGCGCCTGCCAAACTACCGTCTCCACATACTTCGGGATGAGGTCGTTTAGGATCTCATCAACCCCCGGAATGTATTCGAACGGGTCGTCGGAGCCGGTACCCTGCTGCTCCTCGTGCTCGTCTTCGTCCGGCGCCGCGGGCAACAACCTCGTCAACACCGGCCGCTGGATGAGGGCGTTCTCGAAGCGGTTGTAGACCAGGTACACCTCGTCGGCCTTCTCTTCCTCGAAGATCGCCGTGAGGTGCTGGCCGATCTCCCGGGCGTTGTCGTAGACGGGCGTCTCTGAAATCCCGGTGTAGGTCTCTTCGAGCTTTATCCGCCGGAACCTGAAGAAAGCAACGCTCTTGCGGCCGCTGGCTACCTGCAACACGTCCGCGTCCTGCTCCTGGCGGAACTGCATCGTGCGCCGGAGGACCTGCGCGTTGAAGCCGCCGCAAAGACCCCGGTCCGCCGTTAACGTGGCGACGGCAACGGTCTTTACCTGCTCGCGCCCGACGAGGAGTTGGTTGTTGCTGTTCCCGGCTTTGGCGGCGATATCTTGCATCATCTGCTGCATGTTCTCCGCGTAGGGCCGGGAGTGCCCGACCCTCGCCTCGGCCTTCCGGAATTTCACCCCGGCCACGGTCTGGAGGGCATCGGTCATCTTCGCCGTGTTTTTGACGGAAGATATCTGGCGCTGGAGATCCCTGAGAGAAGCCAAACTCTAGCTCTCCCCCTCCGCCTCTTCCGATTCTTCCTCTTCGCCGCCCGGGGCGATCTGTATCTCCACCTCGGACTCTTGCGGCTCGTAACCCTCGTTGAAGCTGTCCAAAGCATCATTGAGGCTGCTCTTGTTCTCGTCGGAGAGCACCTGCTCGTCCCGGATAGCGTCGAGGATACCGCCGTGGCTGTCCCGGAGATACTCGCGGAACTGGGCCTCCCAGTCGGGGACATCGTCCGGGTCTACGTCGTCCAGGTAACCGTTGGAGACGGCGTAGAGCACTACGGTCTGCTCCTCGAAGGGCAGCGGGTCCCGCTCGCCCTGCTTGAGCATCGCCAGCGTCCGTTCACCGCGGGCCAGCGTGTCCTGGGTCGCTTTGTCCAGGTCGCTGCCGAACTGGGCGAAGCTCTGAAGCTCCCGGTACTGGTTAAGCTCCAGCCGCAGCGTACCGGCGACGCTCTTCATCGCCTTTGTCTGGGCGGAGCTCCCGACCCGGCTAACGGAGTTGCCCGTATCGACGGCGGGCCGCTGGTTCGAGTTAAAGAGATCCGTGTCCAGGAAAATCTGGCCGTCCGTGATCGAGATGACGTTCGTCGGGATGTAGGAGGAGATGTCCCCGGCCTTCGTCTCGACTATCGGGAGCGCGGTCAATGACCCGCCGCCGTACTGCTCGGACATCCGGGCCGCCCGCTCCAACAAACGCGAGTGGAGATAGAAAACGTCCCCCGGGTACGCCTCGCGGCCCGGTGGGCGCCGCAAGAGGAGCATCATTTGACGGTAAGCGATGGCGTGCTTGGAGAGGTCGTCGTAGATCACCAAGGCGTCCTGGCCATCGTACATAAAGTACTCGCCGATGGCGCAACCGGCGTAAGGCGCAAGGTACTGGAGCGTCGCGGACTGGGCCGCCGAGGCGTTCACGATGGCCGTGTACTCCAGCGCACCGGCCTCTTCCAGGTCGCGCATTACCGTAGCGACCTGCGAATCTTTCTGGCCGATGGCGACGTAGACACACTTCACGTCCTGATCCCGCTGGTTGATGATGGCGTCGACCACCATCGAGGTCTTGCCCGTTTTACGGTCGCCGATTATCAACTCGCGCTGGCCCCGGCCGACGGGGATCATGGCGTCGATAGCCTTGATGCCGGTCTGGAGCGGCTGGTTGACCTCTTGACGCCGGATGACGCCGGGGGCGATGATCTCCACCGGCCGGTTGTCTTCGGCCTCGATCTCGCCTTTCCCGTCCATCGGGACGCCGAGCGGGTTCACGACCCTGCCAAGCACGCCCGCGCCGACGGGAATATTCGCCAGCTTCTCGGTGCGACGGACCGTGCTGCCCTCCTGGATGTACCGGTCGTTGCCGGCCACGATGGCGCCGACATTATCTTCCTCCAGGTTCAAGGCGAGGCCCAGGATCTTCTCTCCCCGAACGTCCTCGAACTCCAGCATCTCCTGGTACATCACGTTCGATAGGCCGTGGATACGGGCGATGCCGTCCCCAACCTCCAGGACCTGGCCGACCTCTTCGGTCCGCACCCGGTTCTCGTAATCCGTAATAGCGCCCTTTAGGATGGAGGAAATTTCCTCCGGCCTGAGCCTCTCAGCCACTAAACAACACCTCTCTCGACCATTGTCTCTCGGAGGCCGTCGAGCCGCCCCCGGACACTGCTATCAACCATAACTCCACCGAACGTAAATACCGCCCCACCAAGGAGGTCGGGGTTCACGTTCGTCTGCAATATAACTTCCCGGCCTTCGAGGATCTCCCCGAGCCGTTCTTTCACCTTGCTCTCCAGAGAATCGGAGAGCTCCACAGCCGTGGTTAGCTCTACTTCTACCCGCCGGAAGTGCTCTTCCACGAGCCCCTCGTAACGCCGGACTATGTCCTCCAGGCTCTCCGTCCTTCCGTTGTCCGAGAGCACCTTCAGGAAGTTCCGGGTCGAGGTTTTCAGACCCTCAGTCAGCGCGTCGATTGCTTGCCGGCGCTCGCGCTCGTTTATCTGCGGGCTGTAGAAAAACTCCCGCAACTCATCGTTCTCCCGGACGAGGGCGGTGAACTCCTGAAGCTCTTCGAGAACCTCTTCGAGTTCGCCCCGCTCCTCGGCGGCCGCGAAAAGCGCCTCGGCGTAAGTAGAAACCGCGCTCAAGCCGTGCCGCCCCCGTTCTTGGAGACGCCGGAACCAACGACCTCGGCTTCGAGGTTATTGAGGGCTTCTTCTATGAGACGTTCGTGCTCATTGGAGTCCAGTTCGCGGTCGATGACCTGGCCCGAGGCCTGGATGACCATGTCGGAGATCTCACCGCGCACCTCCCGTATGGCAGACTCGCGCTCGCGGTCTATCTCCTCCCGGGCGCGCTGGATGATCCGGTCACCCTCTTCCCGGGCTTCCGTTTTGACCCGCTCGCGTAATGCTTCGCCTTGCCGCCGGGATTCGTCCAGGATCTTGCGTCCCTCGCCCCGGGCCTCCTCAATCTGGCGCCGGTACTCGGCGAGAAGCTCGCGGGCCTCGGCCCGGGTCTTTTCGGCCTCGTCTATAGCGTCTTCGATCTGAGACTGGCGGTTCTGGATCTGGTCCCGGATCGGGGGGAACACGAACCAGTACAACAGGCCCAGCAAGATCGCGAAGGCGACGACTTCCCAGAAGATCAGGCTTACGTTCGGTAGATCGAATACGCCCGATTCACCACCCATTCGCTCTCCTCCTTTCTCTTCCTATAGTCTACCGCTATTAAAAAACGAAGGTGAAGAGGATGGCGAACACGAGCGCATAGAGGGCGAAAGCCTCGACCAAACCGATACCCAGGAACATGAGCGTCCGCGTCTGCTCGAACGCCTCCGGCTGCCGGTGGATGCTCGCGATGGTCTGGCCGATCAGGTAGCCCATGCCAACAGCCGCGCCGATGACTCCTCCTCCGGCCGCGATGCCGGCCCCGAGGTACTTCAACCCCGCCTCAATATCCCCGCTAACCTGAAGTAGTGCCAACGTTTCCATAACTCGCTCCTATCTACTTTTGTTCCGTTTCCAATAACTTTAGTGAGCTTCGCTGGCGAACATCGCCTGCTCTATGTAAACCTGCGAGAGTATAGCGAAAATATACGCCTGAATTACGGCCACGAAGATCTCGAACGCGTACAGCACCACCGCCACGGGTACGGAGAGCGCCGCCGTATAAGCCCCGAAGGTCAAGATGAGGCTCAAGAATACGAAAATAAGGAGTTTTCCCGCCAGTATGTTTGCGTAGAGCCGGAGCCCCAGGGTGAGTGGCTGGGTGAACTTCTGCAGAAACTCGAGCGACCATATGAAAGGTATCAAGAGCTTGGGCATGCCGGGAGGCGCGAAGCTCTTTAGATACCCGCCCGTACCGTTGCGCCGGAACCCGTAGTACTGGGTTACGAGGAAGGTCAGTATGGCCAACGTAAAGGTAAATGAGATGCTGCTGGTCACCGGGAAGCTGTTGGGAATGAGCCCGATCAGGTTCAGCACCAGGATAAACATGAACAGCGTAAGAGTGTACGGGTACAACTTCCGGCCTTCTTCGCCTTGCTGGCCGCCGATGTGGTTGCGCCCGAAACCGTAGATGTCCTCCACGATCACCTGGTAAGCCCCGGGCCGGTCCTTGAGCAGCCTGGCCCCGATAAACATAATGAAGAAGGTCACCGCCGCCCCCATAAACAAGAACCATACAGACTTGGTAATAGAGATATCGATAGGACCTATGTTTATCGGAACCATCCAGGCCTCGGACCCGACGGACCAGGTATGCAGGATCTCTTTCTGGACCTCTTCCTGACTTAGCTGCAGCAGTGCGATCAAACTTCCGTACTCCGTTCTATTCTCTCACTCACCGGCTCCGCGCCAGGCACGTCCATGACTTTCTTTCCCAACAACACTGGCACCAGTAGTACGTTCTCGGCCAGGTATACAGCCGCAAACCCGGCCAACATCATAACAACCGGCCACAGGTTCAAATAAGCCGGAATCCCCAGCGCCCCGGCTGCGAATCCTAACCGGGCCGCGAAGGAAGCGCCGCCGACCATCATACCAACCGAAGTCGAACTATTCATCAGCAATGATACCGTAAGCGCGGTGGAGACAAAACTCAGTATTCCAACGAACACGCCGTACAGTAACGCCACGGAATAACTTCCCCCGTAGGCAAAAAACACTGCCAACGAGATCAGGGCCGACGCCGCGACGACGGCGGCGGCATATACCAGGGCGAGTCTCCAATGCGAGTTCAACTTCCACCCAAATCCTTTAACTGAAGATAGAGATAGTAAAGCGCTGAGGCGAAACCTCCGAAAAGCCCCAGCAGCAGGAACAAAGGTAGTGTTTCGAGCAGACTGTCCAGAAAGTAACCGGCCCCGGCAAAAGCGGCGATTATGACGATGAAGGCGACCCCAACACCTATAAGCCGGCCATGATCTGAGCCCATGCCACCCTCGCGAAAACTCGTAAAAGACATTTAGTGGATCATACCGTACCGTCCAAACTGTTGCAAAGGGTTTCAAGCTCTCTCTATACCTGTGCCCACGATAAGAGAAGGTCGGCTACGCCAAACGTCCCAGCACCAGAGATCAGCGCGTACGAGAAGACGGATCCAAACCGATTTTCCGGATGTTTGTAGAGAATTACATGGAGTAGAGCGTGAACGATGAAGAATGCGTCCAGTCCGATGATCAGCCTGTGGTTGACGCCTCCGCCGTTGTAAAGTTGCCATAGAAGTAGTGCGTATACTGGCCCGTGCAAGGCTGTGAATATTACGTATCCCGCTTCATCCCCCATCTTCGTGAGTACCGGGAATATCTTCCATTCTTTGGCCCTGATCGCATCCATCTCGTGGGCCAATAGTAAACAGAAACCCAAAATGAACCAGGGATGACCGTTCACCCTCTACGCGCCTTTGCGAGCTTGCATGAAGTCGTGGATCAGCCCGGCGAGCAATTCCGGCCTATCTTCCGGCACGAAAGCGCGGGAGTCGGGGACGAACCGGAGTGTCGCGTCGGGAAAATCCCGCTGTAAATGGCGGGCATGCTTCGAGGAAAAGAAGAAGTCTTTCTCTCCCCAGGCTATGAGCACCGGGTGTTCGAAACTTCTGAAGGTGCGGGCTGCTTCGAGGGTGTAACGGTTCGAGACGCTGCGCAAGAAGCGTGTAACGTCGCGCCGCACCCCGGGCTCTTGGATAAGATGCTCCATGTAGGCATCGAGTTCGGCATTCTCCATCCGGCGGGCGGCAACGGCCCACATTAGTAGACGCTGGGCCGGACGGGCCCGCAGCGTCCACGCGAGGGCGTCGACGAAGCGTTGGCCGAAGAACTTTGGTCCGTAATGGAATGGGCTTAGTAGCAGTGGGAAGAAGGCTTCGTAGGCGTCGCAATTTGTCAGGACCAGGCGCGAGAGTCGTTCGGGATGGTTGGCTACTACTATCTGGCAGATGGCGCCCCCGGTATCATTGCCTACCAGGGTGGCGTCTTGAAGGTTCAAAGCCTCCATGAAATCAGCGACGATTCGGGCGACGCCTCCGGGAGCCAAATCCGCATCCGGGTTTAGTGGGATCGAGTGTCCACCGAGTGGCAGGTCTGGGGCGACGCAGTGGTAGTGTTCCGACAGGGACGGAATGACCTCGCGCCAGAGCGCGCCGTTCACCAGTATGCCGTGGACGAAAACAATTGTGGGACCTTCGCCGGCCTCCCGGTAACGAACGACACCCTGTTCCAGACGGATCTCTTTGGTCTCCACCGGCGTTCGGGAACTACGCATACCGACCTCCTCGAGTTTGGCTCCGGGTACAGGGTAGAACCCGGTTCACTGCCAAGACCACGAAAAACGGTGCCAGATAGTGCCAGTTTCGGAGAAATATTTACTATTTGATGGTGGATTCACTCTGGGAGAGTAGGTCTTGGGCCACGAGCTTCGCCGCGGTGTTTTGCCAGTTGTAGAGGGTGCGCTCGGGTACGGAGGAGCGGAACCAGTCCAGGGCTTCGCGGGCTACGGGGTCTTTGCGGCCGGTTCGGTCCCGGTTGCTGTAGGGCTTTAGGCCGACCACGTAGGGGAAGTACAAGGCGGTGTAGTAACGCCACTCATCCGAAGTGCCGAAGTCCGCGCCGGTCCGGGGCTTGAGCCGGGAGATGCTCTCGGAGAGGATGGATTTTAGCTCGGCCGCCCTTTCGAGCGGGTCGTCGGTTGCGCCGCGAACGGCGAGGCGTTCTTTCACGAGCTTCAGGTTGATGAGCGGGCTCGCCGAGAGGCGCGGCAGGTCTCCGAAATTGCCCAGCGCGCGCCGGGTTAGACGGACGAACTCAGCTTCTTCGAGATCCGAAGGGTCGAGTGCCGGGTCCCTGCGTTGCAAGGATCGGGCGGTCTCGCGTAGCTCTGCCCGGTTGCGCCTGACGAACGGTAGACGACCGAAGGCTATCCGGTCGAGCGCGGCGGAAATCCTGTCGCTCAAGGTCGCGGCGGCTATCGAGGTGGCTAATACCGCCAAAAGCAATGGCAAAAGCGGCGCGTTCGGGCCGGGGGACAGCAGGATCGCCAGGGCGACCTGTCCGCCAAAGACGACGCCGGCCACGAGGGCGGCGTCGAAGGACCGGACCATATCGGGCATCAAGGCTTCGCCCTGGTCGAAGGCGTCATAGTACGCGATAGCCAGGCCGAGCGCGATGACGTCTATGCTGGCGGCGAGTAGGGCCCATGTTTGCGGTAGCCAGCCCAACGGGAAGAGGATCAAGACCGTACTCAGCGCGAGGAAGAGCGTAAAAACCACGAGTACACCGGCTACCGCACCCGTTCGATACTTCTTCAGGTAACGCCAGACCAGATAACCTAGCCCCAGCATGGGCAGGATCGCGGCGACGCTGAAGGCTGCCTGAATGCCACTGACACCGGCAGACTCTCCGGCGGTTCCGATAAACGATCTCCCGCTGAAACTCGCCAGCAAAAACATCGCGAGCAGGATCGTCGGCGCGACGATGCCCCACGTTCGTACCAGCCGACCTCGAAAAGCTACTTCTTCTGGCAGCAGGTAGACGAGCGTGCCGGTCCAGAAGAGGGCGGGAAGAAAGAGGAGCGGCCAGGTTACTGATTCCAGTGACGATAGGACGGTATTTCCGAGTAGGTCACTGGCTACGGCCAGCGCGTAAGCTATCAGGCCGAGCCCGGTCAGCACCAGTCGCGGGCTTCGAGGGTCCCGGCCGATCAGGTAGAAGCCCAGCCAGAGGGCCGCCCCGTAGACGAAGATGGACGAGATCGAGTTTCCCAGTGGCATGTACGCGCCCAGATCCTTACCCCGGCTTAGTACCTTGATGCTCCCACGCGAGCATTCCTCTTATCACCTTAGCATAGGGCCGTGCGCCGGAATGTAGAAGGCCACGGACTTCAGACGGAGTTTGTCTTGGGTGGCCTCTTACCGAACAGCCGGAACGGCGCCGCGCGAGGCATTCGAGGCCAGCCCGGATTCCATGGTGCGGCGCGCATTCCGCAGGTGCTCCTCCAGAGAGGCGCCGTCGTCGCCCATCCAGAGCCGGAGGGCGGCGTTGTAGAGGATCAAGTCCCGCACCGGTCCTTCCTCGCCATCCAGGGCGCCGCCGAGACGTCGGGCTTCGTCTTCGGGCCCGTTCCAGGGTATGTGCGCCCGCGTTGCCCTGGAAAGTCCCAGGCGTTGAGGGTCTACTCTGAACTCTTCCCGCATTCCGTCCCGCACCAGGACCAGGGAGGAGTTGCCGTCCAGGACGGCCTCGTCAGAGCCTTCGATAGCCTGATACACGAGCGCCCGGTCTATCCCGAGCGCCGTGAGAGCTTTCGGGATAGTCTCCAAGAACGGCCGGTGGGTGACCCCGATCATGATTGGAGAGCCTGGTACCGGCGTCACCATCTTCTCGACCACGTTGAGCGCGGTGCGGCGCACCATCTCCCTTCGAAGTTGCAGCAGGCCGTGTAACTCTGGTAGATATTGCTTGGGAGAAATCGCCGTGAAGCCTTGCTCACCCAACGAGCCCTCTGCCTCGTCGAGCGTTTCAGGAACGGGCATCTCGAACCCTCTGATAATGTCGAAGGCCGTGCGGCCGAACTTGGGCGGCACGCCTTCGCCGCCCAGCATCAGGATGCGGCCTCCGGCAGCGGCGGCGGCCAGGGAAGCGGCGACCCCGACGTTGAAAGTGCGGATCTTGCCGTCGAAACTGCCCGCGACGGTTACTACCGGGGCGCCGGGAGGAGGCTCTATCTCCCGGACAAAATTCCGCATCGCGCGGGCGTAGGCGGCAAGCTCCCGGGAAGTCTCCGTACGGGCGCGGCCGACGAGGAGAAAGCCGGCAATCTGGGCCGGGGTGGCGACGCCCCGCAATATAAGGTCCATAGCCGCCTCGGATAGATCCGAACCCAGTTCTCCGAGGTTCGCCGGTCCCCGGGCCTGGGCCTTGAGATACGGGGCGAACTCCCGCCAACCTTCCTGGGGCATTCTTCCCCCCTGCCCGGCATCTTCTTTCGGCGAGGCGTTCGTGTCCGGGTACGGGGTCGAATACGGGGTCTCGCTCACCGGATCTCCTGTTTAGTCTGCCTTCGTTCGTGTTTGTGCCCGTAAAATTCCTCGACGGGGGCCGGCTCCACCCGTACCGCCGCGCCTTTCAGCTCCGGCTCCTTGGAGACCGGATCCGCGGCGTCGTGGGTAGTTTCGTTTAGACTGCCGCCTTCTGTCCACAAATCTCCCCAGTGAAAGGGCGCGAAGATCGTGCCAGGCTCTATGTCTTTTGTTACCTTCGCCGTTACCAGGAAGGACCCTCGGGAGGAGACTATCCGTACTTGCTCCTCGTTCCAGACACCGGCTTTCCGGGCGGCATCCGGGTGTATCTCCACGAACGGTCCATCGAGGCCGCGCACGAGCTTCTCGGAGAGCCCGGTCCGGGTCATCGTGTGCCACTGGTTCTTGATCCGGCCGGTCGAGAGCACGAGCGGATACTCGTCAGTGGCCGCTTCGTGCAACTCCTCGTGCGGGGTCGGGGCGAACTTGGCCCGGCCGTCCGATGTGTTGAAGGTGCCGTCCACGTAGAGCCGGGGCGTGCCGGGGTGCTCGTTCTCCTGGTAGCGCAACTGCAAGATGCCGCCCGACAGCCGCTCTTTCGTTTCGAGCTTCTCGGGGACCGGCCACTGTACCGGCTTCTCCCGCAAACGCCCATAGGACAAGCCTGTCATTTCGACCGGCGTCCCGCGCGTAAGCCCCACGAACTCCTCGAAGACCTCCGCGCTATCCTCCCAGTCAAACGAGTCTTCAAATCCCATCCGGCGGGCCACGTCGGCGAAGATCTCCCAGTCCGCCCGCGCCTCCCCGACAGGCTCAACGACCTTCTCTACCATACTTACCCGGCGCTCGGAGTTGGTCATCGTGCCGGATTTCTCCCCCCACTGGGCCGCCGGCAATACGAGATCCGCGTAACGGGTAGTCTCAGTAGGATACGCATCTTGTACGACCAGGAATTCCGCGTTCGCCAAGGCCCGCTTCGTCCGTGTCAGGTCCGGCATGGAGACCGCCGGGTTGGTGGCGACGATCCACATGAGCTTGGTCTCGCCCTCGTCCAACGCCCGGAACATCTCCGTCGCCGGCAGGCCCGGCGTCTCCCGGATGCTCCCCGGTTCGACTTCCCAGGCCGCCTCTACCTCGCCCCGGTGTTCCGCGTTCTCCACCGAGCGGTATGCCGGCAGGCCCGCGCAGAGCCCGCCGACCTCGCGGCCGCCCATCGCGTTTGGCTGGCCGGTGAGGCTAAACGGACCGGCCCCCGGCTGCCCAACATGTCCGGTGGCGAGATGGAGGTTGATGATGGCCCGGTTCTTCAGTGTCCCGGCGGCGCTCTGGTTCACGCCCATCGTCCAAAAGCTCATCGAAGCCTTTGATTCTCCAAACATCAAAGCCGCCCGCACGATGTCTTCCCGAGGAACGCCGCACACGCCCGCCGCCCGCTCCGGTGTCCACTCGCGGGCCGTCGCGGCGGCCTCCTCGAAGCCGTTCGTGTGGCGCGATATGAAACGTTGGTCCAACAGATTGCCCTCCATCAGCACCCAGAGCATCGCGTTCGCCAGCGCCAGGTCCGTGCCAGGGCGTATCGGAAGGTGGAGGTCCGCTATATCGGCCGTCGGTGTGCGGCGCGGGTCTACCACGACCACGGAGACGGAGGGGTCTTTCTTGCGATCCTTGATCCTGCCGAACGTCACCGGGTGACAATCGGCCGTGTTAGTCCCCCACAATAAAAAGCACTCCGCCCGGGTAATGTCCGCGTACGACGCGGGAGGTCCGTCGGTCCCGAAAGCCCCTTTGTAGCCCGAAACGGCGCTCGTCATACAAAGCCGGGAGTTCGAGTCCAGGTTATTCGTGCCCAGGAACCCTTTTGCGAGCTTGTTTACCGCGTAGTAATCTTCGGTGAGCAACTGGCCCGAGATGTAGAAGGAGGCGCCTAACGGGCCGTGTCGCCCTAGCGTATACCCTAGCTTCTCGGCCAGCTCGTCCAAAGCCTCGTCCCAGGAGACGGGTTTCAGGTCTCCTTCTCCATTGCGGCGCATAGGAAGGGTCAGCCTATTGTCCGAGTGGACCGCCTCGGGTAGACCGGCGGGTTTTGGGCAGAGCTTGCCGAAGTTGGCCGGATGGGACTTGTCGCCCCGGATGGCGGAGATACGGCCGTCCTTGACGCCAACCTCCACGCCGCACCCCACACCACAGTAGGGGCACGTCGAGCGGACCCAGTTTTCGGCTTTTTTACGGGATGCTGTCATGGGCCGTCTCCAGATTTTGTAGGTTGGGAAAGCCTCACATGCGTAATGTTAGCGAGGCCGGGAAACATTCTCATTGGCCGGGGGGATGAAAACCACGTACAGTTTCTAAACCGTTTTGCTACCAAGCGCTAAAGACCTCTCGTCCGGTTGATGCCGTTCCGCTTATCCCTAACCGCCCGTAGAGACTTCGAGGATGCCGATGTCCAGGATCAGGGTGCCACCCTCCTCCGCCTCGGCGGTTATTTCGATATGCTCACCGGATTCCAACTGGTCCACTATGGCAAGCTGGACGTGCATGGAGTTTCCGCCCGCTACCGGAAAGTAGCGCATCGTCTTGCCGTCCCTCAGCACGGTCACGTTGACCATGCCCGTCGAGGTCGTGCCCAGCCGGACGTACTGGAGGCCAGCGGTGCATCCCTGGGGAACGGTATACTCCAGGCCAAGAGGGCTCGACTCACCCAGCCCCTTCCCCTCGCACTCGGTTATCGTCTGCAGCAACACGGTGTTGTAGCCCAAAACAAGGCTCCTTCCAGTCTCCGGAGCGAGATGTTCGGTGTCACGCCACGTCTTCATTTTCCTCGTCGACCTGTTCCGTATCCGGTTCCATATCCGGTTGCACGAACAGCGTTTGGGCGTCCAGCAGTACCTTCCCGTCATCCGTCTTGACGGGAAATGTCATTACGCGTGAGAGGTCGTCGTTTTGCACCTCGCCGGTCTTCATCTCGATCTTACGGGCGTGCAACGGGCATGAGACTGTGGTGGCGGCGACATCCCCGTCACAAAGTGGACCTCCCATGTGCGGACACACGTCCCCGACGGCGTAGAACCCTTCCTCGGTGTTGAACACCGCCACGTAGAAGCCGTTGACCACAACCCTGCGTCCTTCGAGGTGCGGAACGTCCTCTTCGGCGCAGACCTCAACCCAATTTGCGTCGTTCATACTCTGCCTACCTCCATGCAAACCGATTTTCGTCATGTACGCGTCGCGCTTCAGCCGGTCGCCAGCCCGAGTATTGCTCACTCCGCCGGAGTTTCCATCCGGAGCGGAGTGGTCTTGTAGTGGGTCGCGTAGATGATCGCGCCGACGAAAGTTAGTCCGCCAACGATATTTCCGATTATCGTCGGGATCTCGTTCCACAGTAGGTAGTCGCCCCAGGTAAAGCTGCCACCGAGCATGATGCCCGAGGGGAACAGGAACATGTTTACCACCGAGTGCTCGAAGCCCATATAGAAGAACACCAGTATCGGCATCCACATAGCCATGATCTTGCCGGGGACGGAGCTCGACATCATCGCCGCGACCACGCCCGTCGAGACCATCCAGTTGCACATCACCGCCCGCACGAAGAGCGTCAACATCCCACTCGCCCCCGCCTCAGCATACCCTATCGTTCGGCTTTCACCGATTGAGCCGATCTGCTGGCCGATAGCATCGGGCTCCTCCGAAAACCCAGTGGTAAAGACGATCGCCATGAAGACCGCCACGGTCATCGCCCCGACGAAGTTACCGACAAACACCAGGCCCCAGTTGCGTAGCAAGCCCTTCATTGACACGCCTTTTCTACGGTCGAGCAGCGCCAGCGGTACTAGCGTAAACACACCGGTCACGAGGTCGAAGCCGAGTAGGTAGAGCATGCAAAAGCCAACCGGAAAGAGCAGCGCCCCGATCAACAGGCTACCCGTGTTCACCGTGATCGTAACCGCGAAGGCCGCAGCCAGTGCCAGGATCGCCCCTGCCATGTAGGCCCGGATCAGGGTATCCTTGGCGGACATGTGGACTTTTTCCGCGCCTGAGTCAACCATCTTCTTCGCGAAATCAGACGGATTTACGTAAGACATACCGTTTCTCCCCTCAGTTTGAAGTCCGGGTGGGGCTGCGGGCTCCGGTCCTGGCGCCTCGCCGGATTCCAGGCTGAATACCCAGCGGTGCGGGCGGCAGGTGCCCGCTGCCCGGGAAAGAGTCCTTCGTAGGGCGGGCCTCTCGTTCGCGGCACGCATGTCTTTCGCTCATACTCTGCCAACCTCCCCGGCGAACTGGTTGCTCGTCACGTTTTCGTTCCGCTCCAGCCACGGGTCGCTCGTCGCCTCCTTGGACTTGCGCAGGCGTTCCCTGAGCCGCTCCGGTTCGCCGGAGTCTTCATCCATGACGACGGCTTTGATGTTGTCCAGGCCCATCCTCGGCACGAAGTCGTAGGTACGTTCTTTGGGCTGGCCGTTCTCCCGGTAATACTGGAAGAAGGCCTCGATAATCCTCTTGGCTTCCTCTTTGCTGTCGACCGTGGCGATCACGTCGCCCTTACGCACGTCCATGCCGGCGGCCCCGCCGATGTAAATCTGCCACCCGCCCTCAACCGCGATGGCCCCGACGTCTTTGACGCTCGCCTCAGCACAATTGCGCGGACAACCCGAAGCGCCCATCTTTACTTTCGCCGGTGTATAGAGGTTCTCGAAAGTTTTCTCCAACTCTATCCCCAGGTTCGTCGAGTCTCCGACTCCGAAGCGGCAGAACTCCGTGCCGACGCAGGTCTTTACCTGCCGGAACGCCTTCGTGTAGGCGTGGCCGGAGGGCATCCCGAGGTCCGCGTAGGCTTTCGGCAGGTCCTCTTTCTTCACGCCAAGGATGTCCAGGCGCTGAGAGCCGGTGATCTTGACCATCCGGGCGTTATATTTTTCCGCAACATTGGCTATTCGCCTCAATTCATCGGGAGTGGTGACGCCGCCCCGGGTGCGGGGGACGATCGAGAAGGTGCCGTCGTTCTGGATGTTGCCGTGGACCCGGTCGTTGATGGTGCGGGCGTGGCGCTCTTCTTTATGTCGATTGAGGTTGGTCGAGGCGACGATGTACGTCAGGGCGGGTTTGCAGTCCGGGCAAACCTTGCCGGCCCCGCACGCCTCCCCGACCTCGCTCACGCTCTTCAGGCCCTTGCCCTCCACGACCTTTTTGACATCGTCGGACATCAGTTCCATGCACTTGCAAACATAGTTCTTGTCCTCCTCGACCTCATCCGCGGCGCCTTCCAGGATCTGGCTCACCAGCGGTTTGCAGCTCCCGCAGGAGTTGCCGGCCGAGGTTTCTCGTGTTACCTCGGAGACTTTCTTCAGACCAAGGTCCTGGATGGTAGCCACGATCTGACCCTTCGAGATGCCGTTGCAGTCGCAGACCTGCGCCTCATCCGGTAGCGAGTCGGTCCCGATCTCCGAGGCGTCTACGGTGCCGACGACGAGACCCGCGACCTCGTCCGCGGGCGTCCCGGCCTTCACGGCCTGGGTCATCTGCGGCCCGATGGACACGTCGCCGAGCAGGACCGTTCCAATGACCCTGTCGTCCCGGACGACGGCCTTGCGGTAAACGCCTTCGATCGGGTTGGCGCTGACGATCTCTTCGCAATCCTCGTCATATCCGTAGGCGTCGCCGGCTGAGACGAGATCCACGCCCGCGACCTTCAGCGAGGTAGCGGCTCCGGAGCCTTTGTAGACTTCTTTGCGCTCGCCCAAGATCGTGTCAACAACGACCCGGACCTGTTCGAGCGCCGGGGCCACGAGGCCGATGAGCTGGCCGTTGAACTCCGTACACTCGCCAACGGCGTAGACGTTCTCTACGCTCGTCTCCATATGCTCGTTCACCAGGATACCCGCGTTCGCACGGACGCCGGCCGCGCCCGCGGGCTGGGTGTTGGGCTTGATGCCGGTGCAGAGAACTACCATGTCCGCGGGCAGGTACTCGCCACTTTTGAGCTTCACGCCCTGGACGTGACCGTTACCCCTGATCTCCTCGGTGTCGGCGTTGACCTTGAAATCTATGCCGATCTTCGAGACTTTTTGCCCTAGCATCTTCCCGGCTGCGGGGTCCAACTGCTGGTTCATCAGATGCCCGGAACGGTGTAGAACCATCACCTCTGAGTCGTGCGTCGTAAGGCCGTAGGCCGCCTCAAGACCCAGCAGGCCGCCCCCGATCACCACCGCTTTCTCCGGCCCGGTTTCTAGCATCTCCTCGACGTCCCGCACCGTACGAAATACGAATACGCCTTCCTTATCGTTGCCCTCTATGGGCGGCACGGCGGAAGAGGAACCGGTGGCGAAGATCAGACGGTCGTAAAAGACCCACTCGCCATCTTCACCCTTGACCTTCTGCGCTTTGATGTCCACCTCCGCGACCCGCACGCCGCGGTGGAAGGTTACGTTACGCTCCTCGTACCAGTTGTCAGAGCGCATCCCGAGCTCATCCAGGTCAACGACCCCGGCCATGTACTCCGAGAGTCGTATCCGGTCGTAGGTCCCAGCCTCTTCGTCGCCGTAGAGTGTGATCTCCACGCCATCAGCGTCTTTGGCGAGTAGGCTGTCCACCAACGCCGCCCCGGCGTTTCCGTTTCCGACTACTATTATCTTTAGCTTCTCGCTCATGGACCGTCTCCAGACTTCTTAATAGCATGGAAAATCACACGCGAAATGTTAGCGAGGCCGGGAAATATTCTCATTGGCCGGCTGTATGAAAACGGCACATAGATATTGAGCAGTTTTGCTACTTGTTGCCAAAGACACTTGGCATAGGGCTCTTCTAGTATTTGGGCTGGAGTGTTTTTACCGACTCCGTTGTCCTGTAACCCGCTTGTCACTGAAGGGATTACTGTATATGGCGCAAGCAACCGAAAGCAAGACGGCCTCGACCGGGGCCGTGGATTCCAGTCTCAAAGAGGGGAACTGGATCGAGAAGTGGCAGCCGGAAGATGAGCAGTTCTGGAAGAGCGGCGGCAAGAAGATCGCCATTCGGAATCTGATCTTCTCGATCTACGCCGAGTTCCTTGCCTTCTCGGTGTGGCAGGTATTCAGCGTGGTCGCGGCGATTATGGTCAGTTTGCAGTTAGGCTTCTCGAACAATCAGCTCTTCTGGCTGGCGGCGCTACCGGGGCTTTCGGGGGCTACGCTGCGAATCGTCTACTCTTTTATGGTGCCGATCTTCGGTGGGCGAAACTGGACGCTCATTAGCACGGCGCTGCTCCTGTTCCCAGCGGTCGGCCTGGGGCTGGCAATCGCCAACCCGGCTACGCCCTTTTGGGTTTTCATAGTTCTGGCGTTGCTGGCGGGCTTCGGCGGTGGCAACTTCGCCTCCAGCATGGCCAACATAAGCTACTTTTTCCCGAACCGGAACAAGGGTTTTGCCCTCGGGCTCAACGCCGCCGGCGGCAACATCGGTGTGAGCGTGGTTCAGGCCCTCGTGCC
>JBARZM010000106.1:0-3089 GCA_049650095.1 Rubrobacteraceae bacterium | reverse complement strand
AGCCTACTACGAAGAGGAACAGCCCGCCGCCACACACGACACTCCGGACATCGCCCCGGAACCTCTTCTCCCCGAGGCCGAGAAGAGCGCCGAAACCGAAGAGCTTGGTGAACCGGAAACTCACGTTGCGGGCGCGGAAGAAACCCCAGGAGCCGGAGAGCCGAACGTTGTAGCCGAAGACTCCGCGAGCCTTCCTTACGAGGCCGGGCAAGAAGAGGTGCGCGACCTGGAACCGGACGCAGCAAGCGCCGAGGGCCAGCCTGATCCCGCGCGGCGGGGTAGGAGGGCGCTCTCCGGGCGGGGCAAGATGGGAGAGATCCTGGTCTCCCAGGGTAAGATCTCCGAAGAGCAACTTCGTCTGGCGACCGAAATGCAAAGAGAAGATCAGCGGGAGCTCGACGCCATCCTGCTCAGCCTCGGGTACGTAACGACGATGGATCTCGCCCAGGCCATGGCCCGGAGGCTGGGGCTGGACTTCATGGAATTGACCGAAAACGACGTGGATCGCGGCCTGCTGACGGTTGTGGATCAACGCATCTTGCGCAAGCACGGCGTTGTGCCGGTCCGGGTCGAGGACGGGAACCTTTTCGTGGCGATGAGCGATCCCAAAGACCTCTACGCGCTGGAGGATTTGCGGATGATCTCCGGCTATCCGGTGACCCCCGTGGTAGCAACCCAGGAAGATATACGCAAAGTCCAGGGCAAGCTGTTCGCGCTGGGCGAAGGCGTTTCGGAGTTCCTGGAAGAGGCCGCCTCCGAGGAGTTCCTGGAAGACGACAAAGAGGTCCAACTCGGTGAGGGAGCCGGCTCCGACGAGGCCCCGATAATCAGGCTCGTGAGCTCCATACTGCAACAGGCCGTCGGTGACGGGGCGTCGGATATTCACGTGGAGCCTCAGGCGCAGGAGGTGAAGGTCCGCTTCCGGGTGGACGGCGTTCTGCGGGAAGTCATGTCCATACCCCAGAAACTGCGGAGCGGCGTGATCGCCCGCCTCAAGGTCATCGCCGACCTGAACATCGCCGAGCGCCGCCTGCCGCAGGACGGGCGGTTCAGCGTCCGGATGAACGGCGGCAAGATCGACCTCCGGGTTGCGACCCTGCCTACGGCCTTCGGGGAAAAGGTAGTCTTGCGGCTGCTCGATACGGCCAACGTCGAGGCCGACCTTACCAAGCTCGGGTTCTCCGAGAAATACTTCGAGAGCTACGAGAAGGTCTTTACCCGGCCATACGGGGCTATTCTAGTCACGGGCCCAACGGGCAGCGGCAAATCCACGACGCTCTACGCCACGCTCAACGAGCTCAACTCCGCGAGCCGGAACATCATCACCGTCGAAGACCCCGTCGAGTACCGGATAGCGGGGCTCAACCAGATCCAGGTGAACCCGCGGGCCGGGCTCACTTTTGCGTCCGGGCTCCGGAGCATTCTCAGGTCCGACCCGGACGTTATCATGATAGGTGAGATCCGGGACGTGGAGACCGCGAAGATCAGCGTCGAGTCGTCCCTCACGGGGCACATGGTTCTGGCCACCCTCCACACCAACAACGCCCCCGGGGCCCTGACCCGTCTTACGGAGATGGGCGTCGAACCGTTCCTGACTTCCTCGGCGGTGGACTGCGTGATCGCCCAGCGTCTTTGCCGGAGGCTCTGCGGCCGGTGCAAGCAGCCGACGGAGTTGGACCCCGGTTACCTGGAGCAGGCGGAGTTTCCGTTCGACCTCGTACCGGAAGCGGAGGTGAATTTCTTCAAGCCGGTCGGCTGTGACCGTTGCGGCGGCACCGGCTACAAGGGGCGTCTCGGCCTCTACGAGTTGATGGTCGTCAGCGAGCCCTTGAGGGACCTGGTAGTCCGCCGGGCATCGACCGGCGAGATAGCCCGCGTCGCCGAAGAGGAGGGTATGATACCTCTAAGGTCGGATGGCATGATAAAAGCCGCCCAGGGCATCACGACTATAGAAGAAGTGCTGCGTACCGTGGTGTAAGGCAAACTTCCCCCGGCCCGGGGGCTTTGCTGGCCACGTTAAAGATTTCGCGTCCCGGTGTCGAAAAACCCGTTCAGTGTATGCCGTGAAAAGGGGATTTGGATGATAGCGGAGACCGGACTCAACGATTACCTCATAGACGCCATAGACGCCGGGGCGAGCGACCTTCACGTAACCGTGGGCCTACCGCCCATGATCCGGGTCAGAGGCCAGGTTCAGCCCCTGGACTACGAGCCGCTCAAGCCAAACACTGTCCGGGAAGCTATCTACGAGATCCTCTCCGACGACCAGCGCCAGAGGTTGGAGAACAACTGGGAACTAGACTTTAGCTACAGCCTGCCCCGTATTGCCCGCTTCCGGGTCAACGTGTACTTCCAGCGGGGCTCCATAGGCGCGGCGTTCAGGGCTATCCCGCACGAGGTAAAGAGCTTCGACGAGTTAGGGCTGCCCCGTTCGGTCGAGCAGATGACGGAGCGGCCGCGGGGTTTGATCCTGGTCACCGGGCCTACGGGCAGCGGCAAATCCACGACGCTCGCCTCGATGATAGACAAGATCAACGCCGAGCGGCACGAGCACATAATGAGCGTCGAAGACCCGATAGAGTTCCTCCACCAGCACAAGAACTGCATCGTAAACCAGCGCGAAGTCAACCAGGACACCAAGAGCTTCGCCGAGGCCCTAAAGCACGTCCTACGCCAAGACCCGGATGTAATCCTCGTCGGCGAGATGCGGGATCTCGAAACGATATCCCTGGCCATAACGGCGGCCGAGACGGGGCATCTCGTCTTCGGCACGCTCCACACCCAGGACGCGCCCCAGACGGTAGACAGGATCATCGACGTCTTCCCGGCCCACCAGCAGTCCCAGATTCGGACCCAGCTCGCCAACGCCCTGCAAGGCATCATCACCCAGACACTGGTCCCGAACAAAGAAGGCGGACGGGCCGTTGCCTGCGAGGTTCTGGCGCCGACGCCGGGCATCCGGAACTTAATCCGGGAGGGGAAGAATCACCAGATCTACTCCGCCATGCAGACGGGCGGCAAGTCCGGCATGCAGACGATGGACGCCGCCCTGGTGGAGTTGGTTCGCCGCAACTCTATCTCCCGCGACG
>JBARZM010000105.1:0-19192 GCA_049650095.1 Rubrobacteraceae bacterium | reverse complement strand
GCCGTCGGGGTGTACGTTACCGAGATCTCGATGGAGCAACTCGGCCTGGCACTGCCCGCGGCCGTAGGTCTCACGGCGGTCGTCGGGCTTCTGCTGCCGCTGCTTTTGGGCGCCATTTGCCTGCGGGTTAGCGGCATCGCCTTCGCGATGGTTACGCTCGCCTTTGCCCAGGCCGGCTCCATCCTGGTTTTGAAGGACCCTTCCGGGCTTACGGGCGGCGAAGAGGGGCTGAGCCTGACCGTCGATCGAGTACCGGACTTCTTTATCGGGGTGTTCAACACGGCGAACCTCTACTGGCTCGCCCTGGCGTACCTGGTCGTCACCTACGCCATCGCCCGATGGGCCGTCAACTCGCCGCCCGGCCGGGTGTGGCAGGCGATCCGGGAGAACGAGCGCCGCGTCGAGGTGATGGGCTTCAGGCCCTACCCCTTCAAGCTCGTGGTCTTCGTACTCTCGTCCTTTCTGGCGACGATGGGCGGCGTGGTGTACTTGCTCGTGGTCGGGGGCGCGAACCCGCAGGTCACGACGGCGACCTTTACCCTGGTGCTGTTGGTGATGGTCGTTCTCGGCGGGGCGGGCACGCTTTGGGGGGCGGTACTTGGCGGCGTGATCTACCAGTACCTGGACTTCCGGTTGGTGTCCCTCTCCAACTCGGCGACGGTCCAGGACTTGCCCGCCGTGCTGCGCGTGCCGCTCTCGGAGCCGCTGTTTATCCTCGGGTCCCTCTTCGTGCTGCTCGTCATCTTCTTCCCCGGTGGCCTCGCAGGTCTGTACCGGCGCGTCTCCAACCGTTTCACGGGTTCGGGGTAGCCAGAGTGTCCTCGGGTGCGGGAAAGATACGGGAGAGGCGATATGAGCAACTTTTGCTGCGATAATTCTCGGATCGGTGTCGTGTGAGCGAAAGGCGGGACGTTTGATGGACCATCCTCCAGAGTCGGCGGCGAATCGTCCGGTCACGTCCAGGGGGCGGAAGACCCGGCAGAAGGTGCTCGGCGCGGCGGAGGAGATCTTTGGCGAGAAGGGCTACGACCGGGCGAGCATCGTCGAGATCACGCGCCGCGCCGGCGTGGCCCAGGGGACGTTCTACGTGTACTTCCCGGACAAGAAGTCCGTCTTTACCGAGTTGGTGCGCGGGTTGAGCCGTCAGCTCCGGCGAGACATAGCCGCGGCGGTCGAAGGGATCCCAGACCGTATCGAGGTCGAGCGCGTCGGTTTCCACGCCTTCTTCGACTTTACCCACCAGCACCAGAACTTCTACAAGATCATCCGCCAGGCGGAGTTCGTGGACGAGGAGCTTTTCCGCTGGTATTACCGAAAGCTGGCCGAGGGTTACACCGAAGGTCTATCAAAGGCGATGAGGCGGGGTGAGATCCGGGAGCTCCACGTCGAGTGCCTCGCCTACTGTCTCATGGGCATCTCGGACTTTCTGGGGATGCGCTGGGTGCTCTGGAACGACGAGCCCCCGCCGGACAAAGTCTTCGAGAGCATGTTCGCCTTTATCCGCCACGGGATGGACAACCGACCGGCGGAAATAGACGGTAAGGGAGACGGTACTGGTTGACACGACCTCGTCCGATGACAGCGTTCCACGCACCGTCAACGTGTCCCGGCTGGATACGCACTCGAATTTCTAGACCATTGTGACTAGAACCGGACGGCCAGAGTCACTACAATCTTCTCCGGGAGTCCTGGCAAAGGGAGGAAAAGTTGCAGCGGGTATCCGGTTTCTTCGTGGTGATTATGCAGCGGTATCTGCCGGACCCGTGGCTGTTCGCCATCGTACTGACGTTCGTCGTGTTTCTGATGGGCATAGGGCTTACGGGCTCGTCGGCGCTCGATATGGTGCAGTTCTGGGGCGAGGGACTCTTCGGGTTGCTGGAGTTCTCGATGCAGATGGTGCTCATACTCGTGACCGGGTACGTGTTGGCGAGGACAAGGGTCGTCCGGGCCGGGCTGCAGGCCATAGCCCGGCGGGCGGGAGGACCGGCGAGCGCGATAGTCATAACCACGGTCTTCGCCACCGCAGCTTCCTTTATTCAGTGGGGGTTCGGGCTCATTATCGGGGCGCTGTTGGCGACGGAGATGGCGCGGCAGGTGCGAAACTTGGACTATCGGCTGGTTATCGCCAGCGCCTACAGTGGGTTTCTCGTGTGGCACGCGGGGTTTTCGGGGTCTATTCCGTTGGTGATCGCCACTCCGGGACACTTTCTCGAAGACGCGATGGGCGTCATTCCGGTGGGCGAGACGATCTTCGCCCCGTACAACCTCGTTATAGCGGGCACGCTGCTGATCGTGCTGCCCTTCGTCAACCGGGCGATGCTCCCGCCGACCGAAGAGCGGGTCGTCGTGGACCCGGAGGTCCTGGAAGAACCTGCGACGGAAGAGGAGCGGAGCCGTCCCTCGACGCCGGCGGAATGGCTGGAGAAGACGCCGTGGCTCTCCGGGCTGGTCGGGGTCGCCGGGGTGATCTACTTGCTGGTGTGGTTTATCGGTGGCGGAGGTTTGAACCTCAACATCGTCATCCTCATCTTCTTTATCGCCGGGATCATTTTTCACGTTACGCCGAGGAGTTATCTGGATTCGTTGCGGGAGTCGGTGGGGGCGAGCGCCGGGATCATATTGCAGTTTCCGTTCTACGCCGGGGTTATAGGAATGATGGGCGAGTCCGGCCTGATCGAGGTGATAGCGAACTGGTTCAACGCCATCGCGACGCCCGGGACGCTGCCGTTCTGGGCGTTTATCAGCGGCGGCATCGTGAACTTCTTCGCCCCTTCCGGCGGCGGACAATGGGCCATACAGGGTCCGGTGATGGTGGAGGCGGCGCAGCAGATCGGGGCCGACATCGGCGAGACGGCGATGGGCGTGGCCTGGGGCGACGCCTGGACGAACATGGTCCAGCCGTTCTGGCTGTTGCCGGCGCTCGGCATAGCCGGCCTCAAGGCCCGCGACGTAATGGGCTACTGTGTGATGGCGCTCATAGTTTCGGGGGTCATCATAACCGTGGGGCTGTTGTTGCTAACGTAGGGATTCAGGAGGAGGTAGGAGATGGAGTTGTCTAACCGTTTGATCTACGCCGTGCTGGGTTTGGTGACCCTGATGCTCATCGGGATGTTGCTCAGTTCGTGGCGCGTGATCCTGTATCCCCTGATCCTGGTGATCGGGATTAGCATACTCTTCGGCTACACGAGGGAGCTTGCCGGTAGGAAGTGGCCGTTCCTGGTCGCCGGTTCGGTAGTCGTGCTTTACGGTTTGCTGTTCATACTGCTCGATCTCTTGACCGGCGGAGAGCCTACCGGGAGCACCAACTACGTGCTGGGAATGACGCCGCCGATGGCGCTCTACATAATCAGCTTCCCGTTGCTCGTTATTCTGGCCGGGGTCTTGTACGGCCTGACTTTCAAGCAAGAGGACGTACAGGAGGTAATCGAGGAGAGGGAGGCCGCTGCCGGAGATCCGGGCAACGGGGGAGGCGCCCAATGAACTTGACCATAGTTAGTGTAGTCGTCGTCTACCTGCTGGTGACCATCGTTATCGGGGTTTGGGCGACCGCCCGGACGAAGAACGCCTCGGACTTCTTCGTGGCGGGCCGCAACCTTGGGATGTTCGTGGTGGCGATGGCGGTCTTTACCTCGATCCAGAGCGGATTCGGGGTCCTGGGCGGGACCGGACTCACCTTCGCCGCGGGCTTCGGCGGTTTCGTCGCCGGCATCGGTTTCGCCGCCCCGCTGGGTTTCGTGCTGGCGTGGTTTCTCGTGGCGAAGAGGATGTGGCGGTTGGCGAACCTCGGTGAAATCTACACGCTCGGAGACGTGGTCGAGGCCCGCTATGACAGCCGGGGAGTGCGAGGCTGGATGGGGGTTGCCGTGGCCCTCGGGGTTATCGGGTACCTCGGGGTGCAGGTGCAGGCGACGGGCGTCATCATGGCGGCCATTTTTCCGATCGGACCAACCTGGGGAGCTATTATCGGGCTCGGGATTATAGGCTTGTACGCCGTCGGTGGCGGCATCATAGCCGCCGTCTACACCGACCTCTTTCAGGGTGTCATAATGGTCGGCGTCTCGGTCATAGTGGTCTTTCTGGCCGTCAACGCCGGTGGCGGGGTACTAAACATCACCGAGACGCTCCAGGGCTCCGATCCGGCGCTGGCCTCGCCGTTCGGGACCGTGCCGATGTTGACGATAGCCTCCTACCTGTTCCTGTTCAGTCTCGGGGCGGCGGGGCAGCCGCAGCTCCTCACGAAGTTTCTCATGATCCGGGACACCAAAGAGTTGAAGTGGGGCGCCCTCACCTCGGCGATGGCGTACCTGCTGACGATGCTCCTGGTGGCCGGCGTGGGCCTCTCCGCGCTCGCCCTCAGCATTCAGGGAAACTTCCCGGAGCTGGACACTCCGGACCAGGCGTTGACCCGATTCTTTACCGAATTTACCCCGCCGATTCTCGCCGGCCTCGGGCTCGCGGGCATCCTGGCGGCGATCATGTCCACGGGAGACGCTTTCCTGAACCTCGGCGCGGCGGCCCTGATCCGGGACATCCCCCGCTCGCTGAATATTCCCGTTAGGAACGAGCTTCTCTGGAGCCGCGTCGTGGTCGTCGGGCTGCTGGTGCTCTCGTTGCTCTTCTCGTTGTACCTGGATACGCTGGTGGCGCTGCTCGGCGTCTTTGGGTGGGGGACTTTCGCAGCGGCGATCTTCCCTTCAGTGGTCCTCGGGCTAGTGTGGCCGCGGGCCACGAAGCACGGGGCGATCTGGAGCATTATCACCAGTATCGTGCTGAACTTCGCGCTGGAGATCGGGGCTAGCAACGGTATCACCGTACTCCCCGAAGGTGTCGTAACCGGGGCGTTCACGCTGGCAATCGCCATTATAGTGTTTATCGGAGTCTCACTCGCTACCAAGACGGAGGAAACTTCCCCCGAAGTGAAGCGGGTGTTCGAAGGCTAGACCGGTCCCGCGGGCCCTGGCCTTTGGGGAAAGTCGTGCCGAAGGCCGGTGCCCGGGATGGCGGAAGAAAACAAGACGGACCTCTTGGAAGGCGTTGCTTCCGAAACCGTCGAGACCTCTCGGCTGAGAACACGCTTTCTATCGGCCGGGTGCGAAGACGGCGAGCCGGTCTCCCGGCCGCCAAGTGATGAAGCACCTGCTAAGATGGATGCTCGCAGTCTCATAGCCCGTTGGGGACGGGAGTTAGGAGGATTCCGTGCGACCGGAGGACGTTGAGGGCCTGACCGTTGGTGGCCTGCTAGACCTGGTAACGGAGCGGCGTCCCGAAGACGACGCCCTGGTCTATGTGGACCGGGGTCTACGCTACACCTACCGTCAGTTCACCGAAGCGGTCGAGGAATGCGCCCGGGCGCTCATGGCGTCAGGTCTCGGAAAAGGAGACCACGTGGCGGTGTGGGGACAGAACGTACCGGAGTGGGTGGTCCTACAGTTCGCCACGGGTAAAACCGGGACCGTGCTGGTTACGATCAACCCGGCATACAGATCCAGCGAGCTTGGATACGTCCTGGAACAGTCCGACGCGGCGGCCCTGTTCCTCACGGCGGGCGTAAAGGACGCGGATTTCGTGGAGATCCTAAAGGATGCCGCCCCCGGGGTCCGCGGTACTGAGCCCGGAGAAGAACTGGAGATCGAAGGGCTGCCCTGCCTGAAGAACGTCGTGCTTATCGGGGACGAAGCCTCCTCGGCGGACTCTGCGGGCATCACCAGCTACGGGTCATTTCTCCAAGGCGCGCAAGAGGTCTCAGCGGACGACCTCGAAGAGCGGCAGGCGACGCTGGACCCGGACGAGCCAATAAACATGCAGTACACCTCGGGGACCACGGGTTTCCCGAAAGGCGTGCAGCTTACCCACGCCAACATCGTCAAAAACGCCTTCTACATCGGGGAGTGTATGGAGCTCGGGCCGGAAGACCGGGTGTGCATACCGGTGCCATTCTTCCACTGCTTTGGGTGCGTGCTCGGCACGCTGAATACCGTTACCCACGAGGGCACTATGGTGCCGGTCGAGCAGTTCGATCCGGAGGAAGTCCTGAAAGCCGTTCATGAAGAGCGTTGTACGGCGCTGTTGGGCGTTCCGACGATGTTTATCGCCGAGCTCGGGCATGAAAACTACGGAAAGTACGACACCTCTAGTTTGCGGACCGGGATCATGGCCGGTTCGCCTTGTCCGGAAGCGGTGATGAAGCAGGTCGTAAACGACTTGGGAGCCGAAGAAATCACCATCGCCTACGGCCAGACTGAATCCAGCCCCGTGATAACCCAGACCCGCACCGACGACCCGATAGACCTCAGGGTCTCGACCGTCGGGCGCAAGCTCCCCGAGGTAGAGGTCAAGATCGTGGACCTTGAGACCGGCGAAGAGGTCGAACCGGGAGAGCAGGGTGATCTGTGTACCCGCGGCTACCACGTCATGAAGGGCTACTACAAGATGCCCGAGGAAACCGAACAGGCGATAGACGGAGACGGCTGGCTCCATACCGGGGACCTTGCGGTCATGGACGAGGATGGGTACGTAAAGATAACGGGCCGGGCGAAGGACATGATCGTGCGCGGGGGCGAGAATATCTACCCCCGGGAGATCGAAGAGTTCCTCTACACCCACCCCGATATCTCCGACGTGCAAGTTTACGGCGTCCCGGACGAGAGGTACGGCGAGCAGGTCGCCGCCGCCGTAATAAAGAAAAAGGATGCCACTCTGACGGGAGACGACGTAAAAGAGTTCTGTCGGGAGAATATAGCGCGCTTCAAGGCGCCGGAGTACGTGGAGTTCGTCGAGGAATACCCGATGACCGCGAGTGGCAAGATCCAGAAGTACAAGCTGCGAGAATCTACCGCGGAACGACACGACCTCGTCGAGAACGCTTAGGATGGGGCCGGGCTTCGAGACAGCCTGCCGGCGGGCTTACCCGCGCAAACCTTCGAGTTAGGGGGCCAGGGACGATGAACTTCGATCTTACAGACGAGCAGAGAAAGTGGCGGGACCTGGCGTACGACTTTGCCCAGGGCGAGATTCAACCTAGAGCCGAACAGCTAGACCGCGAGCAGAAATTCCCCTACGACATCGTCGCCGAGATGACGCGGCTCGGACTAATGGGCCTGACGCTGCCCGAAGAATATGGCGGTTCGGGTGGCGACTTCGTGGCCTACAACCTGGCGCTGGAGGAGATCTGCCGGGCGGATACTTCCGTCGGGATCACGATGGAGGCGCACATCTCACTGGGCTGCGCGCCGATCGCCGCTTTCGGTACCGAAGAGCAGAAGGAACACTTCCTCGGAGAGGTGGTTCAGGGTGGTAACAAACTCTGGGCTTTTGGTCTTACCGAGGAAGAGGCCGGCACCGACGCCGGCGGCACCCGGACGACAGCGGACCTCGAAGACCGCGAGTGGGTCATCAACGGTTCGAAGAAGTGGATCACCAACTCCGGAACCGACATCACGGGCGGCGTAACGATCATCGCGGTTACCGACACCCGCGAGAACGGCAAGCCCGGGCTGACGGCCATTATCGTGCCGCAAGACACGCCCGGCTACACCCGGGGACCGGCTTACGAAAAGCTCGGCTGGCGGGCCTCCGACCAGCACCCGCTCTACTTCGAGGACTGCCGGGTGCCGGAGGAAAATTTGCTCGGCGAGCGGGGATCGGGGTTCAAGCAGTTTCTCCAGACGCTCGACGCGGGACGGGTCGCCGTGGCGGCGCTCTCGGTCGGGCTGGCCCAGGCTTGTTTCGACGAGGCGATAACGCGGGCCAACGAGCGCAAGCAGTTCGGCAAGTCCATCTCGGAGTTTCAGGCCATTCAGTTCAAGCTCGCCGATATGGCGATGGAGATAGAATTGGCGCGCAACATGGTCTCGAAGGCCGCGTGGCTAAAGGATCAGGGACGGAAGTTCGGGCGGGAGGCGAGCATGGCGAAGGTCTTCGCCTCGGAGACGGCGAAGCGGGCGGCGGACCAGGCGGCCCAGATCCACGGCGGCGAAGGGTTTATGGAAGGCAGCGCCGTGGCGCGTTATTGGCGGCAGGTGAAGATCAACGAGATCGGGGAGGGGACCAGCGAGATCAACCGCCAGATCATCGCCCGCTCGCTACTCCAGGAGAGCGCCGAGAAAGCCCGCGAGAGAATGATGGTGCAATGAACGGCCACCTGACGGAGAGTCCATGAGCACCATAAAGAGCTTCGTCTCGCCGGAGAGCGAGGAGTTCAAGAAGAACGCCGAAACTTACGAGGAGTTGCTGGAGGAGCTGCGAGAACAGACAAACGAGGCCCAACGTGGGGGAAGCGAGAAGGCCCGGGAGAGGCATAAGGAGCGCGGCAAGCTGCCGGTCCGGGACCGTATAGATAGCCTCCTCGACCCGGATACGGCGTTTCTGGAACTTTCTCCGCTGGCGGCTTATGGAATGTACGACGGCGACGTGCCGGCGGCTGGTATCGTCACCGGCATAGGAAGGGTCTCGGGACGGGAGTGCATGATCGTCGCCAACGACGCGACGGTTAAAGGCGGTACCTACTACCCGATGACCGTAAAGAAGCACCTCCGGGCCCAGGAGGTCGCCGGGCAGAATCACCTTCCTTGCATCTATTTAGTGGACTCCGGCGGGGCGTTTTTGCCGCTCCAGGACGAGGTGTTTCCGGATCGGGACCACTTCGGGCGCATTTTCTACAACCAGGCCCGGATGTCAGCCAAGGGCATCCCGCAGATAGCGGCGGTGATGGGCAGTTGCACGGCAGGCGGCGCTTACGTCCCGGCGATGAGCGACGAGGTCGTGATCGTCAGAGAGGAGGGCACTATCTTCCTCGGCGGTCCGCCGCTCGTAAAGGCTGCCACCGGGGAGGAGGTAACCGCCGAGGACCTGGGTGGGGCCGACGTCCACACCCGGCTCTCCGGCGTCGCGGATCACTTCGCCGAGAACGACGAGCATGCACTCGCCATAGTTCGACAGATCGTCGCGCACTTGAACCGGGAGAAGAAGGTGCCCTGGACCCTCACGGAGCCCGAGGAACCGCTCTACGACGCCGGGGAGTTGTACGGTATCGTGCCGCGGGATTCGCGCCAGAGCTACGATGTGCGCGAAGTGATCTCACGGGTCGTGGACGGCAGCCGGATGCACGAGTTCAAGCCGCTCTACGGCGAGACGCTCGTATGCGGTTTCGCCCGGATAATGGGCCACCCCGTGGGCATCCTCGCCAACAACGGCATCTTGTTCTCCGGGAGCGCCCTCAAAGGGGCGCACTTTATAGAGATGTGCTCGTCGCGCGGCATCCCGCTCGTCTTTTTGCAGAACATAACCGGCTTCATGGTTGGCCGGGAGTACGAGGCGGGCGGCATCGCCAAGGACGGCGCGAAGCTCGTCATGGCCGTCGCCAACGCGAACGTCCCGAAGTTCACCGTGATCCTCGGGGGCTCCTTCGGGGCCGGCAACTACGGCATGGCCGGCCGGGCCTACTCGCCGCGCATGCTGTGGATGTGGCCGAACGCCCGCATCAGCGTGATGGGCGGCGAGCAGGCGGCGAACGTCCTGTTAACCGTGCGGGAAGAAGGCCTGGCCCGGGAAGACAAAGAAATGACGGACGAGGACCGCGAAGAGTTCAAGGCCCCGATCCTCAAGAAGTACGAAGAGGAGGGCAACCCCTACCATTCGACCGCGAGGCTTTGGGACGACGGCGTTATAGACCCGGTAGATACGCGGATGGTCCTGGCTCTGGGTCTCTCGGCGGCCGCCAACGCCCCGGCCGAGGACACGCGCTTCGGGATCTTCAGGATGTGATGCATGGCTGACTACGAACATCTCAGGATCGAGAACGAGGGCTGGATCTCCACGGTGACGCTCGCCCGACCCGACGCCCGCAATGCCCTGAACGCGGGGCTCATCGGGGAGATCAGACACAGCATGGAGGAGTTGGCGGAAGATGACGACGTGCGGGTGGTAGTGCTAACGGGCGAGGGAGACTCTTTCTGTGCGGGGGCGGACATCGGATACATGAGGGATACGGCGAACTTCTCTTACGAGGAAAATCAGCGGGACGCCAGGGAACTCGCGGCGATGTTCGGCGCGGTCGAGGAGTGTCCGAAGCCGGTCGTGGCGCGCGTGGAGGGGGCGGCTATCGGGGGCGGAATAGGGCTCGTTGCGGCGGCGGACGTGGCGGTGGCGGAGGAAGGGGCCGTGTTCGCTTTCTCCGAGGTGCGGCTGGGGATCTCGCCGGCGACCATCGCCCCGTTCGTCTTGCGCAAGATCGGCCATTCCCACGCCCGGGCATTGTTCCTGACCGGGGAACGCTTCGGCGCGACAAGGGCCTGTGAAATCGGGCTGGTCCACCAGGTAGCCGCCGAAGGGCGACTGGACGAAGCGGTGCGGGAGAAAGTCTCAGGGCTTCTCGCGGGCGGCCCGGAGGCTTTGTCTGCAACGAAGGCTCTTTTGCGGGAACTCAGAGAAGCGTCCTCCGATGAAGCCACGGAGGTCACGGCGCGGCGCATCGCGGAGCTACGCACGGGGCAGGAGGGACAGGAGGGCCTGTCGGCTTTTCTGGAGAAACGCGATCCCGCCTGGAGGACGGGGCCGTGAGCTTCGGCAAGCTGCTGATAGCGAACCGCGGCGAGGTAGCCGTGCGCATTATCCGGGCTTGCAGGGAGCTCGGGATAGAGACCGTCGCCGTCTACTCGGAAGCCGACGAGGGAGCTATGCACGTCCGGCTCGCCGACGAGGCTTACCTCTTAGGGCCGGCCCCGGCGACCGAGAGCTACCTGAATCTGGAGCGGATCTCGGAGGTTATAGAGGAATCGGGGGCTGATGCGGTCCATCCAGGGTACGGTTTCCTCTCGGAGAACGCTCAACTGGCGCGGGCGGTCGAGGCGTCGGGGGCCGTCTGGGTTGGGCCACCGGCGGAGGCGATGGAGAAGGTTGGGGATAAGATCCGGGCGAAGGAGTTGGCTAGAGACGCGGACGTGCCTACCGTTCCAGGCTATTCGGGTGAAGACGAGGGCGAGGAGCGTCTGGCCAAAGAAGCCGGAGAGATCGGATACCCTGTACTGGTAAAGGCGAGCGCTGGAGGTGGCGGGCGCGGGATGCGGCCCGTATACGAACCGGAGGACTTCGTCGAGGCCCTCCGCAGCGCAAAGAGGGAGGCTGAGTCCGCGTTCGGGGAGGGATCGGTGTTTCTGGAGAAGCTCGTGGAAAAACCGCGGCACGTCGAGGTCCAGGTCATAGCCGACCATCACGGAAACGTCGTACATCTATACGAGCGGGAGTGCTCGATCCAACGCCGGCACCAGAAGGTCGTCGAGGAAGCTCCTTCACCGGTTTTGAGCCCGGAACTGCGAGAGGAAATTTGCGCCGCGGCGGTACGCCTGGCCGGAGAAGCCGGCTATCGCAATGCGGGGACCGTCGAGTTCCTCCTCAGCGCCGAAGAAGAGTTCTATTTTCTCGAAATGAACGCCCGCCTGCAGGTCGAGCATCCGGTCACGGAGCTCGTAACGGGCCTGGACCTCGTACACCTCCAGCTCGCCGTCGCGGCCGGGGAACCGTTGCCGATCTCCCAGGAGGACGTTTTTCCGCGCGGCAGCGCCATAGAGACGCGCATCTACACCGAAGAGGAGGGCACGGGCCTGCCGGCGGGCGGGAAGTTGCGCCTCTTCGCACCGTCCGAAGGTCCTGGTATACGCAACGACACCGGCGTCGCTTCGGGCGACGAAGTATCGTTGCACTACGACCCGATGGTCGCCAAGCTCATCGTTTTCGCGGCGGACCGTGAGAAGGCTATTCTGCGGCTTCGCCGGGCGCTCGGCGACTACACGGTGCTCGGTGTCCCGACGAACCTACCGCTGCTGCGCCGCATCGTGGATCATCCCTCATTCGCGGCCGGAGAGACCACCATCGAATTTCTCGAAGAACACGGGCTCACCGAAGCTCCACCATCTCCTTCTCCCTCCGAAGAGGTCGTCCTGCTGGCGGCGGCCGGCGACCTCTCGCAATCCCCAGCCGGCAGGCCGGAAGACCCGTTTGCGCGCGGAACCTGGCGACTGGGAGGAGCTACTCGCCTCCGTTACCAGGAAGGCGAGGAGGAATACAGGGTCGAGGTCGAGCGTTCGAGTAATGGAACCCTGAAGTTGCGGCTGGACGGGCGGGAAGCCCGCGTCGAGGTACTCGTCGTGGGGGATGGAGGGATCCAGGCCAAGTTGGATGGACGGCGCGTCGCGGGAGCCTTCGCGCTGGATGGCACAGACGTCCTGGTCTCTTTGGACGGAGAGAGTTACCGGCTTTCCAAGCCATCACCGCTAGATGTGGATGACGTAGAGTCTGGCGGGACAGAATCCGGCGGCGCGAGCCTCACGGCCCCGATGCCGGGGGCGGTGGTGAAGGTGCTGGTGAATGAGGGCGACGAAGTCGAGGAAGGACAGCTTATCCTGGTCCTGGAGGCGATGAAGACCGAGCACTCGGTGTCAGCCCCGCACAACGGGGTGGTGAGATCGCTCCCCTATAACGAGGGCGACGGCGTCTCCGGTGGAGCCGTGCTGGTCGAGCTCGAGGAAGGTTGAAGTGAGCATCTACGAATGGGAATCGCCAGAAAGGGTGATGGAAATTGACTGAAGCTACCGAAGGGACCCTGCTCTGGGAGCCATCCGAAGAGTTCAAAGAGGGTGCGAATATTTCCCATTACATGCGGTGGCTGGAGGAGAACAAAAACCTCTCCTTCGACGGCTACGAGGAGCTCTGGGAGTGGTCGGTTACGGATCTGGAAGAGTTCTGGACTACGATCTGGGAGTATTTCGAGATCAAGGCATCGAAGCCTCATTCGGAGATGCTGGGCTCTCGCCGGATGCCGGGCGCGGAGTGGTTCCCCGGGGCGGAGTTGAACTACGCCGAACACGTTCTGAGAAACGCAAACAAACGGCCGGACGAACCGGCGATTCTGTCCGAGTCCGAGCTTCGGGAGCTGGGGGCGGTTACCTGGCGAGAGCTTCACGAAAAGGTCGCGGCGCTCGCCGAAGGCCTGAAGTCCCTGGGCGTAGGACGCGGAGACCGGGTGGTGGCCTACATCCCGAATATACCGGAGGCTATCGTGGCCCTGCTCGCCACGTCTTCACTCGGGGCGGTCTGGTCGAGTTGCTCGCCGGACTTCGGGGCCGGGAGCGTAGTGGACCGGTTCGATCAGATCGAGCCGAAGGTCCTGATCGCCTCGGACGGCTACCGCTACGCCGGAAAAGACTTCGACCGGATGGAGGTCGTCGCCCGTATCCGGAACGAGATAAGCAGCCTGGAAAACGTCATCCTGATACCGTACCTGGACGAACAACCGGGTTCGGATAGTGTCAAAGATGCAATACTATGGCACAATCTACTCACCGAATACGAGGGCGCGGAGTTGGAGTTCGAGCAGGTGCCCTTCGATCATCCGCTCTGGGTGCTCTATTCCTCTGGCACGACAGGTTTGCCGAAGGCGCTGGTTCACGGTCATGGGGGAATACTTCTGGAGCATCTCAAGAAGCTCTCTCTGCACATGGACGTGAAAGAAGGAGATCCATTCTTCTGGTTCACCACGACGGGATGGATGATGTGGAACGTCGTCGCATCCAGCTTGCTCGTCGGGGGCGCCGCGCTTCTGTACGACGGCAGCCCCGGATATCCGGACCTGAATGTGCTGTGGGAGTTCGCCGAAAAGACCGGCATGGCTTGTTTCGGCGCCAGCGCCAGCTACCTGACCGGGTGCAGGGATGCCGGCTTGACGCCTGGTGAAGACCACGATCTCTCCGCGCTGCGATCCATAGGCTCGACGGGATCCCCGTTGCCGCCCGAGGGCTTCGAGTGGGTCTACGGGCGCGTAAAAGAGGAGGTGTGGCTCTTCTCCACCAGCGGCGGCACCGACCTGTGTACGGCATTCGTCGGAGGCTGCCCAATTCTGCCCGTCCGCGCCGGCGAGCTTCAGTGTAGATCCCTCGGGGCGAGCGTCCACGCGTTCGACGAAGAAGGCCTGCCGCTTGTGGAAGAAGTGGGCGAGCTTGTTATAACCGAGCCCATGCCCTCCATGCCGGTCTTCTTGTGGGGAGATGAGGGGGGCGAGCGGTACCGGGAGAGTTACTTCGACGTGTATCCTGGGGTGTGGCGGCATGGGGATTGGATCAAGGTTACGGACCACGGAAGCGCCGTGATCTACGGTCGCAGCGATTCGACTATAAACCGTGGCGGCGTGAGGATGGGGACCAGTGAGATCTACCGGGCCGTCTCTTCCATATCCCGGATACGAGATAGCCTCGTCGTGGACGTAGCCCGGGAAGACGGCGGATCGGTGATGCCGCTCTTCGTAATCCTCGAAGAAGACGAAGAGTTGGATGATGAGCTCAAAAAAGAGATAAGCAAGAGCATCCGGGAGAACTGCTCGCCGCGCCACGTGCCGGATGAGGTCTACGAGATAGAGGAGATCCCGCAGACCCTAAACGGCAAGAAACTCGAAGTTCCCGTAAAGAAAATCCTCTCCGGCACCCCGCCTGATGAGGCCGCCAGCCGTGACTCGCTGAGCAACCCCGGGTCGCTCGACACCTTCGCGAAACTGGCGAAAAACTTCGAATAGGAGGCCCCAACAGTGTACGAGACCATAACCTACGAGAAAGACGGCGCGGTAGCGACCATCGCCCTGAACCGTCCCAAGGTGCTGAATTCCTTCAACGGGCAAATGCACGAGGGGATCCGGGCCGCGTTCGACGCCGCCGCCGGGGACGATGAAGTTCGGGCTATCGTCCTGCGGGGCGAAGGGCGCGGGTTCTCCGCCGGGGCGGATCTGGCGGAGGTGATGGAGAATGGCGACGAAGACCCGGACCTCGGGCAGTATCTCAGGGAAACCTACAGCCGGCTCGTGACGCGCATAGTGGGTATCGAGAAGCCCGTGATCGCCTCTTTGCACGGGCCAGTGTACGGGGCCGGGATGGGCATTGCCCTCGCTTGCGACCTGCGGATAGCCGCCGAGAGCGCGAAGTTCTCCGTGGCGTTCGTCAAGATCGGCTTGATGCCGGATGCCGGTGTTTCTTTCTTCCTGCCACGCATCGTCGGCCTCGGCCGGGCGATGGAGATGAGCATGCTCGGCGAGTCCGTGGACGCGGAAGAAGCCTACCGTATCGGGCTCGTGAACAAGGTCGTGGGTGAAGAAGATCTGGCGGACGAGACTGCCGAACTCGCCGGGCAATTGGCGGGCCTGCCGACGCGGGCCCTGGGACGGATCAAGCAGTCGCTCTATGGGAGCTTCGAGAACGACCTCGAAACCGCCCTCGAGAACGAAGCCGAGGGCCAGACGTTCTGCGGATACACGAACGACCACAAAGAAGGCGTCGCGGCTTTTCGCGAGAAGCGGGCGGCGAACTTTACGGGGAGTTAACGCAACAAAAAAAGAACAAGGAGGTGCTGGGGATGATCGAGAGTCACTTCGAGTTCTGGCCGGAGCGAGTCCCGCGCTCGCTGCCGCTGCCGGAGACGAGCGTCTACCACAACCTGGAGGTGACGGCGGCCCGCTACCCGGGCAACACGGCCATCGTCTACTACGGGACGGAGATCCTTTATAGCCGGCTGCACAGTGAGGTGAACGCCCTAGCCGGATACCTGCAAAAAGAATCCGGCGTCGAGAAGGGCGACCGGGTGATCCTGTATGTGCAGAACAGCCCGCAATTCATCGTCGCGTTCTACGCGGTCCTGAGGTTGGGGGCGGTAGTCGTGCCGGTGAACCCGATGCTCGTGACCAACGAGCTGGAACACTACGTCCAGGACTCGGAGGCCAAGGTCGCCGTGGTGGGGCAGGAATTGTACGAGAATATATCACCGCTCCTTGGCGAGGGTGGCCTGGAGCAGTTGATCGTCGCCACCTACTCAGACTATCTGGAAGAAGAAACAGACCTCGCCATCCCGGATTTCGTGCAGACTCCGCGGGAAGAAATCTCGGGTGAGGGCATGATCTCCTGGAACGAAGCACTGGAACCCGGCTATGAGCCGGAGCCCGTTGACGTAGGTTCTGCCGACGTGGCGCTCCTCCCGTACACTTCCGGCACGACCGGGCAGCCGAAGGGCTGCATTCACACGCACCGCACCTTGCAGGCTACGCTCGTGGGTGGGTGTGTGTGGAACGCGACCACGGTGGCGAGCATCTCTTTGTGCGTGTTGCCGCTCTTCCACGTTACGGGGATGCAGCACAGCATGAACGCCCCGATCTACTCTGGCGGCGCCAGCGTTCTCATGACCCGCTGGGACCGGGACGTTGCCGCCGAGCTCATGCAACGCTACGGGGTAACCCACTGGACGAACATCTCCACGATGGTCGTGGACTTTCTGGCAAACCCGAATATTGGAGACTACGATCTGTCATCGCTCCTGGTAGTGTGGGGCGGTGGCGCGCCGTTGCCGGCGGCGGTCGGCGAGAAACTGAACGAGTTGATGGGATTGAGTTACCAGGAGGGTTACGGTCTATCGGAGACCATCTCCCAAACCCACTTGAACCCGCCGGATCGTCCGAAGCTCCAATGTCTCGGCGTGCCGCACTTCGACGTGGACGCCCGGGTCGTCAACCCGGATACGCTGGAAGAGCTTGGCCCGAACGAACAGGGTGAGATCGTGGTTAGCGGCCCGCAGGTGATGGAGGGTTACTGGAAGCGTCCCGACGCCGACGAGGAGTCTTTCTTCGAGCGGGACGGCAAACGCTTTTTCCGAACCGGCGACATCGCCGTGTACGACGAGGAAGGCTACTTCTTCATGGTGGACCGCCTGAAGCGCATGATCAACGCCTCCGGCTACAAAGTCTGGCCTTCGGAGGTCGAGTCTACCCTCTACAAGCATCCCGCCATCCAGGAGGCTTGCATTATCGGCATCCCGGACGAGCAGCGCGGCGAAACCGCGAAGGCCTTCGTGGTGTTGCGGGAAGGCGAGGACGCCTCGGCCGAGGACATAATCGAGTGGGCCAAGGGTGAGATGGCCGCGTACAAGTACCCCCGACAAGTCGAGTTCATAGACGCGCTGCCAAAAAGCGGGTCCGGCAAGATCCTCTGGCGCGAGCTTCAGGAGAAGGAGCAGGAGAAAATGTCGGAGTCGAAGTAGCCTGCGGGTTGTTTCACCGGTGGTATGGCCGTGAGACAATAACCCTCAAGGTGGTCCGGTAAACGATGGGGAGGCGAGTATGCCCGAGGTCGCGGTGAACGGCACGCAGTTGTACTACGAGGAATACGGGCCACGGGATCGGCCGGCGCTGGTCTTTAGCCATTCGCTGTTCTTCGACCATACGATGTTCCATCGTCAGGTGGAGCGGTTCTCTTCCGAGTACCGGGTGGTCGTCTACGATCACCGGGGGCAAGGCCGGAGCGCGGCGGCGCCCGTCGAGGAACTGGACATGGATACCCTCGCCGATGACGCCGCCGCGCTGATCGAGGAGTTGGGCCTGGCCCGGTGCCATTTCGTAGGCAACTCCATGGGGGGCTTCATCGCGGCCCGGTTGGCCGCCCGGCGCCCGGACCTCCTCCTATCGGCAGCGGTCATGGGCTCGTCAGCCGAAGCGGAGGGCAAGGTAGATGACTTCGGACCCCTGGTAGTCCACCTCCAACAGCACGGAACGGAAGAGATCATCGACACTCTTATGTACATAATGTTCGGGGACACCACCCTCGCCGACCCCGGGCGGGAAGACCTGCGCGAACACTGGCGGCAATACATGCTGGGCCTGCCCGCCACGATAGGAGACGCGGCCCACGGCGTCGTCTACCGCGAGGACGTTCTATCCGAGCTGGCCGCTGCGCGGGTTCCCGTACTGGCCGTAGCCGGCGAGGAGGATCACGCCTACGAACCAGTCCTCTCGCAGCACGTAGCCGAGACCGCGCCCGGCGGGAGTTGGGTTACGGTTCGGCGCGCGGGACACTCGCTAGCCGTGGAGCGCCCCGAGGCTGTCAACGAATACCTCGTCGAGCATTTCTCTGCCACCAACGTCCCGAGATCCAACCCTGCATAAAGCCTAGACGGCTACCGCTGCACCTTAAAATTCCCCGGCTCTAGCCTTACGGGAAAAATAGCGAAGCTCTTGCCCGGAGAAAATGAATACTTTATATTGTAGACGGTTGATCAGGGGAACCGGCATTAGGGGGCCGGTAAAAGGAAAAGGAGGAAGGTTTGTTTGCCCGCAGAGTAGGCAAGATCGTAGTCACAATGGCGCTGACTTTGGCCGTCGTCTTCGCGGTTGCCGCGTGTGGCGGTGGGGACGGTGGTTCGCAGGGAGGTGGTGGCGAGCAGAACGTCAACATCGGTTTCAGTGGTCCTTTGAGCGGTGGTGCGGCGTTCTACGGCGAAAATGTCATGGACGGCATCCAGATGGCGGTGGATGAGATCAATCAGGCCGGCGGCATCGAGGTGGACGGCACCACCACCAAGTTCAGCATAGAGTCGCTAGACGATAAGTACTTGCCGAACGAGACGGCGACCAACGTGCGGCGGCTCGTGCAGCAGTCCCAGACCCCGGTCATCTTCGTGCCGCATTCCGGCGGCATCTTCGCCGCCCAGGAGCTAAACACCAACCCGCCCACGGAGTTCGTGCTCGGGGCTTACAGTAGCGTGCCGGAGATACTGGAGAGGGATAACCCGAACACGGTTATGATCCCACCGCGCTTCGATAATTACATGCAGCCGTTCGTAGAGACCGAGATGGGTATGTTCGGCAACAAGCTCGGCCTCATACCGACGACGAGCGAGTACGGCCTCCAGTGGACCGAGCAGGTAACGGCCGAGTGGGAGAAGCAGGGCGGCGAGGTCCTCTCCGACAACGGCGTCGATTACACGACCACCACGGACTACGCAGGCCCGGTCTCGCGGGCCCTCTCCGAAAACCCGGACGTGTTGTTCGTCGGCGGTCCTTCGCAGCCGACGGCCATCGTGATCGAAGAGGCCCGCAAACAAGGCTTCGAGGGCGGGTTCATCGTCATGGACCAGGCCAAGTTCGAGGAGATGGAGACCTTCACCGAGAAAGAAAACCTCAACGGTTCCGTCGGGATATTCCCGACCGTGGACTATCCAGGGCCCGGCACGGACCAGTTCGTCGAATATTACAGAGAGAAGATCGGCGGTGAGCGGCCCCCGACCTCCGAGGTGGCGCTCAACTACCAGGGGATGCACATAATCGCCAAGGCGATGGAGCTTGCAGGGTCCACGGATGACATTGACGCGATCATGGCCGAGGTGGATCAGGCCGCCG
>JBARZM010000104.1:0-4668 GCA_049650095.1 Rubrobacteraceae bacterium | reverse complement strand
AGGCCGCCCGGCTGCGCGGAACCATAGAGGGACTGGTCCGAAACTCGGGCTTCCACGAATACTTCGACCCTTTCGATGGAACCGGCCACGGCTCGGACTTCTTCTCCTGGACGGCGGCCCTGTTCCTGGACACGGTTATGGGCAGGACGATAGGACTCCGGAACGACTCTGGAGGATAGATCAAGGCGTTGCACCCACCGGGCGACGCACGGTGAAGCTCTCGATGAGGGTCTGGCGGACACGGTTTGTCCTGGTCTTGCTACCTCGCTTGATACCGCGTGCTACCTTGGGCCTCTGGAGGTCCGCGGCGCCGACAAGCTGCCGTAAGGTCCACTGGGCGCGTAACAAAGTATCAAGCTGGGGCGTGGCTAATAGGTCAGTTAATTTCGCCGCCGTAGACGGGTAGACGAACCTTCCGAGCGGCGTCGTTGAGTCTGTTGTCGAATGCGAGGAATTGCAGGTCTTCGAACCTTTCCAAGAGTCGTAGGGCGCTCGCAAGATGGATCGAATCGAAGCCCCTCAGGGCGTGGTGTTCTGCCAGTTCGCCGGCTTGGTTAGATACGAGGTTTGAGGTATCCAGACGGGCGTAGGTGATCCAGTCATCCTCCAGGTCCTCGACTGCTCCCCGATGCTCCTCGTGTGTGAAGTCGCCTTCCCGCCACCTGCGGGCGAGTCCAGCGCGGGCCTCTGCGTAGGCGACCGTAGAGGTGGCCGTCAGATCGGCAGACCCGACAGCCTCCCTCACCAGCTTGCGGCCTTCTTCCTCGACGTAGAGTTTCAGCATCGCGCTGGTCTCTAGGTAGACAATCAAAGCCTAGCGGCGATCTTCGATCACTGCATCGGCCACGGTGCGGCCGCTTCTCGGCCTGGGCGGGTTCTTGCTACCTTGTGGCTTCTCTCCCTCCGCCGGCATTTTCAGCTCCTCCGCGCTGTCGTTCTCCAACTCGTGCAGGACGGCCTCCTCTATCCATTCGCTTACGGAGCGGTCCGTGCTCGCTGCGGCGACTTTTACGCGCCGGCGAAGATCGGCGTCTACATCCGCTGCTATTCGTACTCTCACCACAACAAGCTCCTTTTTCCGTGTAGCCATGGCGTCATGGCTACAAGCTTAACATTGCCGCGGCTGCATATCTATACAGGCTTGTAACGGAGCGGGGTTTCGGAGAAGTGGATCCACGAAAAGCTCCCGGTTTGGTGTCCGGGAGCTTATGGATATTCGCACCAGTGCAAGATAATTGCGGTCAATTGCCGGGAAATGCTCTCGGAAGTTCCTGGGCTGGTGGCGTAGGGTCAAGTCGGCGCAAGACCCGAGTTCCTCTAAGGTCCGCTGCTTGCCCGAAAAAGCTTCACGACAGCCCTCGGGTGCTTGAATAACCTGAAGACCGTGGCGTCGCCGGTGAAGCTCTCGATGAGGGTCTGGCGGACGCGGCGGTTACTCTCGCTGGCCTTGAAGAGAGGCTCCAGGAGGCCCAGGTTGGGGAGGGCGCTTACCAGGACGTGTTCGGAGAGGTACTCCAGGGTCCACTCGCGACGGACCGCCCGCTCGTAGCCGGCGAGGAGGCGCGCGGAGTAGTCCTTGCGGGCGCGTGCCTCGTGCGCCCAGGCGGCGGCCAGGCGGCCGCCCTGTATGGCGTAGCCGACGCCCTCGCCGCTGATGGGGTGGGTCATGCTCCCCGCGTCGCCGACCAGCATCAGGCCCTGACCCACTCTCCTGGCGCCCCACATGCCCATCTTCAGCGACCAACTCTTGGGCGGGGCTTCGGGCTCCGCGCCTTCGAGCAACTCCGCGAGCCGCGGTTCTTCGAGGAAGCGGCCGAAGTAGTCCTTGAGGTTGCGACCGGTGCGTTCCAGGGTGCGGTTGGAGAGCCCCGCTCCGACGTTGGCCCGGCCGTCGCCGAGGGGGAACACCCAGCCGTACCCCGCGCCCCGCTCGTTCATATCCCGGGTCGCGAAGATGTGCAGGTGATCCGTCGCCAGTCCCGAAACGTTCCCGAAGTACTGCCTCCTCGCCACGGCGTTCTGGTGGGCCTTGCGTTCGCCGGCGACGCCCCCGCCGGAGCCGTCGGCCACGACTACCATCGGGGCTTCGAAGCGGACCGTGTCGCCGTTCGCGACCGCCCCGGCTTCTTTTGCGCGGTCGAGCAGACGGGCGTCGGTATCGAGGCGCGGTATCACGTATCCGTGAGGGCTGTGGGGATTCGGCGGTACGGGCTGCTCGAAGTCGGCCGTTTGGGTGTGGAGCGCGAAGCCGCGGAACTTCGCGTGTTCGGGCACGTCCAGCCCGCCCCGGGCCGCGTGGCAGACCGGGGCGGAGAGTCCCGGTCCCGCTTCACCGTCCCGGGCGGAGGATGCTGAAAGCCAGGTACAGCCCGAGCCCGCTGGCGATCACGAACCCGACGGCGAAGAAGATCCCGAGCAAACCTCCCCAATCGAAGGGATGGTAGACCGACATCAGCACCGCCGAACCTCCTATGAACGCGGCGGCGATGATCGCCAGGACGAGCCGGTTCACCAGGTGTTCGAGGCGTCTCAGGACCGGCTCGACGCCCTCGGGGCGCATGCCGAGCTCCAGGCCGCCGCGTTCGATCTCTCCTACGAGCCGCCGCAGTTGTTGGGGAAGCTCCGCCCCGAGTTGCGCCGCTTCCATGCCCGTTCGGCCGAGTTGTTGGGCCAGACGGGCCGGGGAATACCGCTGGAGCATGAGCCGCTCGGCGTAGGGTGAGATCACGGTCGCCAGGTGGAAGTCGGGGTCGAGCCGGGCTCCCATCCCTTCGTTCATAACCGCCATCTTGAACAGGAGCACCATGTTCGGTGGCAGTTGCAGGCGGTGGCGGCGGACTACGGCCAGGGCCTCTTCGAGCAGCGCGCCGAGCGGTATCTCCCCGAGCGGCCGCCCGTAGTAGCGGGAGGTCAGCCGCTCCAGGTCCTGCCGGAGCCGGGGACGGTCTACCCTTTGCCTGGAGGTCCCGAGGTCTAGCAGCACGTCCACCAGCCGGTCGGAGTCCTGGCTCGTGATCGCCAGGATCAGCCGCGCCAGTTGGTCCTGCGTACGCTCGTCCACTGTGCCGACCATACCGAAGTCTATGATGCCGAGAACGCCATCCTCCTCGACGAAGAAATTGCCGGGGTGGGGGTCGGCGTGGAAGAAGCCGTGCTCGAAGATCATATCCAGGGTAATGCGGACCGCCCGCTTGGCCAACTCCCCGCGGTCGATACCGGCCTCCTCTAGCGCCCGGACGTCGTTTACCTTGGTCCCGCGCAGACGCTCCAGGGTCAGGACGCGCGAGGTGCTGGTCTCCCGGAAGACCTTCGGGATGTGCACCTCCGGGTCGTCCGCGAAGTTCTCCGCGAAGCGTTCGGCGTCCCGCCCCTCGCGCACGTAGTCCAGCTCGGCCCGCAGCGTCTCGGAGAACTCCTCGACCAGCGCGACGATGTCGTACTGCTCGGCGACCTCCCAGCGACGGCTGGCCGTGGCCGCCAGGTTCCGCAGGATTTGCAGGTCCTCCTCGACCTGCTCGACGACGCCGGGCCTCCTCACCTTTACGACTACCTCCGTGCCGTCTTCGAGCGTGGCGGCGTGGGCCTGGCCGATGGAGGCGGCCGCCAGGGGCGTGTGGCCGAACGCGGCGAAGACCTCTTCCGGCGGGCCGCCCAACTCCTCGACGAGCAACTCTTCGACGGCTTCCGGGGGCACGGGCGGGGCGGCGTCCTGGAGCTTTGCCAGCTCGGCCTGGTATTCGGGCGGCATGAGGTCGGGGCGGGTGGAGAGGATCTGTCCTAGCTTGATAAAGGTGGCGCCAAGCTCCTCCAGCGCCATGCGCAGGTGCTCGGGGCGGGTGTAGGGTTCGTCTCTGCTGGGATGGCCCAGGAAGCCCTTGTGGAAGGGAACGTGGTTTTCCAGCCCGAAGACGCCCACCATGTAGCCCATCCCGTGCCGGGAGAGGACCTCGGCGATCCGGCGGTAGCGGTTCAGGTGGGTGTTATGGTTCCGGATCTCCACACGGTCTCCTTTGGCTACACGCTCGGAACCTGAGGCTATCACGGACTCTTGAGGGGAACCTGAGGCCCGGCTGAACACTCGCTGAGGACGAAAGAACCGGGTAGGCCCGCGCCGATTGACCCGTCGGCGGGCCGGACGGTATGAAACGTAATAGACTGGTGCCCGAAACCGGCTGAGAGATGACGCGTGCGCAAAGCCGTCCATGGAAAGGTCTTTGGAATTGCCGAATGAAGCTTTGGGACCAGTTTCGTCCGGGACATGCCCGAAGTTCGGGTGAGAGATCGAGGGAGGTTCATCCCGTGCAGCGCATTCTCGTGATAGACGACGACCCGGCCGTGGCCAGCCTCCTCAAGCGCGGCCTGTCCTACGAACGCTTCGACGTGGACGCGGCGGCAAACGGCGAAGAGGGGCTCGCCATAGCCCGGGAGCGCTATCCCGACCTGGTGATCCTGGACGTCATGATGCCGGGGATGGACGGACTGGAAGTGCTGCGGCGCCTCAGGGCGGCCGACGGGCAGCTCCCGGTGCTCATGCTCACCGCGCGCGACGCTTCGGCGGATGAGGTCCAGGGGTTCAGGGAGGGGGCCGACGACTACGTGGTCAAGCCGTTCACCTTCGACGTCCTCCTGGCCCGGGTGCGGGCGCTGCTCCGGCGCCGGGAGGCCGAC
>JBARZM010000103.1:0-3501 GCA_049650095.1 Rubrobacteraceae bacterium | reverse complement strand
GGGACCTCGATCGCGGTAACGCCCAACGGCCTGCGCCTCTTCGGAAAGGGCAAGTGAGCGACTGACGCACCCGGCCCGAAGCTTTAATAGCCTCCGGATTACAAATGCCGTTACACTCGTGGGCGTCCCCAACAGCGTGCCGTTGATGGTGGCGCCACAACGCCCTTGGAGCCGCGAACCGGAGAGACCCTAGTCAATGGACCAGCCGCCGGATATCTTTATATCACCGTCCTGACCCCCGCAATTCACCTGGCCTCTTGACACTCCCTACAATACGTTTTAAGATTATAAAAACGAATTAGTTTTTTGTTTTCACAGGTGGTATGCGAATTGCCGAATTTCACAGAGACCGAGAAATCTCACATCCGAGATCAAATCGTGGAAGCTGGGCGGGAGCGGTTCGCCCGTCAGGGGTTGAAGAAGACCAGCATCGAGGATCTCACCCGGCCGGCGGGGATCGCAAAGAGCAGTTTCTATGGGTTCTTCGGGTCGAAGGAAGAGCTTTACCTGAAGCTGTTGATGGAAGAGCGGAAGCGGCTACGGGGTGAGATGCCGGCGGCCTCGCTCGCGGGGAACGGTAGAGACGCCGTGGAGCGGTTCCTGTGGGCTGTAGTCCGGGAATTCGAGACCAACCCTTTGACGCGCCGGCTGGCGACGCATCCCGAAGAGTGGCAGGCGGTTAAGCGGCGGGTCCCGCCGGAGGCGATGCAGGCGAACGTCGAAGACTCAACAGACGCGGTCAGCTACTTCATCCGGGAGGGACAGGAGGCGGGTGTGGTCTCGGATGGAGACCCGGAGGTGTTCGCCGGCGTCATACGCTCCGTCGTGGTGCTAACCATCCACAAAGACGACATCGGACGGGAGATCTACCCGGCCGTGCTGGAGAAGATGATCCGACTCGTCGCCGACGGCCTTGCCCGCGGAGAGAAGGAGTAGCCATGATCTCGGTACACGACATGACGTTCGCCTATCCGAGTGTCGAACGGCGGGCGGTGGACGGCATTAGCTTCGGCGTGGAACCGGGTGAGATATTCGGCTTCCTCGGGCCCAGTGGCGCGGGAAAGAGTACCACGCAGAAAATCCTTATCGGCCTGCTGAAAGGCTACGAAGGAGCGATTTCGGTACTGGGTAAAGACCTCGACGCGTGGGGTCCGGAATACTATGAACGCATCGGGGTCTCGTTCGAACTCCCGAACCACTATCAGAAACTTACCGCCCTCGAAAACCTGAACTTCTTCCGCGCGCTGTATTCCAGAGGTACGGAAGAGCCGCGCGAGCTTCTGGCGATGGTCGGGTTGGAGAACGACGCCGGCACCCGGGTCGCGCAGTTCTCGAAAGGGATGCAGATGCGGCTCACCTTCGTCCGGGCGTTGCTCAACCGCCCGAAGCTCATATTTCTGGACGAGCCAACGGCGGGCCTGGACCCGGCCAACGCCCGCAAAATGGAGAACATTATCCTCGACCTCAAGAAAGAGGGCCGCACTATCTTCCTGACCACCCACGACATGGGTGTGGCGGACCGGCTCTGCGACCGGGTCGCGTTTATCGTGGACGGCGGAATTGCCGCCATAGACTCTCCCAGGGCATTGAAGATTCAACGCGGCGAACGGCGGGTGAGGATCGAGTACGACGCCGGCGGACACGCCGGTCGGCGGGAGTTCCCCCTGGACGGCCTGGGAGACGATGACCGTTTCCTGGCGCTGCTGCGCGAGGAGAGGATCGAGACAATCCACACCGGAGAGGCGACGCTGGAGGATATCTTTATCGAGACGACCGGGAAGTCGCTGGTATGAGCCGGACGCTGGTCGCGGTGCGGCTGGATCTGCTACTGCAGCTACGTTACGGTTTTTACTACGCGGCGGCTTTCGTGACGCTGTTGTGGATTGCCGTGCTATACCTGTTGCCGGCTTCTGCCCTGAAGGTTGCGACGCCACTCGTCGTCTTCGCCGAGTTCGCCGTGATCGGCTACTACTTCATCGCGGGGATGATGCTCTTCGAGAAGGGCGAACGGACGCTCTCCGCCGTCGTCACTACTCCCCTACGGTTCGGAGAGTATCTGGGCTCGAAGCTCGCCACACTAACCGTGATGGCCTCGGGCGCCAGCCTGATCCTGGTGCTGGCGGCTTACGGAACCGGCTTCGACGCCGTGCTTCTCATCCTGGGCGTGGTATTCATCTCAATTGTCTCGTTGCTCGCCGGCTTCGTCTCCGTCTTGCCGTTCGACCAGATCACCCGCTACCTAATCCCCTCACAACTCCCACTCGCCCTGATGAGCGCCCCCCTCATCCCCTTTCTCGACGTCTGGCACAACCTCATCTTCTACCTTTTTCCCACCCACGGCCCCCTGCTCCTGCTCGGCGGCGCCTTCGGCACGCACCCGCTCGCACCCTGGCAACTTCTCTACACCGTCTTATACGGATTGTTCTGGATATCCGCCCTTAACCTCGTGGCCCGTAAAATGTTTACCCACTACGTCGTGGGCGGAGGCCGCTGAGGTGGCCCGCGCGATGCTGGCATTCGGCGCGAACGACATCCGCAACGTCCGCCGGGATTCGATGCTGCTCACCTTTCTTCTGGCCCCGCTGCTCGCGGTCGTGGTGTTGCGGTTCGCCGTCCCGCTCGTCACCGCGTACCTGGACCGCCGATACGGCTTCGACCTCACGCCCTACTATCCGCTGCTCCTGAGCCTCTTAATTCTCGGCCTCCCCGGCGGGTTCGGCTCTCTCGCAGGGTTCATGGTCCTGGACGAGCGCGACGACGACACCCTCACCGCCTTGCGCGTAACCCCGGCCTCCACTACTGGCTACGCTGGATACCGGATCTCCACGGCCATAACGTTGAGCTTCCTCTACACCCTCGGCTGCATCTCACTGACCGGCCTCGCGCCCGTATCGCTACTACCCAGCCTCGTACCCGCCGCCCTGCTGGCGGGCCTCTTCTCCCCCGTCGTGGCCCTGCTCCTGGTCACGCTGGCGAACAACAAAATAGAGGGACTGGCCCTCGGAAAAGCATTCGGCGTCTTCATCCTCGGCCCGCTCGCCGCCTACTTCATAGGCTCCAACTGGCAACTACTACTGGGCATCCTGCCAACCTACTGGCCCGCCAGAGCATTCTGGGTCGCCAGCGGAGGAGGAAACTTCTGGCCTTACTTTCTCGTAGGTCTCGCATACAACCTGGCGCTCGTGATACTGCTGCTGCGCCGCTTCCGGGACAAGGTGCTCTGAGTTTAGTTCGGCCTGTCCTGACACATTCAGTCGCGCCGGACAACGCCCTCGCGCCAGGCGTAGACGGCGGCCTGGGTTCGGTCGGCGAGGTGCAGTTTGCCGAGGATGTTGGAGACGTGGCTCTTGACGGTCTTCTCGCTCAGGTAGAGCGTGCCGGCGATCTCGGCGTTGTTACAGCCGTCGGCGATGAGCTTGAGAACCTCCATCTCCCGGTCGGATAGCTCGTGGAAGACGTTCGGCGCGTCGCGGCGGGCGCCGTGCAACTCGCGCACCACGC
>JBARZM010000102.1:0-1682 GCA_049650095.1 Rubrobacteraceae bacterium | reverse complement strand
CCCGCTACCGGCTCAAGCCGATGAACTGCCCGAGCCACATGACGCTCTTTAACTCCGGGGCGCATTCTTACCGGGAACTGCCGATCCGGTACGCCGAGTTCGCCACGCTCTACCGCTACGAGAAGAGTGGGGAGCTTACGGGCCTGACGCGGGTGCGGAGCCTGACACAGGATGACGCGCACGTTTTCTGTACCGAGGATCAGGTCCAGGAAGAGTTCGCCCGCGCCTTGGAGATCATCCGGGAGGTGCTAGATACGTACGGCTTCGAGGACTACCGGGTGCGGCTTTCGATGCGCGACCCGGACGACGCTAAGTACATCGCCGACGACGAGAAGTGGAGCCGGGCCGAAGACGCCCTCCGCGACGCCCTGGACGCCGCCGGTATCTCCTACGAGAAGGTTCCCGGCGAGGCCGCGTTCTACGGGCCGAAGGCGGATTTCATGGCGAAGGACGTGCTGGGGCGCGAGTGGCAGCTCTCTACCATTCAGGTTGACTTCATCCAACCTTCCCGGCTCGGCTGCGAGTACATTGGGGAGGACGGTCGGGAACATACGCCGGTTCTGCTGCATCGGGCCGTTACCGGCACGACGGAGCGGTTCATGGCCGTTCTGATCGAGCACTTCGGCGGCGCATTTCCGCTGTGGCTCTCGCCGGCCCAGGCCGTCGTTATCCCGGTCTCCGACCGGCACCTCGACTACGCGCGGAAGGTGCGAGGCTCACTCTCGAACGACGGGCTACGGGTGGAGGTAGACGATTCACTCAATAGCATGCAGAAGAAAATCCGGGAGAACGCCCGCCAGAAAGTGCCGTATCTTCTGATCGTCGGAGACCGGGAGATCGAAGAGGGCACGGTCAATATTCGGAAGCGGGGAGAGAAGCAGCAGGAGGCTTTGAGCCTGGAAAAGTTCGGGCGGCGGGTCCGGGAAGAGATTGCAGCACGCGATTCTTATAGACAGGAGTAGCCGGGGAGGAGTATAATAGAGAGAGTTGTTGGGGTCCGCGCCCGTCCGGCGCCTTACCGGGGTATCGTTCGAGCGGTTCAACGGCCCCTGAATATGGTTTTGGAAGGAGTTGGTGCACAGTAGCTGCTGAAGAAGAGCCGAGGATCAATGGTCAGATCCGGGCCCGCTCTGTACGTCTGATCTCATCGAGCGGGGAACAGTTGGGGATCAAGCACATCCGCGAGGCCACGGATTACGCCGAGAAAGAAGATTTGGACTTGGTGGAGGTCGCGCCGAATTCGGACCCGCCCGTGGTCCGCATGATGGACTACGGCAAGTACAAGTACCAGAAGGAACAGGACCGGAAGGCCGCCCGCAAAAACCAGGTCAACGTCAACGTCCGGGAGATGAAGCTCCGGCCAAAGATCGGGGACCACGACTTCGAGACGAAGAAGGGCCACGTCCAGCGTTTCCTCAAGGGCGGCGACAAGGTCAAGGTAACGATCATGTTCCGCGGACGCGAAGTCCAGCATCCGGAACTAGGAGAAAAACTTCTGGTAAGGCTCGCCGAAGACCTGAAGGAGATAGGCCGCGTCGAGAGCCAGCCGAAGCTGGACGGGCGCAACATGATCATGGTCCTGGCCCCGCAGAAAGAGGCGGCGAAATCCTCCGAGAGCCGGGAAAAGAGCGCCGCCGGCAGCTAGGATCTCGCACCAAACACTCGGAAGGCCGCGAGGGCTG
>JBARZM010000101.1:0-2792 GCA_049650095.1 Rubrobacteraceae bacterium | reverse complement strand
AAGGGCTTCCATTTGCCCCCGATGACATCCAATGTTGCCTCTACCGGACAATCGTATTGTCTCAAAATTTGATTCCTTTCCAAAGGTATCTTTTTGGACACTATAGTACATTTTTGTGCGTACTTGTAACCTGCGATAGTAGCGTACATAATTTTTCGAGGAAATCAAAGAAAAAGAGGTGGCGTATGAGGCTTACGATATTCGGGGCATCCGGCCGGACGGGCAAGCCGCTCGTCGAACAGGCGCTCGCGGCGTGCCATGAGGTTACGGCCTTTGTCCGGGATCCGTCCAAGCTGGGAATTAGTCACGAGCGACTCACGACGGTCGAGGGCGACGTAAAGGACTACGCGAAAGTTCAGGAGGCGGTGGTCGGGGCGGATGCGGTTTTGAGCGCGTTGGGCCATACGAAGACCTCCGCGAAGGACGTGCAGACGGTCGGCACGGAGAACATCGTGGCGGCGATGAAGAGGTTCGACGTAAAGCGGTTGGTGAGCCTGACGGGGGCGGGAGTGCGTGACCCGAAAGATGAACCAAAGCTATTCGACAAAGCGATCACCACGCTCCTGAAACTGCTGCAAAAAGACGTGCTGGAAGACGGCGAAAACCACGCCCGCGCCATAGAAAAGAGTAGCCTGGATTGGGTCATCGTGCGTGGTCCGATGTTGACCGAAGGTGACAAAACAGGCGAATACCGGGTCGGCTACGTCGGTAAGAATAGCGGGTCAAAGATCTCCCGGGCCGACGTGGCGGACTTCATGCTGCGTCAGGCAGAGGACGACGCGTACCTCGGGCGGAAACCAATGGTCAGCTACTAGAAGGAGCCGTACTTGAAGATCATAAAGATGTACGAACCGGGAGAGCCGGAAGTGCTCGTGGCGGAAGACGCGGAAACGCCGGAGCCAGGTCCGGACGAGGTACTTATAGAGGTCGCGCTGGCGGGCGTGAACTACGCTGACACGGGCATGCGGCGGGGCATGTTTCACGGCCCCGGCTCGGCGGACATGCCCGCAACGCCGGGCTTCGAGGTCGGTGGAACGATAGCGAAGCTCGGCGAAAACGTCACCGGGCTCGGAGAAGGGGCGCGGGTCGTGGCCGTTTTGGGGACGGGCGGCTACGCGGAGTACGCTGTTGCCCCGGTCGATTCGGTGGTGGAGATACCGGACGGCGTGGACTTTTTGCAGGCGACGGCGCTCTTGGTACAGGGGATCACCGCCTACGGCGTGCTGCACGACTCGGCCCGCATACAGCCCGGCGAGGGCGTGCTGGTCCAGGCGGCGGCCGGCGGCGTCGGCACGCTCGCGGTGCAACTCGCGAAGCTGGCGGGCGCTGGAACGGTGATCGGTACGGCCAGCACCGGAGAGAAGCGAAGCCTCGCGGAATCCCTGGGCGCGGACCGAACCGTGGACTACACCCGGGATGGCTGGGCCGAGGAAGTCCTGGAGGCAACCGGCGGGCGGGGTGTGGACGTGGTGCTGGAGTCGGTGGGCGGCGAGGTTGGGGAGCAGGCTTACGGCTGCCTCGCGCCGCTCGGCAGGCTCGTCACCTTCGGGGCCGCCAGCGGGGAAGGCATGGCGCCGCCGGACATGTGGCAGCTAAACATGAAAGGGCAAACTGTCAGCGGTTACGGGGGACCCTGGATCCGCCCCGGAGCCGCCAACAAAGCGCGAGAAGGGATCTCCGCCTACCTCCGCTCCGGCGAACTAAAGGTAGTCGAAGGCCCGTCCTTCAAACTCGAAGACGCCGCCAGGGCCCACCGCGCCATCGAAGGCCGCGCCACGGTCGGTAAAGTCACGCTGATACCGTGACGAGCCAGGAAAGAGAGCAGCCAATGGTTCGGATAGATGTTTACGCCGACGTAGTCTGTCCCTGGTGCTACATCGGAGAAAAGCGGTTGGAAAAAGCCCTCGTCATGCGCCCCGACCTGGTCGTCACGCGCCGCTGGCGGCCCTTCCAGCTCCGGTCCGAAATGCCGGCGGGCGGCCTGCCGTGGCCCGGGTTCGCCCGGGAAAAGTTCGGCGGTGAGGCGAACGCCCGGGCGGCATTCGGGCAGGTTGCGGCGCTTGGGGCCGAAGAGGGTATCCACTTCGACTTCGGGCGCGTCGCCAGCGCCCCGAACACCGTCGACGCGCACCGCCTGATCCTGCACGCCGACGACTACGGTCTCCAGTGGGAGACGACGAACTCCCTGTTCCACGCCTACTTTGCCGAGGGCGCGAACTTGAACGACCCCCTGGATCTCACCTCGGCGGCCGGCAAGGCGGGGCTCGACACAGAAGAGGTCCGTAACTTCCTGTCCGGTAGCGGGCTGCGCGATGAGGTGTGGCAATCTCAGGAGAAAGCCGGCCGGATCGGGGTGGGCGGCGTCCCCTTCTACATCTTCGATGGTCGCCACGGGCTCTCCGGGGCACAGCCGGTCGAGGTGTTCGTCCAGGCGCTCGACGCGTTGCGCGCGGATCTAGCCGGCTAGCACCGCTAGAGACACTCTAAAGCTACCGCCCGTACGGGAGCGCCGTCCGAGCCGGCGAGTTTGATCGGCAACAAGCTCAAGATAGGATCAGGAAAGTCTATGGCGCCGATGCCGGTGAGGTTCTCCGCGATAACGCCGCCCGCGCCGCAGATGAGATGGTGGACCGGATAACCTTCCGGGTGTGGGCCATCTGGTACTGTCTCGTCCACGTTCAGCACATCCACGGCCACGGTCCTGACACCGGCATCTAGTATGAACTGGGCCGCCCGATAGTCCAGGAACGGATGATCGTAATACCTGGGCGTCCCATAATATCCGTCCCAGC
>JBARZM010000100.1:0-1855 GCA_049650095.1 Rubrobacteraceae bacterium | reverse complement strand
TTGTCCCGTGGGCCAACTCCGCGAGCGAGTACCAGTCGAGCATCCTCGGCGCGCTTTCGGAGAAGTACGACATAGACCCGAACGTGCCCTGGCGGGAGCTTTCGGAGGAGCATAAGAACACCGTGCTCCACGGCACGGGCGGCGGGCGCATCTACGTTTCGTACCGCAACCGCTACGGTCGAAAGCGCCAGTACATGACCAAGTTCGACGGGGTGGTCGGCAACTTGCAGCGCCGGTACGCAGAGACCGACTCCGAGTACCGGCGGGAGAAGATCGAAGAGTTCATGGGCCATGTCCCCTGCCCGAAGTGTAAGGGCGCGCGGCTGAGACCCGAGGCGCTGGCGGTGACGGTGGGGGAGAAGAGTATCGCCGACTTCACCCGGATGAGCGTAAAAGATGCCCAGGCGTTCTTCGAAGGCGTCGAGTTTACGCCCCGGGAGTGGATCATCGCCGAGCGGGTCGTGAAAGAGGTTAGGGAGCGGCTCGGTTTTCTGGTGGACGTGGGCCTCGGCTACCTGACCCTCAGCCGGGCGGCCGGCACGCTCTCCGGCGGCGAGGCGCAACGCATCCGGCTCGCTTCTCAGGTGGGAAGCGGTCTCGTCGGGGTGCTGTACGTCCTGGACGAACCGTCGATCGGGCTTCACCAGCGGGACAACCGCCGGTTGCTGGATACCTTGACCAAGCTGCGGGATCTCGGCAACACGCTTCTGGTGGTCGAGCACGACGAAGAGACGATCCGCTCGGCCGACTACGTTTTGGACGTCGGGCCGGGGGCCGGGGTTCACGGTGGAGAGGTGATCGCCGCCGGCGGCGTCGAAGATATAGAGGCCGAAGAACGCTCCATAACCGGCGACTTCCTGGCTGGCCGTCGGCGCATTGAGCCGCCGGAGGGCCGGAGAGAGCCGACCGGGGCCATAACCGTGTTCGGCGCGGGTGAGCACAACCTGAAAAGCGTGGACGCGGAGTTCCCGCTCGGGGTGCTGAGTTGCGTAACGGGCGTATCGGGCTCGGGGAAGAGTACCTTGGTCAACGAGATCCTCTTCAAGGCGCTCGCCAACGCCGTGGGCCGCGGCAAGCATCGTCCGGGACGTCACGCGGGCCTCAAAGGCATCGAAGACGTGGACAAGGTCATCGACATAGACCAGAGCCCCATCGGCCGGACGCCCCGGTCCAACCCGGCGACCTATACGAAGGTCTTCGACCACATTCGCGGCATCTTCGCGTCGACGCCGGAGGCCAAGATCCGGGGCTACAAACCGGGACGGTTCTCGTTCAACGTCAAGGGAGGCCGGTGCGAGGCGTGCCGGGGTGACGGCCAGATCCGGATAGAGATGCACTTCCTACCGGACGTTTACGTGCCGTGCGAGGTCTGCAAAGGCCGTCGCTACAACACCGAGACCCTGCGTGTTACTTACAAAAGCAAGTCGATCTCCGACGTGCTGGATATGACGATCGAGGAAGCCAGTGAGTTCTTCGAGCCGGTCCCGGCCGTCGCCCGGCGGTTGAATACTCTGCGGGACGTCGGGCTCGGCTACGTCCGGCTCGGCCAACCGGCCACGACACTTTCCGGCGGCGAGGCGCAGCGGGTCAAGCTGGCGAGCGAGCTCGGGAAACGGGCGACCGGAAAGACCGTATACATTTTGGACGAACCCACCACGGGGCTTCATTTCGCCGACGTGGAGCGGCTGCTCCAGATCCTGCACCGGCTCGTAGACGCCGGCAATACCGTCATCGTAATCGAGCACAACCTTGACGTGATCCGTTCAGCCGACCACGTTATAGACCTCGGCCCCGAAGGCGGGGATGGGGGAGGGGAGATCGTGGCTACCGGCACCCCGGAAGAGGTCGCCGGCGT
>JBARZM010000099.1:0-5871 GCA_049650095.1 Rubrobacteraceae bacterium | reverse complement strand
GCCAAACAACTCCTCACCCAACGCCGTACCCCGCAGCTAAAAGGCTTCAAGAGCAAAGCCGGAAAACCCTACGCCGCCGCGCTCAAGCTCGACGAAGAGAACAAAGTAAAGCTGGACTTCGATAACCGAGGTTAACGCTTATGCAGCCTGCCTGATCACCAGACCAGATGAAGCCCGCCATGAACAGGACGGCGGCCAAATTTATCAACAGAATGACCATTTTGTTCCCTCCGAGAAGGCGGAGTTACTTCGAAGTGCGGGCCCTGCGGACGACCGCGCGCAGGATCGCGGCGGCCCCGACCAGACCACCGAGCGCGGCCCCCTTTTTGGCGACGCCTCCGTACATCTGGCGCATCTGGGAGAGCGTGTCGCTCTGCTGAATGCGTTCGACGATTTTGCCGTCTTCGATCCGGGCGTAGTCGAACATGTTTACCTCGTAGGTTCCGCCTGTGGCGGGTATCCCGTAAAAATTTCCCGAGTTGGTTCCCGTAACCGTGAGGCGGGCGTACACTTTGTCGTCTTCCGCGACGCAGTCCTCTATACGGGCGTGGAGGTCCGGGATGCCCGCTACGACTTTATCCAACGAGTCTACGGCTTCGGGAAGGTCCACCCATCCCGGCGTAAAGCCGACGCAGATCTCCCGGTACTTTTCAGGGTCCACGACTTCTGATAGAGAATCGAGCTTTTGGGCATTCAGCAACTCTATGTAGCGTCTGTAGATCCGCTTGTTCTCTTTTGCCGCCAACCGTGGGACCTGCTCTAACTTATTCCCCTACAAATACAAAGATCATCGGGAATTGTTTCAGAAACGGGCAGTGTCTACATCACCCGAACGGCTAGTTTCGGACGGACCCGGGGCGAGCCCAAGATCCATCCACGATAGACGTTGCGGGCGGCGCCGACTCTACCAGCCGCCGGTCCTAACCTCGTTGTAGCCTTTGCCGCCGGCGGCTTCGGGCGGTGGGTAGGAGTAGAGGTCTATGTGTAAGAGGCCGTCTCTCAGCACCTCGCCGTCTTTCTCCACTTTTTTGTAGGTGCTCCATTGGATGCCGACGTTTAGGTCCTGGAAGTCTTCTTCGGAACGCATCGTGACCTTCTTGCCGGTCGGAACACCCCAAACTTCGGCGACCAGAAAGCCGTCCTCCGTTACGTACTCCCGGATCTCGACGTCCGAGCCGGTGTCGTTGCGGAGCTTCATGTCCAGCTCTTCGGTGCCGTTGTAGCCGAACCATATAGTGGCGTCGAAGCCGGGCCGGATGTACGGCAGCACCGTATAGTGGGCGTTGCGCTCTACTATCTCCAGCCCCGCGTACTGGGCGGCCATGTACACCGTCGACGTGACCTGGCACAGCCCGCCGCCATCTGCCATGCTCTCCCCGCCGTCGGCGAAGACCTTCGCGCTCTTGTAGTCGAGGCCCTCTAAACGATCGTTCATGGAGAATATCCCGCCGGGAGGGATGACGGTACCGTTCACCGCCTCGGCGGACATCCGGAGATTGTACTTGCGGTCCGGACTGTCGCTGTAGAGGTAGTCCGTACGATACTCGCCGAGCTTCTCCGCGTCAGGCTTGCTCTCGGGTTCTTTCTCGGGTTCTTTGACCTGCCCGGCACCCTTAGTGTCCGCGACCTTATTGCCGGTGGCGCCGGACTTCTCGTTCGCCCGGGCGACGAGGCCCAACCCGCCAAGCCCCGCCAAACCCAGTACGGCGCCAGAGCCCAATGCTGTCCTTAGAAACCGCCGCCGGGATACCGCCCTTGAGTAAGAAATTTTATGTCTCTTTGTCCCGCTCATAATGTGTCTTTCCTTTCGAGGCTCGGTCTTTCTGAAAGAGGCCCGGTAAGTACTGTCGAGAAACGTTCTCGGGCCGAAGTGGCGCCACCGGATCTTCGCGGAGCGAACATGGAAAGGCTCAGGTCCGGAATACCTGGAGCAGTGGGGATAGAGGAATTGCAAAGGAAGTCATGAGGCCCACGGGTACGACTTGCGAAGAGCGCCGACCGGTGGCCGGTAGGATGCGCCGGAGCTTTCGCGCCAAACGCCGAACCCTCGCGGCTCTCACCGAAAAAAGCATCGTCGCCGTCGCGGCGCAAACCCCCATGCCGGCCTTCGCCAACGAGTCTCCGGATGGGGACTTTGCGCTTTTTGCCGTATGTAAAACGCCGCCGGACGCGGCGAATGTCATCCACGCCACAACCAGCAACGGTAGGACCCCAAACGCTATGTGTCGTGCTTTCTGCATCGTACGATAATAATAGTACACAAAACCCTGATCTTCTAAACACCAGGAAGCTTGTCCCAAACCATACGGACGGATAGTTCACCGCTACAGGTTGCTCCGGGAGATCAGGGACTGCCTTTGGAGCCGTTTAGGCCCTCGTCCGTCATCCGGATCTGAAGCTCCCCGGCGCCTTTCTCCTCGCCGTCGGGGATGTGGAGGGTCCGGATCGGGAACGGTATGGTGATGCCCTCCCGGTCGAAGGCGAGCTTTATGCTGGTGGTTACGTCCGAGACTATCTTGAACTCGCTCTGCATCGAAGGCTCGGACCAGAAACGGAGGATCATGTCCACCGAGAACTCGTTGAGCGTGGTAACCAGCACCTGGGGCCCGGGAGTTTCCCTCACGCCCTCGGTCTCCGCGAGTGTCTCGTGGGCTATCCTGACGGCTTTGGGAAGGTCGTCGTTGTAGTGGATGCCGACCGTCACGTCGTAGCGGCGTAGCGGGTAGGCGGTCTGGTTCAGGATGGGGCTCAGGTAGACGTCCACGTTTGGCACGGCGACCCGTTTGTTGTCGAAGGTGCGGATTATCGTATCGTGGATGCTTATGGTCTCCACCTTTCCCGCGTAGCCGCTGATCTCTATCTCATCCCCGATCCGGAACGGCGCCACCAGGATGGTAATGATCCCGGACAGCATGTTCTCTAGCGGGCTCTTCAACGCCAGCCCCAGGGCGACCGAGAGCAGCCCGAAGCCGGTTATGATGCGTCCTAGTGAGGCATCCGCGGCTATGACCAGGAAGAATATGACCCCGAGCACGAGCGTCAGTATTAGGACGAGACGCCCGATCAGGATGCGTATGCGGGGCGCCATGTCTACCCGTTCCAGCACTAGCCGGAGCACGCGCCGGGCTATCAGCGCGAGAACCAGGAAAACCAGGAATACGGCCAGCGCCGTGAGAATGCGAGGTGTCTGCGCGGCTATCTCGCGGGAAGTCCCCCTGAAAGCGTCAGAGAGCACCTCCACGAATCCTTCCGGGTTTGCGTTCTGCAACAGTAGTAAGCTCAAATTCATCGGCATCTCGAAGGCAGTATAAGGTAAGGACCTCTGTGCGCGCGATCTTTTATGTACGATCTCTCGTAGTCGCCGCGTTGCAAGAGCGTTAAAATCGGCGGGCTTATGAAAACTATAGTTGTCGGGGCCGGTCTTGCCGGCCTTACGTGTGCAAAAGTATTGACGGAGGGCGGCGCGGAGGTCGTCCTCTTCGAAGCCTCCGACGGCGTCGGGGGCCGCGTCCGCACGGACGAGAAAGACGGATTCCTGCTCGACCGGGGTTTCCAGGTCTATTTCACCGCGTATCCGGCCGCGCGGAGGCATCTGGACCACGAAAAGCTCGACCTCCGGCGGTTCGATCCCGGCGCCGTAGTCTGCCGGGACGGGAGGCGGACCGTCCTCTCCGACCCCCGGCGCGACCCTGCCGCCATCGTTCCGTCCCTGCTCTCGGATGCGGCCACCATAAGCGACAAGGTCCGTACATTGGGCCTCGCTTCCGCTGCTGTATCCCTCGAAGCCGAAGCCGTTTCGGAGGTACCGGGCGAAGACTCTTCGAGCCAGGATTATCTACGGGGTTTTGGCTTCTCGGAGAAGTTCGTGGATGAGTTCTTCAGGCCGTTCTATGGGGGCATCTTGTTGGACCGCTCGCTCGGAACCTCGGCGCGGGTGCTCCGCTTTACCTTCAAGATGCTCGCCACCGGCGAGACGGTCGTGCCCGCGCGGGGGATGGGGGAGATACCCGCCCAACTCGCCTCGCATCTGCCGGAGGGTGTGGTAAACCTCAACAGTCCGGCCGAAAGACTTTTGTACGAAGACGAACGGGTCGTCGGCGTGGAAGCCGCCGGAGAAGAGCATGAGGCGGACGCGGTCGTCATTGCGGCGGATGCGCCGGTTGCCGGAGAAATTAGCGGAGAGCCGGTTCCGGAAGGGTATTTGGGCCAACTATGTATCTACTATGCCGGAGGCGGTATCGGCGGGAAGAAAATTTCGCTGAACGCCGAAGACGGAAGGTTTCTGAACAACGTGGTACAGATCAGCAACGTATCCGGGAGCTACGCCCCTGACGGGCAAGGCCTGGTATGCGCCGTCGCGCTCGGCGGTATGGACTTGCCGGACGAAGAAGTCTACCGCAGAGGCGTGGAGGATATCACTAGCTGGTACCCGGTGGCGGACTTGCGGCCGCTCGCAATTTATCGTATTCCATACGCCCAGTTCTCCCAGCCGCCCGGCGTCCATCGTCGTCTGCCGCAAAACCACGCGAAGACGCCGGGGCTCGTTTTGGCGGGAGAGTACACCGAGGATTCTTCCATAAACGGATCCATGCTCTCCGGTGAGAAAGCCGCGGAGGAGGTGTTGGGTTCTTGGACGCGATGAGAAACGGAAGCAGTGGGCGCAACGGGCAAGTCTCGGCGCTAAAGATCGAGGACCTCAGGAAAACTTACAAGAATGGCTTCACGGCCCTGGACGGCATCTCGCTCGACATCAAGCCCGGCACGTTCTTCGGGCTTCTCGGGCCGAACGGGGCCGGGAAGACCACGCTCATAAACAGCATCGTGAGCCTGGCGCGGCCGGACTCCGGGGGCGTGGAGATATTCGGCAAAGACGCTTACGCCGAGTACAAGGAAGCGCGGCGCATGGTCGGGGTTTCGCCGCAGGAGATCAACCTGGACAAGTTCCTGACCGTGCAGGAGACCTTGATCTACCACGCCGGCTATTACGGCGTCCCGAAAAAGAAGGCCCGCGCCCGATCGGAGGAGCTTCTCGAACGCTTTACCCTGGCGGACAAGCGCAAGCAGCGGGTCAACACGCTCTCCGGCGGGATGAAGCGGCGGGTGCTCTTTGCCCGCGCCTTGATGCACGAGCCGAAGATACTTTTCCTGGACGAGCCGACGGCCGGGGTGGACGTGGAGCTGCGGTACTCGCTGTGGGAGTACATCCGGGAGCTGAACCGGGGCGGCCTCACGATACTTTTGACCACCCACTACATGGAAGAGGCCGAAGAGCTTTGCGAGGAAGTGGCGCTTATCAACGACGGACGGATCGCGGTGCAGGATACGAGCGAGGGGCTCAAGAGCCGTTACGGGGTCAGAAACATCGAGGACGTATACCTGAAGGTGGTGGGCCGCCATGTTGGCTGACCGGCCGTTTAGGACCCTGCTCTCCCGGGAAATCTTGCGCTTCGCCCGGGTCTGGATGCAGACGGTGGTCCCCACGATGCTTACCTCGCTTCTGTACCTGGTGGTCTTCGGGCTCGCTTTGGGGAGCCGCATAAAAGAGGTCAACGGCGTACCGTACCTGGAGTACATCCTGCCCGGCATCGCGTTTATGAACCTGGTCACGGGCTCGCACATGAACTCGTCGTGGTCGGTCTTCGACGCCAAGCGGGAGCGTTACATAGACGAGGTGCTCATAAGCCCGATGAGCGACGTCCAGATCGCGCTGGCCTACGCCCTCGGCGGCACGCTGCGCGGGGTCATAATCGGGGCCGGGGTTTTCTTGGTCGGGGCTCCGTTTATCGGGGTCACGGTGTCGCACCCGATGCTGCTGCTCCTGATCGGCATCCTATCCTCCTTCATCTTCGCCTCGGTCGGGACGATGGTCGG
>JBARZM010000098.1:0-3387 GCA_049650095.1 Rubrobacteraceae bacterium | reverse complement strand
GCTCTCAACAGCCCCGACGGCGGCGCCGGCCGCCAGCAGCGCCGTCTCCCAAGAGTGTTCGTTGAGGCCGGTATCCGGGGCGAAGTAGCCTCCCCCGGCCCGGCACATCTCCCGTACCCGTTCGAGGTACGCTGGGTCGTGGACGGACGTTAGGATCTCCTCCGTCGGAGGCTCGCAGGAACGCCACTCGATCCTGGCCCCGGCGTTTTTCGCCAGGCGTACTCCGGCGAGGGCCGCCGGAAAGCGTTCCTCGGCCTCTATCCGGGCCACGTGGTTTACGTGACGCGCCGAAGCCTCGTCGCTGTAGACCCGCATCCCTACTCGATATCCTCGTTCACCGTCGAGCCGGCCTCCACGGAATTATCCGGGAACACCCTCACGCCGGCTTCGACCGTCGCCTTCTCCCCGATCTCCACGCCGTCGCCGAGGGCGCTGCCCTCCAGTAGCCGGGCCTCCGCCCGAACGTCGCACGAGCGGCCGATCAGGGCCCCGTCGAGGTCCGCGCCTTCCCCGATAGTCGTGCCTTCGGCCACCGTACTCCGAACCACCGAGGCGTCCGCGGAGATCGAGACGTTGGCCGCTATCACCGAGTGCGGGCCGACCCGCGCTCCGGATGCCACCCGAACGTTATCCCCGAGGACGACCGGGCCTTCGAGTTGATCCTCCTCGACCTCCACGCCTTCTCCGGTAAACACACCTTCGCGCACTTCCTCGCCCGGAGGCCGGACGCCCCGCACCTCGCCGTCGAGCACGGCCTTCTGGGCGTCCATGTACTGGCCGATATTCCCGATATCCTCCCAGTAAGGTTTCTCGGTCACGTACCCGTAGACCGGCCGGCCGGCGTCGAGCAGCTTCGGGAACAGGTCGTCGGCGAAGTCGTACTCCTCGCCCGCCGGAACGTCCTCCAGTATGCCCGGCTCCAGCACGTAGATCCCGGTGTTCGCCGTGTAAGAAAAGACCTCTTCGGGGTCGGGTTTTTCGAGGAACCGCTCCACCCGGCCCTCGTCGTCCACGACCACGATGCCGAACTCCGAGGGGTCGTCCACTTTTTGAAGGACCAGGGTGGCTTCAGCGCCGCGGTCTTCGTGGAAAGAAACCGCTTTTTGGAGGTCCGCGTCGGTGAGGGCGTCGCCGCTAACGACTATAAACCTCTCGGTGAGGTGATCCCCGGCCAGCTTGACCGAGCCCGCCGTCCCCATCGGCTCGTCTTCCACGGAGTATTCGATGTTGATGTCGAAACCCGGTCCGTCGCCGAAGTATTCCTGGATGACGTCCGGCATGAAGCCTACGGTGACCACCACGTCCTCGAAGCCGTGACGCTTGAGAAGGTTGACGATGTGCTCCATGCAGGGTTTGTTCGCTATTGGAATCATCGGTTTGGGCTGGTTGCTCGTCAAAGGCCGGAGCCTGGTGCCTTTCCCTCCGGCCATTATTACGGCTTTCACTATCTCGCCTCCCTGGTCTCTTATCTTCTGTACCGCCCCGGCAGCTTACTACCGAACGTACCTCTATTCAGACCATCTCTCTATACCCTCCGGTACCCCGTATAATGCCGGGCTATGTTCGAGCTCGCCCTAAACTCCTTCGTAACCCTGGTGGTGGTAGTGGACCCTTTGGGCCTCGCCCCGATCTTCGCGGCCCTCACGCGGGGCTACAGCAAAGAACGCAAAAAAGAGGCCGCGATACGCGGCACGGTCGTCGGCGCGGCTATCCTCTTGCTCTTCGCGGTCGTCGGCGACACGCTTCTCGGCGCTTTGGGCATCGGACTACCGGCGTTCAGGATCGCGGGCGGCATCCTGCTCTTTCTGCTGGCGCTGGATATGATCTTCGCCCGCCCTTCCGGGATGAAGTCCCGCACCATCCGCGAGCAAGAGGAGGATTCTTACGAGGAGGACATCTCCATCTTCCCGCTCGCGATACCGCTTTTGGCCGGGCCCGGGGCCATAACGGGCGTCCTGCTCTACACCGGTGGACGGGGGCCCCTGGAAGTCCTCACCGTGCTCGGGGTGCTGGCGGTGATCCTGGTTCTAACCCTCGTGTCTTTGCTGCTTGCTCCCCGCGTGATGGACCTGTTCGGCGAATCGGGGACGAACGTGCTCTCCAGGGTACTGGGCGTGCTACTGGCCGCCCTGGCCGTTCAGTTCGTGATCGACGGCATCAAAGCGAGCCTCGGCTGATACGGGCTCGGACAACGGAGCCTACCAAAACTCTTGCCGCCCCACCGCTTCAGGTAGGGTCGTTCCTCGCCAGATCGGCCATCTGCTCCCGGGAGATCCGGCCGTCGGTTCCTCCCCGCTCCTGGGCCGTGCTGCCCCGGATGGAGAGTATCGCCCCCCACGGTATTAGCGTAACCCGGTCTTCGGTAGTCTCTTCGGGATTGTTGCCAACTTCTATCCCAACGTCCCCAATGCGGTGTAACTGGAATACCCCGGAACGGGTCTCCAACTGGCCGTGGGCGAGTCCTTTCTCATCGTTCGGGTCCATGGGCTCCGGCGGCCCGCCCAGATACTTGACGACCACCCGGTGGCCCAGCCAACTCATCAGCACGCTCTCCGTTTGCTGTTGCCGGCCCGGTGAACTTTTTGGTGACATGCGCCCGAAACCTCCACCCGCCCCGGAAAGGGCAGAATAACTTGCACTGTACCGGTAGTGTTCCCACAGAATGTCCCCACAAAAACGAGATCCCAAACTCCCCAAAGACCTTGTCCCGGCCCCGAGATCCCAGATACTCCGGGCGAAAGGCGTACAGAATCCTGGAATCGCGAAACATATGCCGGGGGAGCCTACGGCGTATGGCAAATGGGCCTCCGGATGTATACTCACCTTTATGGTCAACGGTCCCATAATCGTGGTCGGCGGGGTTACTTCGACTCCGGGCGACTACCGGAGGTTCGCGGATATTCTGCGGGAGGTCTCCGGCTCCGAGGTACACGTTGCCCCGCTAACGCCGGTTGACTGGATCGCCGGATATTTCCGGGGGTTCGGGCAACTCGTCTTCGCCGTGGCGGACACCGTGGACCGGGCGTTGCTGGAGAGTGATTCAGATAAGGCGATCCTGGTCGGCCACTCCGCCGGCGGCGTCGCCTGCAGGGTCTACCTGGGCGGAGATCCACCCTACGGTGGCCGGCGGTACTCGGGACACCGGCGCGTCTCACACCTCATAACGCTCGGCAGTCCCCACGAAGTTGGCGACAGCAAAGTCCTGAACCAAGTGAAGCGGGTAAACGAGCTCTTTCCGGGCGCGCTGCACGAGGATTCGGGGCTTGTCTACCGGTCCGTGGCCGGGGACGCGGTGGACGGAAACGCCTCCCGGAAGGTCCGGAAGCGCTACGGCCGGATGGTCGAGGATGGCCGGGTCGCCGGAGACGGCGTGACGCCGGTAGAGTC
>JBARZM010000097.1:0-47327 GCA_049650095.1 Rubrobacteraceae bacterium | reverse complement strand
CTCCCTCGATCCCGGCGTGTACGCCGGGAAGGCCGAGCGCCTTGGAGATAGAGCCGACGTGCCGGGAATGATTGCTCTCGTTGAAAGCCGCGACCCCGGCCCGCAGCCGGTGCTCCGGGTCCGAGAGCCGCCGGAGTTTGTCCAGGGCCTCGCCCAACTCATCAGCGTACTGCCGGCGGTCCTCCTGGGCGTCCCGGAGCCGGGTCTCTAACTCCCGGACCCTGGTATCGTCCTTCGCCGCGTACGCATCCCTCTCCAGGGCCGAAAACTCCGTAGTGTCCGCGGAACCCCCTGCGGCTACAGTTTCTTCCGCTTCGGGACCCGGATCCCCCGGCCCGGAAACATTCTGCCCAGCGTCCCTTGACCGCCATCTTTCTAGCTCTGCAGTGAGTTGCTCCATAACGGCCTGTGAAGATTCCAGTTCTCTTTCTAGTTCAGCAAGGCGCCGCCGACCTTCGACGTCCAAAGCCTTCTCTTCCACGGCGGGTTTTGGATCCTCTTGCTCTGAATTTGTCTGCTCCAGCTCCTTGATGCGGTCCATTTCGGCGGCGAGGCTTTCTTCGCTCTCTTTGCGCAGCCGGGTCAACTCGTTCTCGTACCGGGCTTTTAGGGCTTCGTTATCCGCCTTGCGCTGCGCCTGGAGCGCGGCCAGGCGGCGCCCGGACTCCTCCTCCGCCTCTTTGGCCTTCGACGCCTGTCCCTGGCGTAGCCCGCGCTCCCGGTTCTCCGCGATGGTTTTTATCTCTCGTATCTCCCGCCGGCGTCTCTCTTCGGCCTCCTGAAGGCCCCTTTCCGTTTGTTCCCGGAGCGCCGCGAGACTCGCCTGATGCGTGCTCTCCAGTTCGCTTACTCTTTTCTCGGCGCTCTCGGTCAAGGCTTGTGTCTCCTCTTCGTGCCGCGACTCCAGCGACCGCCGCGTTTCGCCGAGGCGCTGCTCGTAGTCTTCCCGGAGCGTTCTCTGCAGCTCTTTTTTCTGGGATTCCGCGTCGTGCCGCAGGCTTTGTATCTCCGCCGCGTGCTGCTCTTTGAGCCCTCTCTCGCTTTCGAGTAAGTCGCTTCTCCACTCCTCGAAAGAGCTTTCGAGGGCTTCTATCTCCTGACGGTGGCGCCGTTCTACGTCCTGGAGATCCCGCCGGTACTCGTCTTTCAGGGCCGCGGCATCCTCGCCGGAGAAGCTTCTTCCGAGTTCGGCGATGCGCTGGGCCCCAAACCTGTCTTGCATCTTGGAAAGCTCGGCGATGTGCTGGTTGCGAAGCTGTAGCTGCTCGTCGGAGTTCCGGGACTGCAACCCGGTTACGGTCTCGCTTAGTTCCCGGGCCTTTTGTTCCGCCTGGGCGCGGGCCAGGTCTCTCTCTTCGAGGGCGTGTTCCCTGGCGGAGACTTCTTGACGGGCCATCCGGAGCGCGAGGGAAGCCTCTTCGAGGGCCTGGCGTAGACCCTCGACCTCTTCTTCGAGGCTCTCTATTAGAGAGTTTGCCGCCTCCATCTGGCGTTCAAGCTCGTCTATACGGTGATCTGGTTCCTCGGTCAAGACCTACTCCTACCCATGATACGCCCCATCGCGCGGCATCCGACCATACAACGCATCAGGGTAAACCTTACGGGCCTACGGGTAAAGAGCCGGTAGAGTCTAGCGCCGGTCTTCGAAGAACCGGAGAGAGCCGGAGAACAGGCTTTGAAAATCGTTCCTGTCGGCCGACTCCAGCCATTCGTCGGCGGCCCGGTCTCTTAGAAAAACCTCGAAAACTTCGACGGCGCGCCGGGCTTGCTCGTCGGTCAGCCCGGCCTTTGTCTTCAGGTCTTGGATCAGGGCTTGCTGCAAGGGTTTAGGTTTCTTTCTGGCATTCGGGACAATAACCTTCTATAACGAGCCGGGCGCTTTGGATCTCGTACGGCGTGTTCTCCTGTATGAGGGACTTCAGGTCCCCGAGCTCGACGCCCGGAACCTCGGATACCCCTCCGCACCGGCAACAGTGAACGTCCAGGTGGGGCTCTGTATTCAGGTCGTACCGGGTCGGAGATTCGGCCCACCGTTCGGAGTCTATGACGCCGATGTCTTCGAGCACCGAGAGCGCCTGATAGACCGTGCCAAGAGCCACGCGCGGGTTCTTCCTCTTGACCAAGAGGTAGACTTCCTCGGCCGAAGGGTGGCCCTGGGCGTCTTCGAGCGCGTCGAGCACGGCCCTACGCTGCGAGGTCAAGGTGTAGCCCGACCTGCGGAATTTCTCTTTTATGTCGTGCTGCGTCTTCTCCATTGAATCTCTATCTCGTATCCGTCAGGACCGATCAATAACTGTTCCTAATTCGGAGTCTACCACAGAGTTTTTCGCCTGCCGCGGTGTAATATAGCCTTTGTATGGCCTTGTTTGCAGACTTTCTGGTCAATGTATGGCGCGGGGTGCGTAACGTCTACGCGCGCCTGTCGAAGCGCGCACCGGACTACATCGTCCTCGACGTGGGCGGGAGTTTGCCGGAATTCGAGAGTCGGGTTGGTTTCGTCCGGCGGAGGTTAAGTCCCCGGGCGTCCGAAGCCAGCCTCGAAGGGCTGCGGACGCGGCTGAAGCGCATCTCGGACGACGGGCGGGTGCGGGGGATCGTGCTCCGCATCCAGGGCTTGAACGCGGGCTGGGCTTCGCTGGAAGAACTTCGGGCCGAGATCGCGGCGTTTCGGCGAAAGGGCGGCCGGGTGGTGGCGTACCTGATCGAGGCTGACTCCGGCGCCTATTACCTGGCCTGCGCCGCCGACGAGGTCCTGGCGACCCCCCTCGCAACCTTGGGCGTGGTCGGCATCCGGACGAGGACGGACTTCCTTAAAGACGGCCTGGAGCGGGCCGGGGTCGAGGCTGAGGTCTTCGCGGTCTCCCCGTACAAGTCCGCCGGGGACCGGTTTGCCCGGCGGGACTTCTCTCCCGAAGCCCGGGAGCAGGCCGAAAGGCTGCAAGACTGCCGCTACGAGGAGCTAGTCCGCGCCATCTCCGAAGGCCGGAACCTGGGCCCGGACGAGGTGCGCCGCAAGATAGACGGGGCCCCGTATGGAACGAAGGAGGCCCTTTCCGAAGGACTTTTGGACGGTGTGTGCTACGAAGACGAGCTACCCGGCAGGCTCGGCGCCGGCGGCCGGGCGGAGGTTTCGGAGTGGGACGCGTCGGCCGGTTCGTTGCGGATGCCGTACCGGAAGAGCGGGGGCAAGAGGGTGGGGGTAGTTAGCCTCTCCGGGACTATCGTCCGGGGCAAAAGCCGAAAACTGCCGCTGCCGCTGCCGCTTTTCGGGCAGGAGCAGGCCGGTAGCGAGTCGGTCGTGGCCGCTTTGCGGATGGCCGAAAAGAATCGCCGGGTGGCGTCGGTACTCTTTTATGTGGACTCCCGGGGCGGCGATTCTTTGGCTTCGGATCTCATCTGGCGCGAGGTTGGGCGCGTCAACGCGAAGAAGCCCGTGGTCGTGCTGATGGGGGAGGCGGCTGCATCCGGCGGTTACTACGTCTCCGCTTCCGCCAGCCACATCGTCGCCCGGCGTAACACCATTACCGGTTCCATAGGCGTGATCTCACTCCGGCCCGTAGCCGTGAACCTGTACGAGAAACTGGGCGTCAACCCCGTCGCCATCGAGCGCGGCGCCCACTCCGGCCTCGGAGACCCGGGCCGCGCCTCTTCCGAGGAGGAGGCCGAAGTCTTCCGGAGACAGGTGCAGACGGCCTACGCCGAGTTCAAAGACCGGGTGACGCTGGGGCGCGGCATCGACGCCGCGCGGCTGGAGAGCATCGCCGGTGGCCGGGTCTGGACCGGCGGCGAGGCCCACGAGCATGGGTTGGTAGACGAAGTCGGCGGTTACAGGGAGGCTTTGGGGAAGGCCCGGGAGTTGGCCGGCATAGACAAAGACGCTCCGGGAGACCCGGTAAAGATTTCACCCCCAAAATCCGGACGCCCGGCCCCTGGGGACCCGTCGGAGGCCCCGGCCGAGGCTGTACGCGCGGCGTTCGACGTGGCGCGAGTCTTGCTGGACGAGGTTCGTGGTTCCGGGACTTGGGCTATCGCGCCGTACACGTTCTATGAGGATAGTTAGTATCGTAAGGCGGTGAGTACGGCGACGATCAAGAACGTGGACCGGCGGGCGATGTCCACGCTATCGGCCGGACACCTGTTCACCGACGTGAACCAGGGCGCGGTCGCGGCTTTGCTGCCGTTCCTGATCTCCGACCGGGGGCTATCCCTGGCCGCCGCCGGGGCGTTGCTGACGGCCGCCACCCTTAGCTCTTCGATAGTCCAGCCGCTGTTCGGGATCTTCTCGGACAACCGACCGCTGCCGGTACTCATGCCGCTCGGACTCCTTATGGCGGGGGCCGGCATCGCGCTCGTGGGGATCGCCCCGAGCTATCCACTGGTCCTCTTGAGTGTGGTGCTGAGCGGCGTCGGGGTGGCCGCTTTCCATCCGGAGGCGGCCCGGTTCGCCAACTACGTCTCCGGTTCCCGCCGGGCGCGCGGGATGAGCTTCTTCTCCGTGGGAGGTAACGCGGGTTTCGCCCTCGGGCCGATCCTGACCACGCCGCTCGTTTTGTGGTTCGGCCTGCCCGGCACGCTCTTCCTGGCGATCCCCGCCGCGCTTATGGCCGCCGGGATGTTTATCGAGATGCCCCGGATGATGGGCTTCAAGCCCGAGTCCACGGCAAATGGCCTAAGAGAACCTGCGGCGGAGCCGGAACACTGGAGGCCTTTTGCCCTTATGGTCGCCGTGGTTACGGTCCGGTCGTTCGTGTACTTCGGGCTCGTCGCGTTCGTCGCCGTCTATTACTCGAAGGTTCTGGGTGCCTCCACCGCGTTTGGCAACACGGCTTTGGCGGTAATGCTCGCGGCCGGCGCGGCCGGCACCTTGACGATGGGGCCGCTCGCGGATCGTTTCGGGCGCAAGGTGGTGCTCGGCGCTTCCATGCTTATTCTCCCGGTTTTGATCTTCGGCTTTACCCTGGCGGGACCAGTTCTGGGGATGGTCCTTCTAGCCCTCATCGGGGCCGCCACTATCGGGACTTTCGGCGTTACCGTGGTGATGGGCCAGGAGTACCTGCCCGGGCGCATCGGGCTCGCCGCCGGGATTACGATGGGGTTCTCGATCGGTCTCGGCGGCATCGGGGCGCCGGCACTGGGGTTCCTGGCCGACCAGAGTGGGCTTCCGGCCACGATGCTCGTCATCGCGGGCCTGCCGGTGATCGGCTTGCTCTTGACCCTTACCCTGCCCAAAACCTTGCCGGATACCACCCGCAGCGAAGTTTGAGAACCCCCTCCTGTAATCGAAATTCTATTTGCGGGCGTGGCGCCAGGTTAATATAACGGTCGTGAGAAACACTCTTTGCAGAACGACTACGAGGCGCTGGGCTTGTTCCGGAAGTTAGGTTATCTTACCTACCGTTACCGGTGGCCGGTGCTCGGGTTTTGGGCCTTCGTACTCATCGCCGGGGCGTTCTTCGCGCCGCAGCTCGGCGGCCGGCTAAAGGGCGGTGGTTTCGACGGCTCCGGCTCCGAGGCGGAGCGGGTACAGCAGATCATGGTGGACGATTTCGGTGTCTCGCCGGCGACCCTCACGGTCGTGTTCGAGGGCAATGGCCTGTCCGCCAAAAGCGACGAGTTCCAGGAACAAGAAAAGCAGGCCCTCGAAGACCTCCGCAACATGGAGGAGGTCGGCTTCGTAACGACCTACGCCGACACCAAAGACCCCAGGTTCATCTCGGAGGACGGGGGCAAGAGCTACGCGGTAGTCGGGTTCAACATCTCTATCGACGAGACGCAGGACGCCGTCGACGAGGTGCGCGATAGGGTCCGGTCCGAGGAGCTGACGACCTACGTGACTGGAGCCCCGGCCGTTTACCTCGACATAACCAACGCCAGCAACGAGGATATCCGGCGGGCCGAGAAATACGCGTTTCCACTGGCGCTCGTTATACTCGTGATCGCCTTCGGGACGCTGGTTGCGGCCGGGATTCCGGTTTTGATCGGCGGCGTCAGCGTCCTGACGGCCCTGGCCGCGCTGTACTTTATCTCCGGCATTTACGATATGTCGGTCTTCGTGTTGAGTATCGCCACCATGCTCGGCCTCGGCCTCGGCATCGACTACGCGCTATTCGCCGTAAGCCGGTTTCGGGAGGAGTTAGAGAGTTATTCGGTCTCCGAATCGGTGCAAAACACGGTGGCTACGGCGGGACGCTCGATCTTCTTCTCCGGCACGGCGGTCTTGATCGGCCTCTCCGGCTTGCTGTTTTTCCCGTTTATGTTCATGAGGTCTATCGGGGTGGCGGGCGTGTTGGTGGTCTTCGTATCGGTATTCGCGGCGCTAACGCTGCTGCCGGCGGTGCTAAGCGTCCTCGGGCACCGGGTGAACGCGCTCTCCGTGCGCCGGAGCCGGGGCGCGCCGGGAGCCAGTTTCTGGGGCCGGAGCGCGGAGGTCGTGATGCGGTTCCCGGTCATCGTGATCCTGCTGGTCGCGGTTCTGCTTTCGGGGCTTCTGTATCCCGTGGCGCACATGAAGATCGGTATCCCGGAGGCGAGCGTGCTGCCGGAGAAGTACGAGTCCCGCGCCGGGGACGATATCCTGAAACAAGACTTCGACTACGCCAGCCTGACGCCGATGGACGTGATCGCCACCCTCCCTAAAGATCCTTTGGGCGCCGACGGCCTGACGGCTACCCGAAACCTCGGCGAGCGTATCGCCGAAACGGAGGGCGTAGCCGGGACACAGAGCGTCTACACGGTCGGCCGGGAGGCGGCGGCAGAGTACGCGAAGCGGGTCTCCGAAGCCCGCAGCCAGGCCGAATCGGAGGCCGAGGGGCGCGTAGACGGGCTCGTCGAAGACCAGTACGAGAAGCTCAAAGAGGAGCAGGTCCAGAAGGTGGTGGATGAACAACTCGCCAGCCTCGGGCCGGCCGCGGACGCGCCGGGGGTCGAGGATCAAGTCCGGTCCCAGGTAGAGCCGGAGGTCGAGAAGGCCCTCACCGAAGCCGGGGCCCGCGGACGTATCCGCGACGAGGTTCGCGCCGAAGCCCAAAAGCAAATAGACGAGCAAGTCCCGGAATTGCCGGCGGGAATCTCCGCCGGTGGAGAGGTAACACCCCAGGGTGTGGCGAACTTCCTGAAGCTCCCCGAAGCGAAAGATTCGGCGGAACTCCAGGAGGCCCTAGATTCCTTCGTCACGGGGGACAAGACGCTCCTCCAGGCCGAGACCGAGGCGAACCCGTACTTCGAGACGGCCCGGCAGACCGTTGGAAGCGTCCGGAACGTCGAGCCTCCGGAGGGCGGCAGCTTCCTGGTGGGCGGTCTGTCGGCGGGACAGAAGGACTTTATCTCTAGCGTGTACGGGAAAGCGCCCTACGCGGCGGCCTTTGTTCTGATAGTGACTTACCTGGTGTTGTTCCTCACTTTCCGCTCGGTGTTCATACCGCTAAAGGCTGTCGTGGTGAACATACTGAGCCTCACGGCGAGCTTCGGGGCGATGGTGTTCGTGTTTCAGGACGGCAACCTCTCCGGGTTGCTGAACTTTACGCCGCTGGGATTCGTGGACGCGACCCTGCCGATACTGATGTTCTGTACTATCTTCGGGGTCTCGATGGACTACGAGGTGTTCTTGCTCTCGCGGATACGGGAGGCTTATGAGAACGGGGACTCGAACACCGCCAGCGTCGCCAAAGGGTTGGTTTCGACCGCCGGGATCATTACTTCGGCCGCGGCGATCATTATCGTGGTGACCGGCGCTTTCGCGTTTACCGGCATCATCCTGACGAAGGCTGTGGGTCTCGGGCTCGCGGTGGCGGTCTTCGTGGACGCGACCATTATCCGGGTGATGCTCGTGCCGGCCACCATGCGTATCCTGGGCGACTGGAACTGGTGGCCCGGCGGTCGAAAAAAGACCTTCGGGGTCAAAGCAGAGGCTTTCGAGAAGTCTAAGACCTCTACTGATAGCTAATGACGGCCGGCGGCGGGTTCAGGTCTGAGAGGACTTGATCCGGGCTCAAGAGCGGCACGTCCTGGCTGTAGAAAAGTTTGAAGCCGCCGTACTGGATCGGCTCTTGGGTTACCAGGGCGTTGTACTTGTCGTACTTGACCTGCGGCGGGCCAAAACCGTCGGCGTGCAAGACCATCTCCACGTTTTCGACCGGCTTCAGGATTTCTTTGTTGAGGATCATGCCGTACTGGAATTGGTGGATAACGAGCACTTTGGCTTCGAGGTCCTCCTGCTCGACGATGTACGAAAGGGTTTGGGCCGCGCTGGCTATCTCCGTGGCGTAGCTGGCCCCTACTTGTTGTCCCGGTATTTGGCCCGGCGCCATATCGTACTCGGTGTCTATGGCGAGGTGAACGTAGGGCCGTCGCAAGAACGGCATCAAGACTTCTATCTCGTCGGCTATGGTGCTGTAGCCGATTTGGATGTCCAGTAGAAGGAGCATATCGTTCTCTTCGGCGAGTTTGGCGTACTGTTCGATCACCTCCGGCGGCGTACGGTTTAGGTAGAGGCCGTCGGCGCCGGGCTCCGGCTGCGCCACCGAGGCGATCAACTCTATGGTAGGTATCGCCGGCCTTTGGGGATCCGCCGCCGTATACGCGGCCGCCTGCTCCTTGAGCAAGGCGACCATCTCTTGCGGCTCGTACTGGCCGAGCACGCCCATAGCCGCCGAGTAGGGATGTCCGTAGTAGCTGACTATCCGGTTTTGGGCCAACGGACCACCCGTGTTGTCTACCGCCCCCGGAACCAGCGTCTCCGAAGCCTGGACCTGGTCTTGACGACCCGGGTTCTCCCCGGAGTTTGGCCCCGTAGTTCCGGGTGTGCCCTCCGGCCCCGAGGTTGTGGGGCTCGTTGCGCCGGACGTGCCGGCAACCTCGGGGGTCGTAGTTGCCGGCACATTGTCCGCGGAAGTCGCAGGCTGGCTGGCGCGGTCCGGCGCGGTGGAATTCTCTCCCGTCGAACTCTCGCTACAGCCCGCAAGGATTATCAGCAAGCCCACCGAACAAAAGACGATTCTAATAACGTGGATCGTACGCGTGATCGGATACCCCCAAGCCCATGAGACCCGTGCACCAACGCTTCGACGAAAGTACCTGGACCAGACTGTGTACTTTATGGAACCATACAACATTACTTCGCGGTCCGTAAACCTTTGGAGACGGGAGGTTTCGGAGCCGGGTAAGATCAATTCTTGATCCTGTCGCGATTCGGGGCTACACTAACCGGGATGGTCGAGTTCGAGCAAATACTCAAAAACCGGGGATACCGTCTCACCAACCAGCGGCGCGTGATCGTGCGGGAGTTGGAAGGTGAGCGGCATCTGTCGGCGGAGGAGATCTACGACCGGGTCAAAGGGGAACACCCGGAGTTGGGTCTCTCTACGGTCTACCGGACGTTAGACTTGCTGACGGACCTCGGCATAGTCCGCAAGGAGGACTTCGGCGAGGGATATCTACGCTACGAGCTGTCCACCGAGCGGATGCACCATCATGCCCGCTGCCGGGAATGCGGCAAGGTCATCGAGTTCAACGAAGAGCTCATGGAATACCTGGCTTTGCAGGTCGAGCGGGAGACCGGGTTCGTCACGGACTGGCACGAGATCACCCTGCACGGCCGTTGCGCCGCTTGTGCCGGCCGCGCCGCTTCTTAAAAACCTCGAACTTCGGCCGTTCGCTGGAAACCCGCGCGGCGAAGCTCTACACGGTGAACGTCAAACGGTGAGCGTCAGGCCGTCTTGCGCCACCAAAACTTCTCCGCCGTAGCCGCGACCGACTTCGTATACGAGGTCGAGCTTATCGGCCGCCGGGTATACATGCGTCAACACAACGCGACCCACGTTCGCCTCCGAGGCTACCCGGGCTACGCTGGAAGGCGTTAGATGGCCTGGTATGGGGTCATCGTCGGGGAAGGAGCATTCGATCAGTAGGGTATCAGCCCCCTGGGCCAGCGCGACCACCGACTCACTGTACTCCGTGTCTCCGGTGTAGACGAACGCCCGTCCGTCCGCCTCGATCCGGTAGCCGATGCTCTCGGGGCGGTGCTTTGCGGGGGCCCAGGACAGTTGGACGCCGGCCAGATCGAGGGGGGAGGGACATTCGTGGGGCAGCCCGGACACCTCCAACGGATATTCGCCCGTCATCCACTCTCCCCACACGGCGAGGATCTTCTCCCAGAACTCTACGAACGGTTCGGGGCCCGAGATGTAGAGGGGACGGGTGCGGGGTTCGGCGGCCCCGTAGTTCATGGCGAAGAGCAGAGGAACGACATCCACCGTGTGATCTGGGTGGAAGTGGGTGAAGAAGATGCGGTCTGTGGCGAGAGGGTCCAGGCCGGCGTGCGGCATTCCCCGCACGGCGCCGGAACCCAGGTCGAAGACGAGCGTCTCGTCGGTAGTCCGTACCGAGACGCAGCTCTGACGGCGGGCGAGTCGCGGCACGACCGTCCCGGTTCCTACCACGGTTATCTCCAAGGTCTGCCTCCCTTGCGGTACCCGAAAGCCCAGGCAAGGCCGGCGACGCCCAGCAGGATCCCTCCAATAACGTCCGACGCCCAGTGTACGCCCATGTAAACCCGGCTCAAAGACATCCCGATCAGCGCCAGCAGGATCAGCGCTCTAGCCGCCCGGTTCTTCCACAGGACGAAGATGACGCCCAGAAGTATCGTAGTCCGCAGCATGTGGCCGCTGGGGTACGGATACGGGTAAGCGACCGGGACGAGTGGATCGTACCCCGCCGAACGGCTGAATTCGTCCGGCAAGGGCGTTACCGGTACCCAGAACTTCATCGCGACCTCTATCGCGCTCGCCGCCAGGAACGCGATGAGTATCCTAACGGCCAGGACCAATCGGCCTCCGAGAGACATCACCGCCAACATGATTATTAGGGTGGCCACCGTAAATTTGATGCCGCCCGCTGTGGAGAATAACCCGCCCACGGTGTCGAGGAACCCGGACGTTCGGGCCTGGGCCACCCGCATCAACCATAGGTCGAAGCCGTAGAGCAACCGGAGCCCGGCCGCCGCCGTAAACAAAGCGAGCGCGGCCGAAGAAGCCCAAAACACCGATTTTGCCTTGCGGTTCATGATGGATCAGAGCCTAGCAGATATGTAGAAAAGGCGGAGGCCGGACCCGAGAGTCCGGCCTTTGCGATCACGCCTTATTTGCCCTATCTGGACGCTCAGGCGACGGCGTCGCGCAAAATGCGACCGTATTCGCCGCCTTTCAAGATGCGCTCTGCTTCACGCTGAAGCTGGCGTACCCGCTCGCGCGAGATGTCCAGCTCCTCGCCGAGTTCCGCCAGCGTGGCGGGGTCCCGCTCGTCCAGGCCATACCGGCGGACCAGAACGTATCGCGCCCGCTCCGGTAACCGGTCAATGGCCTCTTTGAGCTGCACCGTCTCCATCTCCCGCATTACCTCGCCCGGGGTGTCGGAGACCTTCTCATCCTCGATGAAATCCCCGAGCTGGGAAGAAGTCTCGTCCGTCGATACCGGCTGATCCAGGCTGGTGGCGTCCGGCATCGCGCTCATCGTCAGGCGTACTTCCTCGTGGCTCCACGCCAGACGCGCCGCGACTTCTTCTTCGAGGGGCTCCCGTTCCAACTCGGCGGATAGCTCGTTGTAAGCCCTCGATACCTTCCGGATCTTCTCCGTCATATGCACCGGCACCCGGATGGTCCGCCCCTTGTCGGCCACCGCCCGCTGAACCGCCTGACGGATCCACCACGTCGCGTAAGTGGAGAAGCGGTAGCCCCGGTCGGGGTCGAACTTCTCGACGGCCTTCATCAGCCCGATGTTCCCCTCCTGTATGAGGTCCTCGAAAGGCAGTCCGTATCCGCGGTACTTCTTCGCCACGGATACCACGAGCCGGAGGTTTTTCTCGATGAGGCGCTGTCGGGCGCGGGAGTCGCCGTCCTTGGCCCGGTTTGAGAGGTCTATCTCCTCGGCGTGCGTTAGCAGGTTGCCCTGGCCGATGTGGGCCAGGTACTTCGCGAGAAGCTCGGGGGTCTCGGATTCCCGGACGACTTTCGTATTCACTACCTGCTTGCTGTTGTTGGCCGCCACCTGGCCCTCCTATACAAAGTCAAAGGCACCGAATCAATCTTAGGAACTAGTCTTGATTTTACCCGATCCGGACGCGTTTCTAAACTCTTTGCAAACCGTATTTCCGCTGCTATAGCCCATTTTGTGTTCCCTTCGCGCCGCCTCATTGGGCTTTGCTAGACCTATACGGGCTCCGGGACGCAAAGTTTCGGCGTTTTCTCCGGTATTTCTCCGGTATTTTGCGGGCCCGCCTCGGTAGACCTGTGTCGCGGAAGCGAGCCGGGACGTCGTACGGGTGTGGATATGTCCCGCGCCGGATATAATCGGGGTGTGGATCGTACACCTCGCATAGCGGATGAAGTCCGGGGCAACGTACCGGACATCCTTGAGTTGTGGAGAGAAGCGCGGGGTGGAAGAGGAGATACCTCCGCGCCCCTGGTAGAGTCGATGGGGCGTTTGGTCGAGGTGTTCAGTGAGTTCATCCAGAGCCCGGACTCGGTAGAGACCTTCAGCCGGGGCGGAGAGGTCCGCGGGCTGGTGCGCCGGACGGCCGAGCACCAGCGAGATTCCGGCCGGGACGCCGTTGGCGTGATGGAAGACTTCGTCGTGCTGCGGCAATCCGTCTGGCGGCTGGTAGAGCAGCGGGTAGACCTATCCGAGTTTGACGGCCGGGAGGTATCGGCGTTCTTCGTAAAGATGATGCAGGCCTCGGACTGGCTCACGGAGCGAGGTCTGGAATCTTACGACGCCATAGCGCGCGACGAGATGCAAAAGGCCCTCGGACAAGCGGCCGCGACGGATCTGCTAACCGGGCTGCCGGACCGGGAACGGTTCAACCGCTTGTTGTTGCCCCGGGCCATCGAAGACCACGAGCGCTTCTGTTTGGCCATTTTCGACGTGGTGAAGTTCTCCGAAACCGTGGCCGGGGGAGAGATGGACCGCGCCCGGGAGACCCTGATGAGCCTGTCGAAGGCGATAAAAGACGGCCTCCCGGAGGATGGCCCGGAAGACGCGGTATGTTCCCGCTTCGGGGACGACGAAATCTCCGTGATACTGCCTGGTCTGGGAGAAGAAGGAGCCTACGACTTCGCCGAGCGGGTGCTCCAGGGGCTCGAAGAAACCGGCGCGGACTTCGAGGTGGACGTCGGCATATCCGAGTATCCAACCCACGGCGCGGATGCCGGCCAGCTCGTCCGGGAGACCGTCAAGGCGCTCGGCATGGCAAAACGCGTCGGTGGCCGGGGCATAGTAGTCGCCCGGTAAGGAGAGATTTGATCGTCGTAACGAACAGTTTGCCGGCCAAGGAAGGCGCCGCGGACCAACTGGTAGAGCGTTTCGCCGAAAGCCGGGGTAACGTTCAGGGCTTCCCGGGATTCATTTCGATGGAGGTACTGCGCTCCGAAGCCGCCGACGAGGTGCTCGTGATGACCTGGTGGCGCGACAAAGAGGCGTTCCAAAACTGGGTACACAGCGAAGAATTTTCCCGGGCCCACGGGCGCGGGGGAGCGGGTGAGTTGCTCGCGGGCCGTCCGAAGATGAACACCTACGAAGTGGCCGTGGAACGCGGCCCGGAAAAAGCCTAAGCCAGGCCCAAGCTAGGCCTGGATGTACGAGACGATCGGCGCGGGCTCCGCGCTTCCCTCGGAAGAAGGGTTGTATTCACCCCGGCCGAGTATGGCGAACACGAACGCGAAGAGGAAGATCAGGAGAAAAACCAGAATCCCAAAAGCGAACCTCTCTCTCATTTCATCTCCTGTTCATCAGCGTCTTCGTGTTTACCGGCATAGGTCATTCTACTTCAACTCACCCTAGTTGTCTCCGGACTCTTTACGAGACCGGGAACGAGGTAAGGTACAATACGAAGATACGCAAAAGGTAACAGAGAAGGTCGTCGAGATCGCAAGCGTCCTGGAAAGCGGGGGGAGATAGATATGAATATGGACCCTGCTTCCCTGGAATACACCGCCCTCCAAGAGCAGGAGTGCCGGGAGTTATTGGGGCTTCTCCACGACATGGGGATCGCCACCGCCGATCGAACCTACGACCCCGGAGACGCTATCTACCGCGAGGGAGAGTACGGTGACGCGCTCTACGTCGTTATGTTCGGGGTCGTGAAGTTGTTCCGCTCTTATTCGGGGAGCAAGGAAGCCACCCTCCGCCTGCTGCGGCCGTGGGACATCTTCGGGCATCTGGCGTTCGCGGGCGAGGCCCGGCAGCGGGCTTACGCCGAGGCCGTTACGGGCTGCACGGTAACCAAGGTTCCGAAGGTCTTCGTGGAGCGGGCGATCCGCCGGGAGCCCCGGGTGGCGTTCAAGATCATGACGTTGCTGGAGCTGCGGCTCGTTCAGTACGAAGAGCTGGTCAAGTGCCTGCTTCCCCGGGAGACCGAGGTGCGCCTCGCCAACCTGCTTCCCATACTGGGAGAGCGGTTCGGCGAGGGCGAGGACGGGAGCGTAACCCTGGACCTTCGCCTGACCCACCAGGACCTCGCGGCGATGGTCGCCTCGACCCGGGAATCCGTTACCAAAGTACTCAACGAGATGCGAAACCGCGACATAATCGAGATCGAAGGCGGAAGGATCACTTTGAAGGATTCCCGCGCCCTCTTCGCGATGAGCCGCACCTAGAGATTCGCGCCTGGCCTTCGGAGAGGCATTCTGTCATAGTACGCGCCGTTGGCCCCACGAACCAATCAAAGTAGGGACTTAGCGCGTGCTGGAACTCATACAGGCGATAATTCTCGGCGTGGTGCAAGGGCTAACCGAGTTTTTGCCTGTTTCGAGCTCCGGGCACCTCGTGCTCGGCCAGTATTTCCTGGGCCTGGACCCCGAGCGTTTCGGGCTCTCGTTCGACGTCGCTTTGCACATGGGCACCCTGCTCGCGGTGGTCTCTTTCTTCTGGAGCGACCTCGTCCGGTTGGCCCGGGCGTTCGTGCGGTCCCTTACGCACGGTAGAAATCTCGACAACCCCGACCAGCGCCTCGCCTACCTGATAATCGCCTCCACGGTTCCGGCGGCGCTAATAGGCTTCCTATTCGAAGGGTTTATCGAAGGACAGACCCGGCAGCCGTGGATCGTGGTTTTCAACCTGGTCCTCGTCGGCGTGCTCTTTATCGTGGCCGAAGCCGCCGGTCGACACAGCCGCCGGGCCTCTAAATTAGGCTTTCTAGAAGCCGTCGGGATAGGCGTGGCGCAGGCCGTCGCCCTGGTGCCGGGCGTCTCCCGGTCGGGGGCGACGATCACCCTCGGGCTCTTTCTCGGCCTGCGCCGGGAAGAGGCGGCCCGGTTTTCGTTCCTGATGAGCGTGCCCATAATCGCCGGGGCCGGGGCTCTGCAACTGGGGGAGGTCGTCGCTGTGGGGATGGGGGCTTTCGAGACCTTGATCTTCGGCGCGGGCTTTGTGTCTTCGGCCGTGGTTGGGTATTTGGCGATCCGGTTCTTTATCTCCTACGTAGCCGATCATAGCCTCCGGGCCTTCGCCTACTATCGTTTCGGCCTCGCCGCCGTGGTGGCGTCGCTGTTGATCCTACTTTGACACGGAAGACGCTTTTTTGGTACTTTAGGCTTCCGAACATGGGTTGCGCGACCCCAACTACCAGAGGCGGTAGCCAGCGTGTGTGACTCGAACTATTCGACCCCAGGTATTCAGAAGACGAAAGAGGCCCGGCGTGTTCGCTAAAGATAACGGCAAACCCGAAGATATGGACGATCTCCGGGTCGGCATAGACGCCGTAGACGAGGAGATAGTGCGGCTGTTGGACCGGCGGGCCCGGTTGGCGCACAAGATCGGCGAGATAAAACGGGCCCGGGGCCTGGATATCTACTCTCCCGCCCGCGAACGTCGGGTAATGGACCGTATCGTCGGCCTCGGCGAAGGAGATTTCCCCCGGCACGGCCTGGAGATGGTTTTCCGGGAGATCATCTCTAGCTCCATCTCCCTCGAAGAGGCCCTAAAGGTCGCATACCTCGGCCCGGAGACGACCTTTACCCACGAGGCGGCGCGGCGTTCCTTCGGGGCGAGCGTCGAGCTCGAACCGCAACGGACCGTGGCGGAGGTCTTCGCCCGCGTAGAGCGCGGCGAGGCGCAGCACGGCGTGGTGCCGGTCGAGAACTCGATGGAGGGGGCCGTAACCCACACGCTGGACGAGTTGATGAACAGCCCGCTCAAAATTTGTGGCGAAGTCTACCTGCCGATCTCGCAGAACTTGCTCTCTAAGGAGACCTCGCTTCAGGGAGTCAAGAAGATTTGCTCCCACCCGATGGCTTTGGCCCAGGCGTCCGCGTGGCTGCGGAGTGAGTTGCCGGGCGTGGATCTCGTAGAGTTGGAATCGACCGGTGAGGCCGCCAGGTTGGCCTCGGTGGAGCCCGGCGTCGCGGCGGTCGGGAGCGTGCTGGCTGCCGAGTCTTATTCTCTCAACGTGCTGGCCCGCAACATCCAGGACGCCCGGACCAACGCGACCCGTTTTATCGTGCTGGGCCGCGCCTGGGCCGGCAAAACGGGGCGGGACAAGACCAGCGTGGTGTTCTCCGTCAAAGACCGTCCGGGGGTTTTGAAAGACGCGCTCTCGGCCTTTGACGCCGAGGGGATCAACCTGACCCGCATAGAGAGCCGCCCGAGCCGCAAGCGGGCCTGGACCTACGTGTTCTTCGCGGACTTCAGCGGACATCCCGAGGAAGAGCGGGTTCAGCGGGCATTGGCGGGCCTCGAAGACCACTGCCCGTACGTCAGCCTGATCGGGGCTTACCCCGAAGCCTCGCCGGAACCAATCGGGTAACGTCTCCTGGACTTCAAAGCCGCCGCGCGCGAGGTTTTGGTGGAGGTCGGGCACCCGCTGCACTACACGGATATCACCGAGATCGCCCTGGAATCCGGCTACCTGCAAAGCGCCGGACGCACGCCGCAAAACACGATGCGCGCCCGGCTTTCCGTGGACGTGCGCGATAACCCGGAGAGCAACTTCGTCCAGACAGCGCCCGGGGTCTACGGGCTCCGGGTTTTGAAGTAATTTAGAGTAGGGACCGTCGAAAGCACCGGCGGCCCGTGCCCCGGCAACCCGGTGAGATACTGTAATATGTGGACGGTTGACACGACTACACTGCCAGCATGCCATAGTAGCTAGGAGGAACGTTGGTCGAGCTTGCGGATAGAAACGCCGAGGCCGCCTGGAAGATACGAAATCTGAGAGACTTCAGCCGGCGGCTGGAGAAGGCGGCACGACGAATAGACGAGCTCGGCACGGAGCGCGACACGGCGGCCCTGGTCATCTACGAGGCCGCCCTGGTCGGTAGCGGACGGCCGCTGGACGAGGTCCGGGAGACGGTGCGTAGCTTCCGGGAAACGTTCGAGGACGAAGAAGATGCCCTGACGATCCCGCGGGTTAGCGGCATCATGAACGTCGAGGGCGACGATTGGTTTTTCGGTGACGACGACCTCCGGGTGATGGCCGGGCGTCTGCTGGGCCAGTTTCAGCACCGGGTGGCCCAGTACAACTACGTTAGCGAGCGGGAGGTGCTCAAACGCTGGGCAAACTCCTACGACACGAGCCTCTTTATCCGGCGCAGGATCTACGAGACCGAGCCCGTGGTCGGCGTCGTGGAAGGTTTCGACTTGCCGCTCGTCCAATACCTCCGTGTGGCCGGTGGGGGAGATACCCTGGTTCCGGGGGAGAACATTGCCCGCGCCCTTGTAGCCCTGGGCTACGAAGAAACCGGCGACGTATACGAGGTGCTGGCAAACGCCGAGAGCCTGGCGTTGCACCTTGGCCTGCCGGCCCCGATAGTGGGTGAGATGCTCGAAGAAATCTCCCGCGAAAACCTGACGGATTTCCCCGAGCCTCCCAAGGAAGAAGCATCCGAAACCGGGGAGGAACCCGAAGCGGATGTCCCCGAAGCGGACATCCCGCAAGACGGAGCGCCGGCGCCCAGCGGCGAGGATCAAACAGCCCGGCAGAGCGTGCGGGAGGACCCGAAGAAAGGCGAGGAGCCGACGAGGGTGCAGGACCCCCAGGCGGCCGATGCCCCCGGAGTCCGGGAAGAGACCGGAGGGGAAGAGCCCGCCGCCCCAGAGACCGGCCGCGACGAGGCGCCGGGCTCCACCAGCCGTGACTGACCGGCCCCCGGGATAGTCTCAGGGACCACCAAAGCCGCCCGCCGGCGCCCCGGACGAGGCTCCTGCGGCAGCCGCGGCACCGCTGCGGCAGCCGCTAAATAGGGGTGGTGAAGTGATAGAATGCCAGTTATTCAACAACAACACGTCTATTTGGCGGTTTAACATCTACCTCATCCAGGGAATCCTGGTTATAGAGCACGAAAACAAGGAGCAGGCGACAGCATGACAGATTCCAAAAAGCGCATCGCGTTGAAGCCGCACATGAAGCAGATTCGTGAGTGGGTAGACCAGGGCAAGAGCGACGATTGGATCGCCGACGCCCTCGGCACTAGCGCCTCCTCCGTGCAGTCCTTCCGTAGCCGCAACGACATCTACCGCCGCGAGCGTAGCGGCAGCGAGCCCGAGAGCGTCTTCGAGGGTGTTCTGGATCACGGCGAGCGTGACGGGTGGGGGATGTGGTTTGATCCGCAGATAGCCGAAGATCCCATATGGAGAGAGCACTGGACCAACGTGGAATCCGTAGTCGTCAAGGTCGCCGAAGACTCCATCGTTCTGGAGATAGACCGTAGCCCCAATGACGCTTCCGGCGCCGGGCCGGCGATCAGTTCCACGCCCGCGCCTCCGGCCCCGGAGCCCGAGGTTTCCAACGGTTTCGAGCCTGGTGACGCCGTTGATGAAGGTGGCGTCGAAGCCGCCGGCGATGGCGCGTCACGTGAAAAGGGCCGGGTGAAGTGGTTCGATCCGGACAAGGGATACGGTTTCCTGGTACGTCCGACCGGCGACGACCTTTTCGTACACCACTCGGAGGTCGAGGGCGACCCGGGTAGTATGGAACCAAACGGAGAGGTCGAGTACGAAGTCGGGCAGAATGACCGGGGCCCGAACGCGCGCCGTGTCCGGCCTCTGGACTAAACCCAAGCGTCACACCGGGAACCGCTTGCCGGCCGCCGCGGTCGGGGCCGGAGCGTTCTTTGTATATCTGACGACCCTCTCTCCGACGGTCGCTTCGAACGATGCCGGACGGTTTCAGATAGCGGCGCCCGTTTTGGGAACCGGCCATCCCACCGGCTACCCGACGTTCATACTGCTTGGAAAGCTGTTTACCTACTTACCCTTGGGCGACGTGGCCTACCGGGTAAACCTGATGGCTGCCGTGTTCGGGGCCGTTGCGGCGGCTCTCTTGTTCTTGGTGTCGCGGGAGGTGGGGAGCGACCTCCTGCCGGCCGCCGGGGCGGCGTTTATTCTGGCGTTCGCATCGACCTTTTGGTCGCAAGCCACCGTGGCCGAAGTCTATACGATGCACGCCGCTTTCTTACTCGGCATCTCTTACCTGCTGCTCCGGTGGCGTGGAACGGGACGTGGCGGTTACGTACTACTCGCGGCGCTGCTTTACGGCATCTCCCTGGGCAACAATGCCGGGATGGTATTGCTCGTCCCGGCATATCTCGTGCTGTTGCTCGCGGGCCGTTACGGACGGCTCTCGCGGCGGGTGATCTCCGGCTCCGCCGGACTTTTCTTTTTGGGCCTCTCGGTCTATGCGTACGTCCCTATCCGGGGCTTCGCCGGAGCCTGGCACAACTACGGGGACGCCGTGAACAGTTGGGCAGACGCGTGGGTTTTGGTATCCGGGGCCCGTTTTCAAGGGCTTATGAGTTTGTCGCCGATCCAACTGTTCGGCGGTTCGACGAAGTTTTTTCAGTTTCTGTTTGGACAGGCGCCGCAACCCCTGGGGTTTCTGCTCGGCTCTCTGCTGCTTCTGGGTGGAGCCCGCGGCGCTTGGGCGCTGCTCCGACGGGATGGCGTGGTCGGGAGCGCATTTGTCGCCGGTCTAGGCTTCACGCTCGTATACGCTTTGGGCTATCGCATAGACGATATAGCCGTCTACTACATACCCGTATACACGTTCCTCGCCGTTTTCGTGGCCGTTGGCGTTTCCCGGTCGGCAGGGTACAGGGGGAGGATGTTGTTGGCGGCCGTTCCCCTTCTGGTGGCGGTCCTCACGCTGTTCGCGAACTACGGCGAGCAAGACCGCAGCGGATACTACGCCGAGCGTGAGCGTTCCGAGGCGGTGCTGGAGCAGTTGCCGGAGGACGCGGTGCTCTACGGCAAGGTACAGATCATACCCGTTACCTATTTACAGGAGGTGGAAGGACAGCGCGCAGACGTTACGCTGCGCTGGCTCGACGGCGGGACGCAGGAGGATCACATGTCTTCCGACGTAGAGAGCGGACGACCCGTATACGTAATCTCGGACCCCCGCTACAACGAAGAATACCTGGAGAGCACCGAATCCTACGCCCGCAGAGAACAGGAAGGCGCCCTGATCCGGCTACGCCCCCGGTAGCTCCTGAAGCGGGTCCAGATGCGCCGTGGAACCAAGGTCTAGCAACCGGGGCGTACCACTCCAGGGCCAGACAAACCGCGTGATGGAGGCGTTCTCGGCCCGCTGAGAGCCGGCTAATATCTCGGGCCCGAAGAACTCCCTCAAAAAAGCGCGCATGGCGCCGCCGTGGGAGACGATCGAGATCCGGCTCCCCGGCTCGTGGCGCGCCACTATCTCTCCGATGGCCTCCATGAAGCGGCCCAGAACCTCCTCGTCGGTTTCGGCGTCAACCAACGCCCAGCGGTCGCTTTCTTCGAGGGAGGAGAATTTGCGCATGAGGTCCGGGTATCGCTCTTCCCGCTCCCGGGCGGTCGTGCCCTCCAACAAGCCTCCCCGCCGTTCCTGAAGACCGGGTAGCGTAACTACTCCACCTTCCAAGCCGGAACCTTCGGCTATCAGTTGGGCGGTTTCGTAAGCCCGCAAGAGCGGGCTGGCGTAGATAGCTTCCGGAGGCGCCGCGGAGATGGCCTGCCCGGCGAGCCGGGCCTGGGCCCGTCCCTTGTCCGAGAGCGGGAAATCCAACTGTCCCTGCCACACGCCGGTCGCGTTCGCCGTGGATTGCCCGTGACGGATCAGGGCTATCTGCAAGGCTGCCTCCAGGGCCGCCTCCAGGGCTGTATCGAGTTCCTCAGGCACGGGATAAGGGTAAATCACCCGGACGCTTTCGGCAAACCGGCCCCGATGCTAAAATCCGCAGGGTCTCAAAAGGAGCGACGCGTAGGGAGTTCGTCGGGATGTTCTGGAAGAAAAGCGGGCGTGCCCCGTTCGAGCAAGAACCGGCACAAACCGGAGAGAGCAAGCCCGGCCCGATCCGGATAGAACGGGACGCCGAGAGACCAACGACCATTCTCAAAGTCGCCGGCGAGTTGGAGAACCGCGGCGCGAAGGTGGTGGAGCTGTTCAAAGAGATAAATACTCCTCTGGGGAAAGCCGTGCTCCCGATACACCTACTCTGGCAAGACCAGGATTTCTTCGTCGAGATAGAAACCCGGGCCTGGAAGAGCACCAGCGTGGAGAAGGCGTTGGATGACGTCGCCGTGCTCCGCAACTCGGATTACGCCGAGGCCGGCCTGGGGCTCCTAAGCGCCTACCCCGTACCCGAGGAGGTCAACTTCTTTTTCGGACGGACCCCGGTGGCCCTGCTCCAGCTGGATCTCTACGCCGGAAGATGGGGCGCCCCGGAAGAGCGGGCCGCGCTGTTCGTCGAAAGCGTCGGCCGTCACTGCGACGAAAGTTTAGAGTACCAAACGAAGCACCTGCCCCGAACCGAGAAACTTTTGACCGCCGCGCTCCACGCCACCGGGACGGGCTCCACCGGAACCTTGCCCATCCTCGGCGCCCTGGCCGAGTGCCTGGGATGCTACACGGGGGAAGTGATACGGCACGAGGCAAGCGAACCCGGAGCCTGGGCCCAACCGGAGTCAGCCAGCGGTGATGTCCTGCTGGAGATAGGCGATTTTGTCCTGGACCCCATCGGCAACGCCCGCGCCTTCCTCAAAAACGGGCCGGAAGACTCAGTCGCCTACTATGCAAACTATGTCCTGGGCGAGATCCGGAAAGGCTCGGGTTCCGCAAGCTAACGCTAACCGTAGCGCCGGCGCAACTCGCGGATTATGTGGGTAGAGTCCACCAGCACCTCATCACCAATGGTCAAAATGGGGATCGCCCGCTGCCCCGAAAGCTCTATGACCTCCCGTCGTCCATCGTCGTCAGCGTTGACGGAATCGTACCCGAGATCCAACCGTTCCAACTCTTTTTTGACCCTGCGGCAGTAAGGACAATACTCGCCAGTGTAAAGCGTAATGTTTGCCGTATTCTCTCTAGTAGCTTCCATGTGAATCCTTCCTGAAATCCTAAAATACTAATGCGAACCGTATGCCCGAGACGAAATTATACTCCATCCTCCAAGATCCCCCGCCGGTCGAGAATAGCCTCGTAATCAACGGCGAAAGCCTCTCGGGTATGAACTTGAACTTTAGCTTCATGGTAAACATTGGGTCCAGGTTCAAGGAATTTCGTAATCTGCTTCGGGACTGGCGGTAGACGCCGTGTCGTGTTAGGTTTCTTATTGACGGGATAGAGAACATCTATCTGGAATTGGTTTCGAGGTTGATGTGGTGGTTTTTGTCTGACGGGTAAAGGACAAGTTGGCTTGAGCATTAAGAAGTATAGAAAATCGGAGAGGTCCCGGAGGTCCGGGGTGTCGGACGACGCCGTCCTCAGCGGGTTGTTGGAGGGGAGTTACGGCAGAAAGAAGCGGAGCCTGGTCCCGAAGATAGCCGGGCCGGTGGTTATTATCTGCGCGATACTCGCCGTTTTGGTGGCCGTGGACTATTGGATCAACGCCGGTGAGGTCTACGGCGGCGTCGAGGTGGGCACGGTGGCTTTGGGTGGGAAGACCCCGTCTGAGGCCCAGAAGGTCATCGCGGAGCGGACCACGGGCGCGCTCGAGGAGTTCGACTTCACCGGTCCGGAAGGTCAGAGCACCTTCAACGCCAGGGAGATGGGCGTGGACTTCGACGTGGAAGCCACGGTCGAGGAGGCATACTCCGTTGGCCGCCGGGGCAATGTCCTGGATCGCCTCTCCGAAAGGGCCAAAGCCGCGTACGGAACGGTTACGATACCCCCGAAAGTAGACTACGCGCCGGAGATCGCGCAGGAGAAAGTCCGCGACCTGTCCGCCAAGCTCAACCGGGAGCCCCGCAAAGCCTCTGTGGTCGTTGTAGGTTCCCAGGCGCAGGTTGATAGCTCCAGCGAAGGTTACAGGCTCGACTTTCCCGCCACGATGCAAAACGTTGACCGGGCGGTCGAGGACATGACCGGCGAGGTGAAGATCGTTGGCGAGACGCTGAAGCCCGAGATCACCACCCAGGAAGCCGAGGCGGCGGCCGAGAAGGCCCGAAGCGCCATGGGCGGCCAACTGGTGTTCAACGCCGGAGACAAGCAATGGACGCTCTCGCCGGCAGACGTGGGTTCGGCGCTGGACGTGAAGCCCACAAACGGGGATATACAGGTCGGCCTGAACCGGGACCTGATGAGAGACAGGCTCTCCAACGTCTACACGGACCTGACCGTGGAGCCTCTTGAGGCCGGATACGAGGTCAGCGGCGCCAACATTGCCGTGACGGAGAGCCGGATGGGCAAGAGGGTCGAAGACGGCGGGTTGCTAGACGCGGTAGAGGGTGGACTCTTCGAGGGGCAGAAGGAGTATCAGGTGCCGGTGGTTACGGACAGGCCGGGGCTGACGACGGCCAGGGCCGAAGCGTTAAAGCCGACCGAGATGATAGGGAGCTACCGGACCAACTACTCTATAGTGCCGGACGACGGCCAGAGAAAAGAGAACCTCGAGATCTCATCGAACGCCGTGAGCGGGACGCTCGTCGCGCCGGGTGAGGTTTTTTCGATGAACGGCAAGGTGGCCGGGTTGGACTACAACAGCACCAAGGTCATTATCGACGGCAAGGAAGCAAAGGCCGACGGCGGCGGGCTCTGCCAGGTCACCTCTACCCTTTACAACGCCGTCAACTACGCCGGTCTCGACGTCATCGAGCGGTATCCGCACGCCGCGCAACTGCCGTACATAAGGCCGGGGATGGACGCCACCGTGTGGTTCGGCGACGCTTACGGGAACGGCGCCCTGGACATGAAGTTCAAAAACACCAGCGACGGCTACGTACTCCTCAACGAGTATGTTTCCCCGGACGGCTACATCTACGCCGAGGTCTACGGACAACCGACCGGCCTGGACGTAAAGACCTGGTCGGAGCCTGTCTACAGGAACAGGGAATCGGCCGGGTGGATCACTTACCAGACAGTGAAAAAGGACGGCAAGGTGCTCTACGACGGCGTACTGCACGAAGATTCTTACCAGGCTCTAACGGACGAAAAGGGCAAGCTCATACCGGCCAACAAAGTTCAGATAGCGTCCGTAAACCCGTAGAACCGCACCCTGCCGGGATAGCACAACATCCAGGACGGGCGGACCCGGCTTAGGAAACTAGCGCGACGATCTCTACTTCGACCGGGGCGCCCAGGGGAAGCTCGGAAACCCCGACCGCCGAGCGGGCGTGCTTGCCGGCGTCACCGAATACCTCTGCCAGGAGGTCCGAGGCGCCGTTTATGACCTCGGGTTGACGGTTGAAACCCGGGGCGGAGGCCACGAACCCCGTGACCTTTATGATGCGCGCGAGGTTGTCCAGGCCACCGGCCTCCGCCGAAGCGGCGGCCAGGGCGTTGAGGGCGCAAGTCCGGGCGCACTCCACAGCTTCTTCTAAGCTGACCTCATCGCCCACTTTTCCCGTGTGAGAAAGTTGCCCGTCCACCAGGGGCAGTTGTCCGGCGGTGAACACCAGGGATTTTGCGAGGACCGCCGGGACGTACGAACCGGCGGGGGACGGGACCCCGGGGAGCTCGTAGCCTGCCGCGCGCAACCGGGAAGAAGGGGTGTCCATCTAGCGAATCGCTTCTTCGTACTCGCTTGGATCGTAGATCAGCGGGTACCCGTCGCCGAGGGTCTCGCCCGAGATCACCTCTCCGATTATTAGCGTGTGGTCTCCCGAGCGGGCCGTTTCTATGACCCGGCAATCCAGGTAACCTATGCAGTCGAGCAGGTGCGGGGAGCCCGAGGGCGTCAGGCCGTAGGGGACGCCGAGCAGTTTGTCTTCGTACTCGCTGCTGACGTCGCTAAAGTGGGTGGCGACGTTTACCTGGTCTTCCCGCAAGATGCTCAAGGCGAACGTGGCGCTCTCCAGGATAGGGTCGTGGGTGTACCGGTCGTCCCGCACGGCGATGGCGACGCAGGGCGGACGCTCGGAAGCCCGCATCACCCAGGAGGCGGTCATCGTGCTGGTCTGGCGTCCCCGGCGGGTGGCTAGTACGTAGACTCCGTGGGACAGGTGAGACATTGCCCCCAGGATGGCGCTGCGGTCTTGCGGACTGATATCCACCGCTCTCCTATCTGCTCGATTAAAAGTATTTTATCAAGCGCCAGTATAGAATTTGGCTTATGGATGGTTACGAGCCGTAATGGGCATGGAATTGAGCGCGCCGTTGGTGGGTGTAGGGATACTTCAGGCCGTGTTGTACGTGCTCTTCGTCCGGTTCGTGGACCTCTACGAGCGGGAGCCGCTGATGTACGTGCTCCCCGTCTTTGTCTGGGGCTTTACGGTGGCCGTCGTGGTCTCGTTGGTCTTCAACACGCTCTTCTCCCTCACTATTAGCGCGGTCGCCAGCGCCCAAGCCGCGACTTTCCTCACCTCGGTAGTCGGCGCCCCGGTGATCGAGGAGTCCGCCAAAGGCCTGGCGCTGCTAATAACGTTCGGTGTGGCGTACGGCGTCTCCCGCCGGCGCGGCGCTATAGAGTTCTCCGGCGTGATGGATGGGATCGTCTACGGTTCGGCGGTCGGGTTCGGGTTCGCTATCGCCGAAGACTTGCTCTACTATGCCCAATTCGGGCCGGAGACTTTCGTCGTTCGGCGGGTGTTCGGGGGGTTTGCCCACGCGGCCTTCGCCTCGCTCACCGGCATCGGGATCGGCCTGATCCCCTGGGTGCGGCACGGTATTTCGAAGTTCACCGTTCCGCTTCTGGGTCTCGCGGGGGCCATCGGGCTTCACGCTTTGTTCAACCTCACCGCCACGCTCTTCGGGCCTTTGGCCTACGGGGTGATGCTAATCGTGGTGCTTCTTTACGTGGCGCTGATCGTCGTCTGGCTCGCCGCCGAGCGTCGGATCATCCGCAGCGAGCTGAGGGACGAGGTGGGGGATGAGACCATAAGCCAGGGAGATTACGAACTGCTGCCGACCTACTTCCGCCGAAAAAGCTACTACCTCGGCCTGATCCTCGGCGGACGTTTCTCGGAGTGGCGCGCGGCCCGCTCGGCCCACTCCACCGCCGTGGACCTGGCCTTCACCAAACGGCTATCCCGCAATTCTCGGGCCGCTCCACAGTCGATCCGGGAGCGGAGGCTGCGGCAGAAGCTCCGGGACACGAGAAACGCCCCCGCTGCGAAGCCGGCCTCCTGAGGTCTTCGGGTGTAATACTCGCCGGTGGCGCGAGCCGTCGTATGGGCCGTGACAAGCTCTCTATGAGCGTCGGCGGTGTATCTTTGATCCGCCACTCTTATGACACGCTTGCGAGGAAGTGCGAAGAGGTGTTGGTAGTGGCTTCCCAAGGGCCTCCACGAAGTTACGGCATGCCGGCCCGGCCCGTCCTCGACCTGCGCCCGGGACGTAGGGGGCCGCTGGCCGCGATGGAGGCGGGCCTATCCGCCGCGCGCAACCGGCGGGTATTCGTGGCCGCCGGGGACGCGCCGTTCGTGCCCGAAAAACTCGTGGGGTCGTTTCTGGATCGGCTCTCCGAAGCCGGCGTCCGGGCGGTCGTGCCACGATACGGCGGCAGGGTCCATCCGCTGTGCGCCGCCTACGAACGGGACTTGCTAGTTGACCTGAGCTTCGCCCTAAATATTGGGGTAAGCGCCGTAAAGGACTTCCTCGCGAACGTGGAAGGCGTCCGGTACGTCGAGGACGAACTGGAGAGTTTCGGCGACCCGGAGGTGTTCTTGATGAACGTCAACTCGCCGGAGGATCTCGCCAGGGCCAGGTCTCTGTTCTCCGGGCTTCCAGATGCAGAACAATGAGCCCGAATAGCCTGCCGAAAGACCTGTGGCTACTGTTCCAGGCGTACTACGGCGGGGCGATGGTCGGGGACGAAGCGTCGGGGCCTCCGGTGGCGGTAGTAATGGGCGCCCAGGTCCTAAAGGGCGGCCGGGCCAGCCGGACGCTGGAGGCCCGGGTCCGGCACGCGGCGCGGCTCTACGATAGGGGTGTGTTGGATCTCGTGATACCAACCGGCGGCCTCGGAGAGCATCCGCCGAAAGAAGCGGGCCTGATGTCCGACATCTTGCTGTCCGAGAAGGTGCCGGAGAAAGCTATACTGCCCGAAGACACCGCGTCGAACACCTGGGAGTCCGCCGTTAGGGTAGCCCGGATCTCCCGGGACAGCGGCATAGATCGCGTGAGGATCGTCACAGACCCGCTGCATTGCATCCGCACGGTATGGGCCTTCGAGGCGGCGGGGCTAAGCGCGGTGGCGGAGCCGGCCTACGATAGCCCCATGTGGCGCAAACCGGGTTCGCGCAGCGGACAGCTCGTCCGGGAGGCCGTGGCCCTGGTCTGGTATAGGGTGAGATACGGTACGAAGTTCCGCCGGTTGCGGTAGTCCTCGTCCTGACCGGCCGGACGCTGCCCGCGGACAAACTTCTCACAGACTACCGGTGGGGGATGCTATATTCTTTGGCGACGACGGTCAGGGCAGCGAAGCGAAATCACCGGAGGGTTTTTGGCGCCGATCAGGGCAGGAGTTATCTACGGGCTTGTGGCGGCGTTGGTGACCGCCGCGATAAGTTTCCGGTTTCTGTACCTGGACCCGGAATCCACGGCGGATTGGGTGCTGGCCATCTCAGAGACGTTTTCGCTGCAGTTGGCGGGCGCCACGCACCTCTTTCTGGCCCTCTTGGCCGCCATCTGGGCGCGCCCCGTGCGGTTGGACCCTGACGTGCCGTACCGTTCCATACTCTTGAGGGATTGCACGCTGGCGGCGACGGTGGTCGCGGTGATAGTGGGCGTGACGCTGCTGGCTATCACGGCCCTGCAGGCCACGCTGTTCGCCGAGGCGATGCGAAGCTATGCCCGGGACGCGGCGCCGGCCATCGTCTCCTACGTCAATGAGTCCCGGGAAGGATTAAGCGACCCCCCGCCACCGGTCACCGTGGAGGAAGTCACGAGTAACCTCCTGCCGCCGACGATCAACGACCTCGGCCGCTCTATCTTCAACCTCGTCCTACGGGCCTTGCTGCTAGGCTTCATCGGGGCGCTCGTCGGGCTTCTGCGGGGACGCTTCGGCGCCCAAGAGGCCGCGGAAAACCCTGGAAACCCCGGAACGGCCAAGCCCGCCCGGGAATAAAAGAGAACGTAAAAGTCCCGGCTCTTGCGAGAACCGGGACGGACTGAGGTTCGTGGCTAAGAAGCCAGGTCGTCTCCAGGCTCCATCACGTGGACGTTCACGTTTGGCGCGATCTCGGAGAGGTGCTCTTTGAGAGCATCCGGGGTGCCGGTGAAGAGCGGCAGCACGTCGGTGCTGTAGTGGATCGGGACCACGTGTCCGACGCCCAGGAGCCTCGCGGCGTGGGCGGCTTCGTATGGTCCCATAACGAGCCGATCGCCTATGGGCAACAGGGCTAGGTCCGGACTATAAAGTTCTCCGATGAGCTGCATATCGCCGAAGACGGCGGTGTCGCCGGCGTGGTAGACCTTGAAGCCGCTCTCGAACTCTATGATGTAACCCATCGGCTCTCCGCCGTAGACGATCGTGCCGTCCTCCTCGGCGATGCTGGAGGAGTGGAAGGCGTGGGTCGCCGTTACCTTGACGCCGCCGATCTGGGCCGTCCCGCCCTTTTGTATCGGGGCCGCGTTCTCCACGCCCTTGGCCTGGAGGTAAGAGAAAATCTCGAAGTTCGACACCGCCTGCGCGCCGGTTTCCTGGGCGAAGTTAATGGCGTCGTCGAAGTGATCGAAATGTCCGTGAGTTATCAAGATGGTTTCGAGCGCGCCGGGGTCCTTCATATCCTCCGGCGTCGTCGGGTTATTGGTCAAAAACGGGTCTATAAGGATGCGTTCATCACCGGGCGTCGTAAGCCGGAAAGTCGCGTGGCCGAGGTAGGTGATCCTGGCTCCACCGAGCATTTCTTCCATTGCTTCTCTTTCCTTTCTCCGCTGAATTGTATAAAAACACCTTAACCCATACCCCGGCTTCTTGCTCGGGAAACCGGGCCGTGGGGCCGCTATAATCCGGCGGCCCGGCCCGACCGCCGGGATCACTTCAAACCACGAGCCCGGAGGTTGAGCTTTGAGACCGGCCGTTTTTCTCGCGATATTGGCGGGCGCCTCCGTGGCGGTCCAAACCAGCTTCAACGCCGGGGCGCAGAGGCTCATAGGACCGTTCGCGCTCGTGGCGATCTCCGGCCTCACCACGGGGCTCGTGGGCCTCTTTGTTACGCTCATCCTGGGCCGGCCGGAGTTGAGTACCCGGGCGGTCGGTTACTCGGTGGTCTCCGGTGTACTGGGGGCGATAATAGTCGGCTCGATCTCGGTTTCCGCGAGTCAGGACGGCGTGGCGCGGGCGCTTTCGTTGGTGATCGGCGCCCAACTAATCTTTAGCCTCGTACTGGACCGCATCGGGCTCTTCGGGGCCGGGGCTTCGGAGGTGAGCTTCTTGAAGGTGGTCGGGGTTGCCCTGATACTGGCCGGCGGCGTTATCGTGGTCCGCTACTAGATGCGCGAAAGGTGTAAAACCTGCGTCGGGCCCGGGACGGGTGCAAAATACAGCGAGACTTGTTAATCGGCAAGGAGGCGGCTTGGGATATCTTCCGATCGAGGACCACGGGGTTATAGGAGACTTGCACACGGCGGCCCTGGTGGGCACCGAGGGTACGATAGACTGGCTGTGCGTTCCGGACTTCGACTCGCCGAGCGTCTTTTGCTCTATCCTGGACGACGAAAAGGGTGGATATTTCAGCCTGCAACCCGTCGAGTACCTCCATAGCCAGCAACTATACTTGCCGGACACGAACGTCCTTTTGACCCGGTTTCTGGCCGCCGACGGGATGGCGGAGGTCCTCGATTTCATGCCTGTTCTGGAGGGCAGGCGCGAGCGTCACCGGCTGATACGGAACGTGCGCGTGATCCGGGGCGAGATGGCCTTCGGGGTCGAGTGCCGGCCCGCTTTCGACTATGCCCGTAAGGAACACTCGATCTCTTTGGGCAAGGGTGGGGCGGTCTTCGAAGCGGACTACACGCGTCTCGGGCTATCCACCGGCGTGCGGCTCGAAGAAGGCCCCGAAAAAGGGGCGCGGGCACGGTTCACCCTGAAAGAGGGCGCGTCGGCGACGTTCGTGCTCGGTGAGGTAGGGGAAGACGAAGGTCCGGGAGAAGTCCTCTCGGACATGGGATTCAAGGACCTGTTGCAGGGCACCCTCGGTTACTGGCGGCGTTGGATGTCCCAGTGTACCTACGAGGGGAAGTGGCGAGAGGCCGTCCGCCGCTCCGCCCTGGCGTTGAAGCTAATGGTCTACGACCCGACCGGGGCGCTCGTGGCCGCGCCGACGATGGGCCTGCCGGAGAAGATCGGGGGCGAAAGGAACTGGGATTACCGGTACACCTGGCTCCGGGACGCGGCTTTCGCGCTCTACGCCCTTATCTCCATCGGCTTCGAGGAAGAGGCCGGCAAGTTTATGGGGTGGCTCACCGCGCGCTGCCAGGAGGCCGACGGGCAGCTTCAGCCGCTCTACGGTCTGGATGGCCGGCCGAAGATCGAAGAGACGAACCTGGACCACCTCTCCGGCTACCGGGGGTCTAGCCCGGTGAGGCTCGGCAACGCGGCTTACGGCCAGCTACAGCTGGATATGTACGGCGCGGTGATGGATGCCGCATACCTGTACAACAAATGGGGCGCGCCGCTCGACTACGACCTCTGGCACAACATACGCCGCATCATGGACTGGCTCTCCGAGAACTGGCAGCAGCCGGACGAGGGGATGTGGGAGGTCCGGGGTGGGCGGCAGCAGTTCGTGTCGTCGAAAGTCATGAGTTGGGTCGCTTTGGAGCGGGCCGTGAGGATCTCACGCCAGCGGGGATTACCGGCGGGCGACGGGGCCTGGATCCGGGAGCGCGACAAGATTTACGAGCAGGTCATGGAGAAGGGATGGAACACCGAGCGCGGGAGCTTCGTCCAGCACTACGACGGTGAAGCCCTGGACGCCTCACTCTTGCTTATGCCCCTGGTCAAGTTCGTCGGGCCCACGGACCCGCGGTGGCTCTCCACGCTCGACAGCATCCAGGAGGAACTGACCTACGATACTCTCGTGGACCGCTACAGCGTGGAAGACGCGGCATCTGACGGCCTGGACGGGAACGAGGGGAGTTTCAGCCTCTGCTCGTTCTGGTACGTCGAGTGCCTGGCGAAAGCCGGTCGCACCGAAGAGGCCCGCCTCGCCCTGGAGAAAATGTTCTCCTACGCCAACCACCTCGGCCTCTACGCCGAAGAGATCGGGCGCAGCGGCGAGGCCCTGGGCAATTTCCCCCAGGCCTTCACCCATCTCTCCCTCATAAGCGCCGCCATCCACCTGGACCGGGCCATAGGATAAGAAAGATAGAACGAATTGGCCGCCCAGATCTTCGAAGCCGTCCCGAACTTCAGCGAAGGCCGCGACCCGGAAAAGGTCTCCCGCATCGTAGATCCCGTGCGCGTCGTTCCCGGTGTCCGCATACTCGACCTCCACTCCGACCCCGACCACAACCGGAGCGTCCTCACGATGGCCGGGGAAAAAGCTCCTCTGATAGAGGCCGCCACAATATTAGCCCGGTCCTGCGCCGTAGAGATAAACCTCGCGGACCACGAGGGCGTGCACCCCCGGATCGGCGCCCTCGACGTGTTGCCTTTCGTGCCGCTCGAAGGCGCGACCCTCGAAGACGCCGCCCGGCTCGCCCACGAGGCGGGGCAGAGGATCTCCACCCTGGGATTCGCCGTCTACCTCTACGAATCGGCCGCGAGCGCACCGCATCGCCGCAACCTCGCCGAAGTCCGGCGCGGCGGCTACGAAAGCCTCGCCGTCCGCGCCCGCGAACCGGGATGGAGCCCCGACTACGGCCCCGAGGACTTGGATCCCGGCCTCGGGGCCGTAGCCGTCGGCGCCCGTCCATTCCTGGTAGCTTTCAACGCCTACCTCGATACGGACAACGCAAAGATCGCCCGTGAAGTGGCCGGCAAAATCCGGGAGCGCGACGGCGGACTGCCGGGCGTAAAGGCACTCGGTCTATCGGTAAAGGGCCGGGCGCAAGTCTCGATGAACTTGACCGACTTGGAAAAAACCTCGCTGCCCGAGGCCCTCGAAGCCGTTCGCGCGGAGGCGGCGAAACTCGGGGCCGGCGTCGACTACACGGAACTCGTCGGACTACTTCCGTTAGAGGCTTTGATCCAGACCACCCGGTACTATCTCGGTCTCCCGGAGTTGGAGAAGAGCAACGTGCTGGAAGCGGGTCTTTGGGGCAACACGGACGTGCTACGCTAGTGGATTGCAGAGAGGAGTAACCCCGTGGACGAGAAACGCATGAAGGTGGCGGCGATCCAAATGTCCTCCACCCCGGATAAAGAAGAGAACAAAACGACGGCTGGAGCCTTGATCCGGGCGGCTGTAGCCGACGGCGCGGATCTCGTGGCCCTCCCGGAACTGTGGAGTTGCCACGGCTTGGACAGTGTCTACAAACAGAACGCCGAGCCCGTCCCCGGTCCCACGACGAAGTTCCTCTCCGGCCTCGCCCGGGAGTTGGGCGTCTACGTGCTGGGCGGTTCTATTCTGGAAACCGCCGACTCGGAGAAGATGTACAACACCTCCACATTCTTTACGCCCGATGGCGGGCTGGCCGCCGTGTACCGTAAGATCCACCTGTTCGACGTGAAAGCCCCCGACCGGGAGTACCTGGAGAGTAAGACCATACTGCCCGGCGACGAAGTCGTAACGGCGAAGGCCGGTTCCGTAATGCTCGGTCTCTCGGTTTGTTACGACGTGCGCTTCCCGGAGCTTTACCGTTTGCTGGCGCTGCGCGGCGCGGAGATACTTGCCGTGCCGGCGGCTTTTACGCTCCAGACCGGCAAGGACCACTGGGAGCTTCTGCTCCGCGCCCGGGCCGTCGAGAACCAGGCTTTCGTGGTCGCGCCGGCCCAGTGGGGTCAGAAAGCCGATGGCCGCTGGACTTACGGGCGGTCCATGATCGTGGACCCGTGGGGCACGCTCCTCGCCCAATGTCCGGACCGGGATGGCTACGCCCTGGCGGACCTGGACCTGAACTACCTCGAACGCTTTCGCGCCGAGTTCCCCGCGCTCAAGAACCGCCGCCCGGAATCTTACGATTGGTAGTGGGTAGCCTGCCGGCTACTGCATGTTCGCTTTGAGTGATTCGGCTAACTGGTACACGGGGTCCAGCTTTCCGGGGTTGATCCGGTCCATATACTCCACGAATTCTTCTTCGGTGGCGTACTGCATCTTGGGGTTCTCGCGCTTCTCCTTTTCGAGGATCGAGCAACTGCGGCCCTTGTAGTCGTGGCCGGGGAAGACTTCCAGTTCGTCCGGCAGGCTCTTCAGGGTGTAGTACATCGTATGGTACTGCTGGGTGGCGTTGCCGTTTAGTAAGTCTGTCCTGCCGCAGGAGCCGATCAGCAGCGCGTCGGCGGTTAGGATCCGGCCCGGCAACACTACGCTGACCAGGTCTTTCGCGTGGCCCGGGGTGTGCAAGAACTTGAGCGGTAGATTCCCCAGATAAAGCCGATCCCCATCCTGCAACCGGATGTCGACGGCCCGGGTAGGGGCCTTCTCGTGCATGACCACTTTGGCGACCGTCTTCGAGCGCAACTCCTTCGCCCCGGAGATGTGGTCCGCGTGGGTGTGGGTGTCCACGATGTATGCCGGCCTCAAGCCGTGCCCGAAGACGTAATCGAGCATGGGACCGACCATCTCTTCCTCCGGGTCTATGAGCGCGGCGAGCTTCGTAACCGGGTCGCCCACGATATACCCCAAACACCCTCGGGGAACCCGGAACTGCTCGAAGAGGTAGGATTCTTTCGACGATCGCTGTTCGCTTTGGTTTATTCTATCGTCGGTCATCCCTGCTCCTATCTGCTCCCCTATATTAGAGGAGGCCGCGATTGCTTTCAGCTTACTAGTCCGGCCGAGGTTGCGAGGCCCGGAACGACCGGGAGACACCTACCCACGGTTGCTATGGGCTAGCCCGCTGCTAGTATCGTTCCCAGAAGAATTAGGATTGCTATGGAAACGGCGACGGGTGGGGCCGCCGCGCGGATTATTCGGCCTTCCTGGCCAAGCAGGCCGGTCGCGGTCGCGGCCAGTATCACTCGTTGGGGGGCGAGCAGGCTCGCGTGGCTCCCGGCGACGTTCTGGACCGCCGCCACGAGACCCGTCGATGCGCCCACGGTGTTCGCGGCCTCTACCTGTAGCGGCATGAAGAGCGCGTTGGAGGCGGCGTTGGACCCGGTTAGTGCGCCGCCCAGCGCCCCAACCATGGGGGCGGCCAACGGATAGAAACTACCGAGCCCGACGGCGGCGGACGCCAAAATTGCTGCAGCACCGGAACTAGCGACTACCTGCCCCGCCAGCACGAACGTCAACACCGCCCCGGCTGTCGGGAGCCACTGGCCGATCGTCTCGCGGAGGGCGGACGCGCCACCGTCAGGCCGTAGCCCGAGCAGGATCGCCGTGAAAACGCCCGAGAGCAGCAACGGCAGACCGGGGCCGGTGAAGATGGGGCCGAGGCTCTCCAACGTCGCCTGGGCCGTCCTTGGGCCGTTCGTGACGGCGAGTAGGGCCAGCAAGAAGCCGTAGGGTGAAATCTCCCGTAGCGGGACCCGGGTTCGGGAGAGCCTGGCGCGTCGCAGGGCGAGGAACACGAACGTCGCGGCGAGACCGCCGACCGCGCCGGAGAGCTCGGGGATGAGGTAGATGCTCGTGAGCAAGGTACCCACCCCGACGATGAGACCCAGGAATACCGCCTCCAGGCCCCGGCGCCGCAGCCCGTTTACTCCGCCGGCGAGCGCGACGGCGGCGAGGCCGTAGACGGGAAAAAGCGGCAGGCTGAGCAGGGCGCTGGCGTTGGAGAGTTCGCCGAACCCCACGTCGGCGAGTTCGGCCCCGATCACGGTTCCCACCCCGAGCGCGCCCCAGGGTACGGCGCATTGTCCCCAGCTCGCCAAAACCGCCGCTTTCAAGGGAGAAAACCCGGCGGCCAGCAGTATCGGGGCGCTTATAACGACCGCGACCCCGAAGCCCGTGACGGATTCGAAGAACGGCGCGACCCCGATCACCACCACGAGCGCCAACGCTTCTTTCTCCGGCTCTAACGCTCCCAAGAACCTCGAAACCTCACCGATGGCCCCGCCCGCCGAGAGCAGGTTGTACAACAACAAACCCCCGAACAGCACGTAGAGCACCCGCCAGGAGGTGCCAACCCCGTCGAACAAAGCCCCACCAAGACCACCCCGGTTCAACCCCGGCCACAATAACGCCCCGGCGACCGCCACGACGAGCGTCGCGCCACCGGCCCGTACCGCCGACCACCGCAGCCCGAGCAAAGCCACGCCCGCCATCACGAACGGCGCCCCGGCCACCAGATAACCAATTACGTCTACCATGGTAGAATAAATTCTTGCAAATGAGCGATCCAGGCGCAACGGCGGCATCCAAGACTATAGAGGAAGTATCCTCGGAGAAGCTTGGCTTGCGGGTACGGGAGTTACGGCGGTCGAAGGGGATGACCCTCAACGGTTTGGCGGAGTCTTCGGGGGTGAGTCGGGCTATGATCTCCAAGGTCGAGCGGGGGGAGAAGAACCCGACGTTGGTAGTAGCGGCCGGTATCTCCGAGGGGCTGGGCGTAAGCATCTCGCAGCTCATGGGCGTAGAGGAGCGCCGGGAGGTCGTGCTCGTTCCCCGGGACAAGCGGATGGTCATGCGGGACCCGGAGACCGGCTTCGAGCGGCAGCTGCTCTCCCCGACGCCCGGCAACCGGGGGGTGGAGTTCATAAGAAACGTCATCCCCGAAGACTCCACTTCCGGGGAATTCCCGCCGCACAAACGGGGTGTCGAGGAATACCTCGTGGTCGAACGCGGACGGCTCGCGGTGATCCTCGATGGTGAGCGGCACGTGCTCGAAGAAGGCGACGCCCTCTACTTCGAGGCCGACGTTGCCCACAGGTTCGACAATATCGGGCGGGGAGAGGCGAGCTACTATCTGGTCCTCAGCGCGCGGGACGGATAAGCGCGGCATAAGTAGGTGGTTTCACTGGCGTCCCGCCTATGGAGAATACACTGGGATGATAGGTGAGAGACCAGAAAGCAGGCGGTTTATGTGGGAACTCATGGAGAAAGTAACGCGGGGAACGGAGCAGGTCCTCAGGAGCCCCGGCGCCTCGGCCGCGTTCTACGCTGTTGCGGTGATGGCGGTCGCGGTCGTACTGTGGACGCACGAAGAAGAGTAAGAAGCGTAGGCGCACGCCGGCAGGCTCTCTTAAGATGGACTTTCGGGCTTCTATAGCCCGAAGCGCCCGGTCTCGAGCTGGGAGAGAACTTGTTCGCGCAGGGCCGCGATTTCAGGCGCGGATTCTCCGTTCCCTGACAGCGGCAGCAGGAGGTCTGTGGCGCCATCCGGCGTTTCGGCTTCTTCCAGGACGATCCGGTGGTCGCCGTCTTCGAGTTGCAGGAGGCGTTTCCGGCCGCCGCGCTTGCCCCGCTTAGAGCGGTCTTCACCGTTCACCTCCACGATGTCGAGGGAGTAGTCGATCATGGGCGCCGCGGCTATGGCCCCCCCGACGCCATAGGCGTCGCAGACGGGGTTCAGGTGCAGGATATCGTCCTCGCCGATGCCGCCGGAGGCGAAGATCTTGACGTGCTCGAAACCGTTCCGGTCGAGTTCCCAGCGGACCTCCTGCATCAAATCCCGGAAGTCCCCGCGACGGTTGCCGGGGGTATCCAGCCGGACGGCGAAGATGGAATCTGGGATGGCGTGGGCGGCGATCAGGGCCCCGAACTTCTCGTCGTCGAAGGTGTCTATGAGGATGGTCCGGTTTACCCCGGGTTCGATGACCTCGTCGAAAGCCTTGGTCGCCTCGGCGGTTGAGCCCAGGATCAGGACGAGCGCGTGGGGGAGGGTGCCGGTGGCCGGGATGCCGATGCGGCGGGCGGCCAAATCCACGGCGACGCTGTCACAACCACCGAGATAGGCGGCCCGCTCTATCATCGGGGTGATAGCCGGGTGCATCCGGCGGGCCCCGAAGGAGATAACCGGCCGCCCGCCGGCGGCGATCCTGCACCGCGCCGCCCCCGTGGCGATCCCCGAAGCCTGGCACAGGAAACCCAATATCGCCGTCTCGTGCTCGGCGAAAGCGTCGTAAGGACCGGAGAGCGTGAGAACCGGCTCGTACGGCCGGCAGATAGTGCCTTCGGGGACCGCGCGCGCCTCGACACCAACGTCCTCCAGCAAGTGCGCCACCTCATCTAGCCCCGCGACCACGAACCAGGCGTCCGGGTCCGAGGTCTTCAGCGTAATTTCGGCGAATACCGGCGTACTTTCCAGGCCCCGGGACTTGAGGACCTCCATAGTCCGGTGAAAATACACGTCGGCGACCTCGGCGCCTTTGATCTCCTCGTACGAAGCCGTGTTGAATCGTGCTTCTGCCTCGCCGTTCTCTGTATGCAACCTATATACCCTTTCCGTTCGTCGGTCTGCCGCGTATGATAGACAATAATGATCGACGCGGGCACCAACCACACTTTCGCCGTTGCAGCCGGCACCCCGTACGCTGCCGCGGCTGCGGCAGAGGTGTACAGCTCCGGCGGGAACGCCGCGGACGCCGCCGTCGCCGCCGCCGCGGCCGTCAGCATTACCGAGCCGCTGATGAGCTCCATCGGGGGCGGCGGGTTTGCCCTGGTGCGGACCCCGGAACGCGCCGAGCTCATAGACTACTACGATGCCATGCCGGGCAAAGGACTGCCGGGCTCCGCTTTCGGGGCGGGGGGCAACCCGAAATCGGTTATCCTGAAGTACGGTGCTGGCGTGCGTTCGACGGTCGGGGGGGCTTCCTGCGCGGTGCCCGGCGCGCTGAGGGGTTGGGAGATGCTGCTCCGGCGGCACGGCAGGCTGTCTTTAGCGGAAGCGCTCGGGCCGGCGATCCGGCTGGCCCGTGAGGGGTTCCTGCTCTGCAAGACGAGCGGGATGTGGTTCCAGGTCGCCGAAGAGGTTCTGCGGCTGACGGACGAGACCCGCAAGAATTTCTACAATGGCGAACGGGTATATCTGGAGGGAGAGAGGGTCCGTTTCCCGGAGATTTCCGACACCCTGGAGGCCATCGGCGACGAAGGCGCAGACCTCTTTTACGAGGGAGAGCTTGCGGAGAAAATCTCCAGCTACATCCTGGAGATGGGCGGCATCATAACCGGGCGGGACCTGGCGGAGTACGGGCCGATCATCCGGGAGCCGATGTCCGTAGGGTACGGCGCGGGCGATATCTACACGAACTGCCCGCCCTCCGCCGGCGGACCCACCCTGGCCCAGATGCTGAAGGTAGTCTCAGCCTACGACCTTGCGTCCATGCCGGCTGAGGATTACGTGAAGGTCATGGCCGGGGCGATGAAGTACGCCCTCCGGGACCGGGAGACGGAGTACATGGAAGGTCCGGAGAACGCCAGCGTAGCCGAGCGGCTGACGAGCGAGGAGTATGCCAAGGTCCAGCGCACGCGTATCTTCGGCTCGCCCCAGACCTCGCACCTTTCGTGCCTGGATTCCGAGGGTATGGCCGTCTCGATCACGGCCAGCATGGGCTACGGCTCCGGGCTTGTAATTCCCGGCACCGGCATCCCGATGAACAACACCCTGGGAGAGCCGGAGCTAAACCCGAAAGGCTTTCACGCTCTAAAACCCGGGGAACGGCTCATCTCCAGCATGAGCCCGACCATCGTCTCCTCAGATGAAGGAGGGGTGATCTCCCTGGGCTCACCCGGCGCCTCACGTATCCCGACGGCGATACTTCAAGCCGTAACCAACGTGCTCGACTTCGGAATGTCCGTGGATGACGCCGTCCGCGCCCCACGCTTTCACTCCGAAGGAGACCTCTTCGCCTACGAGGCCGGAGTCCCCGGATCCAACCTCGACGCCTACGGACGGGTACTCCCCTTCGACGAGCCAAATATGTACTTCGGTGGAGTCAACGCCGTGCGGCTCACCCCGGAAGGCGCACTGGAAGCCGAGGCCGACCCCCGGCGCAGCGGAGGAGCAGCCTTTGCGTAATAGAGCAATACAATGAAACATGATGGCCGGAAAGTCGAGATACTCGGGGTTCCGATGGACCTCGGGCAGGACCGCCGGGGTGTGGACGTGGGGCCGAGCGCCATCCGCTACGCCCGGCTCAAGCCCACGCTGGAAAGCCTCGGCTGCGAAGTGTCTTACCTCGGCAACGTGGAGCCGCCCATACCCGAGTTGGCCTGGCGCAACGAAGAAGTTCGGCATCTCGGAGCCGTCCGGGACGTATGCGTGAAGGTCGCCGAGCGGGCGGGGGAGATGGCTGCGAGAGGTGCGTTTCCGGTCTTTCTGGGGGGCGACCACTCGGTCTCCGTCGGGACCGTTGCGGGGGTGGCGGGCGGCGGCCGGACTGGTTTGATCTGGTTGGACGCCCACGCCGACTTCAACACCCACGAGTCCTCGCCTTCGGGCAACATCCACGGGATGCCGCTGGCCGCGCTCGCCGGTTACGGGCATCCGGACCTGGTCGGCATCGGCGGTCCCGGTGCTAGCGTGCGGCCCGAAGACACGGTGATAATCGGGCTGCGCTCCGTGGACCCGGAAGAGCAAAAACTGCTCCGGGAGGCCGGCGTCCGGTCTTACACGATGAAAGAAGTGGACGCTTACGGGGTGGCGAACGTGGTTAGGGAGGCGCTCGAAAACCTCTCGCACCTCGACCGGGTGCATCTATCGTTCGACCTGGACGTAATGGACCCGGACGTGGCCCCCGGCGTCGGCACCCCGGTCCGGGGCGGCCTTACCTACCGCGAGGCGCACCTCGTCATGGAGCTCATAAACGAAGCCGACCTCGTCACCTCGCTCGACGTGGTCGAAGTAAACCCGATACTCGACGTTAGAAACGGCACGGCGGAGTTGGCCGTGGAGCTGGTGGCGAGCCTGATGGGGCGAAGGATCATCGACCTGCCGGGATAGTTATATTCCGGGCCGCCTCCCCGTTATCTGCGCCAGAAAGCTGGGGAGAGTAGGGCCAGAACGGTCAATATCTCCAGCCGGCCCAGCAGCATGCACGCCGTTAGGACGGCGCGGCCGAAATCGTTAACGGCCCGAAAATTCTCCGTGGCCCCGACCTGATCCAGGCCCGGACCTATCACGTTCAGCGTAGCGGCCACGGCCGAGACGGAAGATGTTAGCGAGAGGCTTGGCTGTATCGCCACTAGAAACGTAGCCACCACGAAAGCCAGTATCCAGGCTGAAAACAACCCCAGCACCGCGACGCGGGTCCTCTCGGGAATTATCCGATCTCCCAGCTTGAGAGGTGTGATCGCCTGGGGGTGCGCGGCCCGGAGGAGGTTGCCTAGAATAGTCTTGAAGACGATCATTATCCGGACGACTTTGATGCCGCCGGCGGTGGAGCCGGCGCACCCGCCGATGAACATCAGGAGCACCAGGGCGAACTTGGCTCCCGGCTCCCACCCGTCGAAGTCCGCCGTGACGTAGCCCGTGGTAGTCAGGACGCTGGTAACGTCGAAGGCCGCGTAGCGGAGAGCTTCTCCCCAGGCGTCGCCATACTGCCCCTCGTAGATCAAAATCCCCCAGACGAAGACTATGGACGCAATCAGGATGCCCACGTAGGTGAGGAACTCCCGGTCCAGAAGCACTTTCAAGCTGCGCTGGGTGTAGAGCAAAAAGTACAGCGCGAAAGAGACCGCCGAAAGCGTCATGAATACTATGATCACCACTTCTATAGCCACCGAATCGTAGAAGCCCACCGAGGCGTTCTTGGGGCTGAAGCCGCCGGTGGCGATGGTGGTAAAAGCGTGCAAAACGGCGTCGTAGAGGTTCATGCCGGCCAAGAGTAGGGCTATCACCTCCGCCACCGAGAGGCTTGCGTAGATGACCAGGAGAGCCTTGGCGGTATCCGCTATGCGGGGCGTCAGGCGGGGCTGGTCTATACCGGAGACTTCGGCCGAGAGTAGACGGGCCGCCCCGAATCCCAGCACCGGGGCGACCGCCACGAAGAGGACCACGATCCCGATCCCTCCAAGCCACTGGGTCAGGCTGCGCCAGAAGAGAATAGACTGCGTGGGGGCTTCGATATCCGGTAGCAGCGTCGCGCCGGTCGTCGTGAAGCCGCTCATGGCTTCGAAAGTCGAGTTGATCGGGTCAACGAAAGTGCCTTCGATGAGGTACGGAACCCCGCCGAGCACCGCGGACAGCATCCAGGCTGCGGCCACCGAAACTAGTACGTCCCGGTTCGAGACGTACACCGGCGTCGTCCCGGAACCCGACCGCGAAACCCTGAAGCAGAAGCCACCCGCCAAGATCATGGCGGCGGCCGGTACTGCGAAGCTGGCCCAGGAACCATCCCGGTATATAAAAGAGATCCCCAACGGCGCCAGCAGCGCGAGGCCCAGGGCAAAGATTACGCCGGCGTTGATCCTCAGGATAACCCCGAAGTCTATTTTTAGTCTCGCCAGAAGGCCGGGGTCAATATTACCAGCACGGTGAAGAGCTCTAGCCGGCCGAGGAGCATGAAGAGCGTCAGGGTGGCTTTGGCGGTCGCCGGGAGGCCCGCGTAAAACTCCGCGCTACCCACCGGCCCGAGGAAAGTGCCCGTGATGTTCAAGGTGGCAAAGACCGAACCAAAGGCCAATTCTATCGGAACGCGGTGGAGGGCGATTATCAAGGTTCCAACGACGAGCGTCATTACGTACACGAAAAAGAAACCCAGCACGCTGATCCGCATGCGTTCCGAGAGCGTGCGTTCCTGGAGCTTGAGCGGCGTCACCGCCTGAGGATGGAGCATCTGAAAGATCTGCTGCCGGCCGTGACGAACGAGGAGGATGACCCGGATCACCTTGATCCCCCCGGTCGTGGAGCCCGCGCAGCCCCCAATCGCCATGAACATAATGAGGAGCGCCTGAGAAAGTGGGTCCCAGCTGTTCCAGTTCGCGGACGCGAAAGCCGTGCCGGTTAGCAGGCTGATGCTCTGGAACAGCGCCTCCCGGAAGGAGAACAGTAGCGAATCCCGGAAATCCAACGCCCACAGGCTAAAGGTCATTATGAGCGTCCCCGCCGCGGCTATCGCCAGGTATGCCCGGATCTCCGGGTTGCCGAAGACCCGGTTGAGACGCCCCTGGGAAGCTATGTAGTAGAGTGCGAAGTTGGCGCCGGAGAGCAACATGCCGGCCGCAATGGCAAGCTCTATGGCCCAGGAATCGAAGGCCGCGATAGAGCCGGTGCGGGTCGAGTAGCCGCCCGTCGAGACGGTGGTCAGGGCGTGGTTTACCGCGTCGAACAGGTTCATGCCCGCTATGTATAGGACGACGATGCCGCCCAAAGTCAGGCTCAGGTAGACGATGGCGAGGGTTTTGGCCGTGTCCTGGATACGGGGGGTCATCCTCTCCGGGACGGGGTTCGCCACCTCCGCCGAGAGAAGCTGGGAGGCTCCGAAGCCGACGAGCGGCCCCACGGCCACGAAGAGAACGACGATCCCGATCCCGCCGGCCCACTGGCACATGCTCCTCCAGAGCAGCAGCGAAGGCGCCACGTCCTCCGGCGTTATCACCGTCGAGGCCCCGGTAGTAGTAAAGCCCGCCATCGCCTCGAAGAAAGCGCTTACGGGGCTCATCAAGCCGGAGATATAGAAAGGAAAAGCGCCGGCTATGGCTACAGAGAACCAGCCGAGCACCACGATGAGAAATACGTCTTGTATCGACACGTAGCTCTCGGTAGACCGGAAGACAAAAAAGAACGCGCCGCCGAGCGCCAGGGATGCGAGGGCGGTGATCCAGAAAGCGCCGGCGGTTCCGTCCGGGACGAAGAGTGAGTAGATCGCCGGCACGAGCATGGCGGCTCCGCCGGCGGCCACCACGAACCCGACGGCGCTCGCTATTACTTTAGGGTGCAAAGAGGCGCTCTACCTCGTCCACGGCGGACTCGACGGTGAATACCACGGCATCGTCCCCTTTCTTGAGAACCTCCGCGCCGGTCGGTATAACGACGTCCCCGTCCCGCATGATCGCGCCTACTATCGCGCCGTCCGGGAACCCGACCTCAGATAGCGGACGCCCGGCCACCGGGCACCGGTCCGGCACGCGCAGCTCGATCATCTCGGCCCCGCTTTCGAGGACGTTGACCGCGACCACCTCGCCTTTTCGGACGAACCGCAGGATCGCCCCGGCCGTTATGAGGCGGGGGGAGATCGCAATGTCGACCCCGAGCGCCTCCGAAAGCGGCGCGAACTCCGCCCGGCTGACCACCGAGATCGTCCGTTTCGTCCCGAGCTGCTTGGCGTACATAACAGCCAGGAGGTTCGCCCGATCGTCGCCGGTCGCCGCTATAAAGGCCCCGGTGCGGTCTACCCGCTCCTGGAGGAGGAAGTCCCGGGACATCCCCTCGTCGTGGAGCACCAGCGCCTTCCTCAGGCGGGAGGCGACGTACTGGGCGCGTTCCTCGTCCTTCTCGACGATTTTGACCGAGACACCCTCCCGTTCGAGGATCATGGCGAGCCGCAGCCCGATCCTGCCGCCGCCGAAGATCATCACGTCCTCGACCTTTTCGGTGTCGGTGCTGACGGCCCGGACTACCCGGTTTATATTCTTCCGCTCGCTTATGAGGAATACGTGATCCCCGACCCGGATCTCCGTGTCGCCCTGGGGGATTATGGTCTCGTTCTCGCGTACCACCCCTACCAGCAGGCTCCCTTCGGGCAATTCTATGTCTTTTACCACTTTCCCGGCTATCGGCGAGTCTTTTTTCAGGGCCACCTCGGCGACCTCTATGTTGTCCTCGGCGAAAGTCTCGACGTTCACCGAACCCGGCACCCGCAGGGCGTCCCGGATCTCCTCGGCCGCCGCGCGCTCGGTGTGGATCACGAAATCTATGCCGAGGACGTCCCGGGCGAAAGGTTCTTTCGTATCGTAATAATCCGGGTTCCGAATTCGGGCAACCGTCCGGTTGACCCCCTGGGCCTTGGCTACCAAACAGGCTGTAATGTTCACCTCGTCCGAATCTGTGACGGCGATGAGCAACTCGGATTTGTGGGCCCCGATCTCACTTAGCATCTTGGGACTGGCGCCGTTGCCCAGCATCACCATGGCGTCGAGCTGGTCGCCCACCCGGTTTACCAGATCCTCGCTTTGCTCCACGATCGTAACCTCGTGGCCCTCCCGGGAGAGCATCTGGGCCGTGTTGAAACCAACTTCTCCAGCGCCCACGATGAAAACCCGCATAGGTTACCAACTCTCCTGTCTAGAATGAGCATGCTGCTGGGCGTATTGTACGATCATCGGCCATCACCGATCATGTATGGAAGAAGCCCCTTCCACTGATGCACGGGGTTCAGGACCGCAGGGCCCTGTACAGCCGGACGCCACCGTAAATAATAAAAGAAACTCCGAACGCCACGCCCACCAGGGGCGAGGGACCGAAGCTGGTGACCGTGGCCGCCAACATCAGAACCCCGAAGCCTATGGCGGCGCAGGATAGGGCGACGCGCTGCCGCCGGAGCCCGGCCTCTCTATGGTCTTCCGAAGGCATCCCTGAATTCTACCCGACCGCCCGGTTCCCGGTAGAGTTACCCGAGTATCTCGGCCACGATCTCCCCGACCTCCGTCGGGTTCGTAGCGGTACGGATGCCGGCCTTCTCAAGCGCCTGACTCTTCGCCTCGGCCGTGCTGTCGCCGCCGGAGACTATGGCCCCGGCGTGGCCCATGGTCTTGCCCTCCGGCGCTTCGAAGCCCGCTATGTAGGCGACGACGGGAGTTTGCATCTCGGCCTGAACGTATTCGGCGGCTTGTTGCTCGGCGTTGCCCCCGATCTCCCCGATCATCACGGCGCACTCGGTGTCCGGGTCGGCCTCGAAGAGCTTTAGGATCTCGATAAAGTCCGTGCCGATGATCGGGTCTCCACCAATGCCCACGGCCGTCGTCTGACCGATGTCGCGCTGGGTCAACTCGTTGACGACCTGGTAGGTGAGCGTCCCGCTGCGGGAGACGACCCCGACGCTGCCGGGCATGAAGATGTCGCCCGGCATGATCGAGACGTTCGATTTTTCCGGCGAGAGCAGCCCCGGACAGTTCGGCCCGATGAGGGTCGCGTTTTTCATGTTCAGGTAGTCCGAGACGCGCATCATGTCGTGGACCGGGACGCCCTCGGTGATGCAGCAGACCGTTTGTAGCCCTGAGTCTAGCGCCTCGAAGATGGCGTCGGCGGCGACGGGGGGTGGGACGAAGATGACGCTGGCGTTCGCCCCGGTCTCCTCGACGGCCTCATGCACGGTATTGAAGACCGGCACGCCCTGAAAGTCCTGGCCGCCCTTGCCGGGTGTGGCGCCGGCGACGACGTTCGTGCCGGAAGAGATCATACGCTCGGTATGGAACCCACCCTCACGGCCGGTTATTCCCTGCACCAGCAGCCGGGTATTCTCGTCTATGAGTATCGCCATTCTTACCGTCCTCCATCCTGGGCGAGTTCCACGGCCTTGCGGGCCGCGCCGAGCATCGTGTCTTCGGTGTGTACGTTCTCCGGCGTGTTCTCTTCGAGTATCTCTTTGCCTTCTTTGGCGTTGGTGCCGTCGAGCCGGACGACGATCGGTATTTTTACCTCCGAAGTCTCCAGGGCCGAGAGGAGCCCCCGGGCAACCTCGTCGCCGCGGGTGATGCCGCCGAAGATGTTGAAGAGCACGCTGTTGACCTTCTCGTTGGAGGTTACGATGTCGAGCGCCTGGGAGATCGTGTCGGCGTCCGCGCCGCCCCCGACGTCGCAGAAGTTCGCCGGTTCGCCGCCGGCCTGGGCCACCACGTCGAGCGTGCTCATCACGAGTCCCGCCCCGTTGCCCAAAATACCCACGTCACCCTCCAGCTTCACGTACTGGAGCCCGACTTCTTGCGCCCGCTGTTCCTGCGGGTCGGCCGAGGCCGTGTCCTGACCGCCGGATATATCCTGGTGCCGGAAGAGGCTATCGTTGTCTATCGTGACTTTCGAGTCGAGCGTCAGGACTTCGCCGTCCGTGGTTAGGACGAGCGGGTTGATCTCCACGAGGCTCGCGTCAGATTCCCGGAAGGCTTTGTAGAGGTCCTGTATCACCTTCCCGACGCCCTTCGCCGCGTCGCCTTCGAGTCCCGAGGAGAAAACGATTTGACGCACCTGGTAGGGCTGCAGGCCGACCAGCGGATCCACGTAGACCCGCACGATGGCGTCCGGGTTCTCTTCGGCGACCTGTTCGATGTCCACGCCACCCTCGGTCGAGAAGAGGATGAGGGGTTTTTTCTCGCCCCGGTCAACCAGGATAGAGAGGTACATCTCGCTCTCGATATCCGCCCCGCCCTCGACGTAGACCCGGTGAACGGTGTGACCCTTAATATCCATGCCAAGGATCTGACCTGCGGCTTCTTCGGCATCCTCGGGGCTATCCACCACCTTGATCCCCCCGGCCTTTCCGCGACCGCCGATCAAAACCTGCGCCTTCACCGCGACGGTGCCGCCGATCTGCTCGGCCGCCTGCCGGGCCTCCTCCGGCGTTTCGGCGACGCTGCCTTCCAGCGTCTTGAGGCCGTGCCCCCTCAACAGTTCTTTACCTTGATACTCGTAGAGATCCAAAACTCAACTCCCGGAGAGCCCGTAACGACGCCCGGGATTATACAGGTGAGACCGTCGGGTTTCGCAGACGCTAAGCCCCATGCCCCCGTGCCCCCCCGCCTCCGAAAGCCGACTGAAATATACTCGGGCCACTATGGGCATCGGAACCGCGATAAACGTCGTCACCGTACTGGTCGGTGGTGGCATCGGAACTTTAGTCGGCGCTAAGCTGCCGGAGGCTATGCGACGTACCGCCATGCAAGCTATCGGGATCATTACTTTGCTTGTCGGCATTTCTAATTTCCTCGAATTTGATAACCCGCTGGTGCCGCTGGTCAGTGTGGTTCTCGGGCTTGTCGTCGGGGAGCTAATCGGCATCGACGGC
>JBARZM010000096.1:0-4554 GCA_049650095.1 Rubrobacteraceae bacterium | reverse complement strand
GCCACGGAGTTGGGGATGGGAGACCTGACGGGGCTGGAACCCCGCCTGGCCGACCGGGACGCGGTCGAAGCCTACGCCGCCTCGGGAAGTGACTACGTACTGGTCGTCTCTGAGGCGGGAACGGGGCTCTTCCACGCCGGGGACATAGCCCACCAGGTCGCGGGGGACGGGGGCAAGATGCCGTTCCCGCTCTACATCTTCTCCGACGAGGCCGGAGAGTCGCCCTTGATCTCCGTGCAAGAAGACGACGGAGAGTTGCTCGTCGCCGCCCTCTTTAGCTCCCCGGAGAAGGCCCGCGCCTTCCGCGAGAAAGCGGCCCACCTCGACCTTCCAAACGGCCTCGGTACCGTGGAAGACGCCGACGGACTCCAGCGCCACGCCCTCGTCGCCCGACAAGCCGGGGCCGAATACGCCGTAATAGACCCCGGATCCGGCCTAACCGAAGCTATTCCACTCGAAGAATTGATCCACTAAAATCTCCCATGCTCCGGCCCAAAGCCAACCCCGCCCGCCCGGGTGGGCAGAATTTGTAATCTAACCGTTACCCGAAAGCTACCTCCAGGTAACGTTGCAATGCTATGCTTTCGGTGTTCTAAAAGGCTTGGATAAGACTTCTAGAGAAGGAGTTTCGTCATGGGACGTTGGTTCGTCGCTCTTGCTTTGACGGTCACCGCGATGTTGACGATGGGCGTCGCCTCGGCCCAGACAACCGGCGCCGCGGACACGATCCGGGACGTAAGGTTCGGGGATCACGGGTCCTACGAGCGGATGGTCCTGGATCTCGGGTACGAAGAGTTGCCGGCGGACTTCGCGCCCAACTATCGGTGGACGTATAACGGCGGCGGAACGATCCTGCGTCTAAACCTACCGACGGTCTCGTCTACCCTCGTGACCGACGGTTCCGGGCTTGGCAAGGGTATCTCCCGCTACTACGTCGTTAGGGGATCGAACGGCGCAAATCTCTCGACGGAGGTCCATTTGGCCGACGCGGCCGGTCCGGCGACCGTCTTCTATCTCAACTATCCGGCGCGCGTGGTTATAGACGTGCCCACCGGCGGCCAGAACTTCCGTCCGGACCCGGCTTTCGGGGATAATGTAGTGGTCAAGCAGCCGCGGGCGAACTACACCGTCGGCCCCGGCGTCTTCACGATAACCGGCTACGGACGTCCGTTCGAGGCCGCCGGGACCTGGAGGATCCTGGACGCCTCGGGCGAGATCGCCCGCGAGGGCGCCTACTACACTAGCGACTGGGCCACTACCTGGGGCAGGTTCGCCCTCACGGCGGACTACCCGGCATACCTGGGCGGCCAGTCCGGCACGTTGCAGGTCGGGCAATACTCGGCCCGCGACGGCAGCTTCGACGGAGTATCCATACCGCTAACCTTTCGTTAAGAGCCCGGCGCGCGCCGGTGGTGTACCCTGAATAGGGAATCCCATTTTAAGAAAGCCCTATTTCGGAGGTGCGTGTTGGGAGAAGAACGGGTCGAAGACTCGAAAAAGCTCAGGGAGGGGGCGCCGGATATCTCCGGCGGTCTCGAACGCGGCAAGATGGTCAAAGTCTCGGCCAGGACCGGCAGCGATCTCTCCGGTTACGTCTGCGACCGGGACGCGGTCGGCCTGTTGCTCGACGTGCGGCACCAGAGCGGGGTCCACGCCGGATACGAGTTCGTACCCTGGCACAGCATAGAACGGGTCGTCGTAGAAGGCTAGCCGGTGGCCGGTAAAGCAGTCTTCGCGAACCTACCCGTTCTCGAAACGGAACGTCTGATGCTGCGCAAAATGCGCCCCGAAGACGCGGAGGCAATGTTCGCCTACGCCTCCGACCCGGAGGTTACCCGCTACGTCCTCTGGGACACCCACGGCTCGATAGAAGACACCAGGAGCTTCCTGAACTTCGCGGTCGAAGGCTACGGGCAGGGAGATTTCGGTGGTTGGGGCATGGTCCTCAAGGAGACTGGCGCTTTCGTCGGCGCCTGCGGACTCGACGCCGGCTACTCCCCCGAACACGCCCGCGCCGAGGCTGGTTACGTCCTCTCCCGTGAATACTGGGGACGGGGCCTCATGCCCGAGGCCGTGCGGGCGGTGGTCCGCTTCGGTTTCGAGGAGCTGCATCTCAACCGCATAGAGGCCCGGTGCATCGCGTAGAACACGGCCTCCGCCAGGGTCATGGAGAAAGCCGGGATGTCATGCGAAGGCACGTGCCGGGAGCGGGAGTTCGTCAAAGGCCCCTACCGGCACATGAAGCTCTACGCGGTCCTGCATAGAGAGTACCGGGCCGGCGGCCTCTAAGACCGGCGCGAATAGCTGCCGAAACGAATGGCCGCCGCCGGTTGTCGAAAGCCTCCAAACGGGTAAAGACCTTGCGGGCGCGCCCGTGGCGCGCCAGCGCGGGATAACGCCCCGGTCTTCGCTGAGAGGAAAGACTTCCATAAGCTCACACGAAACAACCTCGAGAAGCAAAATGGCGGGAGCTTCCAGGCTACCGGGCCGCCTCGTTTCGGTAGTGGACGGGGCGCCGTTTGCGGTGGCGTTGGGTGGGGTCCTGCTCTTGGGGACGTTTCTGAGGTTCTATCAGCTTGGGTTCGAGAGCCTGTGGCTGGACGAGGGAGCCTCCATCAAGATAGCCAGCATGGACCCCCTGCGGATGATCCGGCAAGCAACCGCGGACCCCACGCCGCCTTTTTATTACCTGATCCTGCACTACTGGATGGCCCTCTTCGGGGATTCGGAGTTCGCCGTGAGGTCTCTGTCGGCCATCGCCGGTTCGCTCTCGATACCCGTGATGTACTGGGTGGGGGCGCTACTCTTCGGCCGGATTACAGGTCTTTTGGCGGCCGCTATTTTGGCGGTCTCCGAGCTCCAGATCTACTACTCCCAGGAGGTCCGGGTCTACAGCCTCTTCTCTCTGCTTGCCCTGATCTCCTTCTACTTCTTTATCAGGATTTTTCAGGGTAAGACCGGCCGACTGTGGCTGACCGGCTACGTGGTGTCTACCGTGTTCCTCATGTACGCCCACGTCTACGGGATCTTCGTCCTGGCGGCCCAGGACTTGTATCTGCTCACGGCTTTGCTGGTTTCGAGGAAGTTTGGAGGATGGACCCGGCCGTCCGTGAAGACTTGGGCCGTGATCCACGGCGCCATCGCCTTTCTCTACATACCGGGCTTACTGTTCCTGGCGGGCCAGATAACGGACCCCCGGGGCAGGGCCTGGGTGGACGAGCCCGGGCTTCCTTTCCTGGCACAGCTTCCCGAATACTATTCAGGGTCCACCCTGGCGACCCTGGTCTTTGTGACGTTGGCCGTCTTGGGCATCGTAAGGAAGACGGTCTCTCGCGGCCCGGCTTTCGCGGGCCGGACGTATCTGCTGGTCGCCTGGTTGCTGGCTTTGACGGCGTTGCCGTTCGTCGTCTCGAAGTTCTCCGTGGTGATACTGGGGCATCCGAGGCATACCATCGCCGCCTCGCTCGCGTTCTACCTACTCGCGGCAAAGGGTTTGGGTGGACTGACTTCCGGGGCGTACCGCAAGCCGTTGGCGCTCGGCGCGGTAGCCCTGGTAGTCGCGCTCTCGGCCCCCAGCCTCTGGGCGCACTACACTTCCCTGGAAAAGCCCCAGTGGCGAGAGGCCACGCAATACGTGAAAGCCCACGCCGGGCAGAACGACCTCGTGATCTACCGGACCGGGCTCCTCTTCGATCACTACTCGCAGAGAGCGGATATAGAGAAAGAGCGGGCTTTCGACGATACGCCGAAGACCTTGCTCAAGGGGCGTGACCGGGTCTGGATGCTGCTCTACGGGGGCGAGACACCGCCGAAGACGCTGAACGACGAGCTTGGAGAATCATTCCGGGTGACCGACCGTAAAGAGTACAGGAGCCTGAAGCTCACGCTATTTCAGCGTGAGCCGACGGACCAACCCTGACGGGCCACCGCAGTTCGTCTCTACAGAATCCCGGCGAGCGTTTCGAAGAGACGTTCCACGTCCTTCCCGTCGTTGTACAGGTGGGGTGATACGCGCAGGCTTTCGCCCCGGACACTGACGAATACGTTCTGCGCGGCGAGGCGGGTGGCCAGGTCCTCCGGGACGTCGCGGCCGAGGCGCAGACCGATCATGTGCCGTCCCCTGTAGTCCGCCGGGCCCGTCTCGAAGCCGAACTCCGTCGCCGCTTTCTCTATCCGGTCCGTCAGGAGCCCGAGGGTCTCGGAGATGTTCTTTACGCCCCAGTCGAGGATCTGCCGCATGGCGGCCGTCGCCATCGGCATGAGGACGAAGTTGCTCCGCTCGCCCACGTCGTAGCGCCGGGCGCCGGGCTGGAAGCCGTCCCGGTAGTCCACGAGCCGCGCGAAGTCCTCGCTCCGCTCCCGCACGATCCAGTTGTGTTCTATGGGCGTGCCTTCCCGGTATTTCTTGCCGACGTGCATGAAACCCAGGCTGTAAGGACCGAGTAGCCACTTGTAGCCCGCCGAAACGAGGAAGTCCGGCTTCACCTCCGACACGTCGAGCGGGTGCGCCCCGAGCGACTGGGTGGCGTCCACGACGAGCGCGGCCCCGGCTTC
>JBARZM010000095.1:0-2845 GCA_049650095.1 Rubrobacteraceae bacterium | reverse complement strand
GGCGAAGCCCGAGAGCCAGAGCAGGTGGCTGGACGCCCGCTCCAGCTCCAGCAGGTAAACGCGCCCGAACCGGGCAGCACCGGGCGCCTCCGCGCCGGCGAGGTCCTCGAAGGCCCGGACGTAGAGTGCAGGTACCGATACGGGGGTCCGGGGGTCGAGCCAGCGGAGGGCTTCGAGGGCGTCTTCGGGGTCCGCGTGAACGGCCCTCTCCGCGACCTTGCGGCCCAGGTAGCCCTCTTCCAGTTCGGTTTCGGCCACCAGGTCGCCGTCGAGCGTAACGGTCAGTCCGAGCCCTCCGGGGGTCGCCGGGTGAACCGGTCCCAGGGGCATCTCTACCGTCTCCAGGGCCAGCCCGTCCTCGCTCTCGTACATATCGCCCATCATGTGGGAGTGGTCCATGCCCTCCATGTCGTGGCCGCCGTGGTCCATGCCCTCCATGTCGTGATCCCCGTGGTCCATGTCGCCCATGTCGTGTTCGGCGTGGTCCATCTCCCCGTGGCCTTCGTGCCCGTCAGGGTGAGCGGGCTCTTCGATAGGTGGCGCTCCCCGGTAGCCACCAGCGATGCGCTCCAGGAGGGCGCGGACGGCCTCTTCCAGGCTGGAATCGTCCCGCGCGGCGTGGGCGTCCACGGGGACGGACAGGTCTTCCTCCGCGCCGAGGGCGACGGCGTAGCGGGGGCGGGGCATCGCGGCGTAGATAAGCCTGAGCGGCTCCTCCAGCGCCGGGGTAACAGGGCCGCTGACGAACAGGACGTCGGCGTGCCGGGGCGTCGGGACGGGCGAGAGTCCCAGTTCCTCCAGGGTGGCGTCGAGCCCCAGGGAGTCCAGCGAGTAGCCGCCGCCGGGGAACTCGAAGTAGGTGAGGCTCGCTTTCCGCGTTCTCTCCAGCAAGCCCGTCACGAGTAGTCCAGCGCCCGCTCTCGCCAGGCGTACACGATACCGAGGGTCAGGATGAGCAGGAACATGCCCATCTCCATCAGGGCCATGAAGCCCAGCTCCCGGTAGACGACCGCCCAGGGGTACATGTAGGCCATCTCCATGTCGAACGCCAGGAACAAGAGCGCCACCGTGTAGTAGCGGGGGTGGAACTGGATCCAGGCCAGCCCCTCCGGACGTTTGCCGCCCTCGAACTGCTCTCCCTTCCCCGGTTCCTCGACCGGCCGGCGGAAGAGCCTCGCGAAGACCATGAACAGCGCCCCTACACCGAGCCCCACGATAAGGAACCCTCCCAGCACCACGAACTGTCCGCTACCCACGACTTCCCTCCAGAGTACCGTTCCTCAAGCCCGGTCCAGGATATACTCTTGCACGCCCGCGATCCAGTTCCTTCATCCTCCGACCGGGTAGGCTTGTCTGTCCCGGCAGTTTAGGCTCCCAAGCTGAGTCCTCCCTGAAGCGGGCCTGAGGGTAACCTGAACGCCGGGATACGGGTCCCTCTCGCCCTCGTCTCCTCCGCGTCAGGGGTGCCTCAAGCGTCGGATAAGCGGATAATAAACCGCGACGAAAAGCATGCCCCAAAAAACGCCGACTATGAGGTCTAGCCTGGAGACCTCGCCGCCTGCGATGTAGGCGCCTCCCGCCCATAACGTTGCTATCACCACGCCAGCCAGGATGGCTCCGAGGAAATCCGCTCTTTTCGTGCTCATACCCCAAGTCTACCTTCTATCTCTCGAACCAGGGTCGAGATGAACATGATCGTCAAGACCGGTCCTCCTTCGGAATTCCGCCAATTCCGGGGTCCGGGGGGCGTCGCCGCGCCGGCGTCCGGCCCGGCGGCTGGGTGGGGGGTTTGCGTTTTGGCGCTTCCGGGACCGGGCGCGTCACCGGTTCGTCGGGCGCCAGAGTTATGGTGGCGCCGTGGTGCGCGACGTCTAGCGGGTCGCCGTGGAGCAGGGTGTAGCGGGCCTGGTGGTGGTCTACCTCTACCAGGACCCGGCGTCCCCGGAAGAGGAGCCGGAAGGCCAGGCGGGTGAGCCGCCCCGGGAGCCGGGGGGCGAAGGCGAGGGAGCCTTCGTGGTCGCGCAGGCCGCCGAACCCGGCGACCGCGGAGATCCAGGCCCCGGCCAGCGAGGCCAGGTGGACGCCTTCGCGGGTGTTGTTGTAGATGTCGCCCAGGTCCAGGAGGGCGGACTCGGCGAAGTAGTCGTAGGCCAGGTCCAGATGCCCGACCTCAGCGGCGACCACCGCCTGGACGAACGCCGACAACGAGGAGTCGCGGACCGTCAATGCCTCGTAGTACTCGAAGTCCCGGACCTTCTGCTCCGGCGAGAACGCGTCTCCCCTCATCCACAGCGCCAGCACCAGGTCGGCCTGCTTGACGACCTGCTTGCGATACAGGTCGAAGTAGGGGAAGTGCAGCATCAGCGGGTACTGGTCCGGGCTCGTGCGGGCGAAGTCCCAGACCGCATGCCCGGTGAACCCCTCGGACTGGGGATGCACGCCCAAAGCCTCGTCGTAGGGGACGAACATGTTCCGGGCCGCGTCCCGCCAGCCGGCCGCCTCCTCCGGGCCGGCCCCGAGTTGCCGGGCGCGGTCCGGGTGGCGTTCTGCGGCATCGGCCGCCGCGAGGAGGTTCTTCTGCGCCATCAGGTTGGTGTAGACGTTGTTGTCGGCGACGGCGCTGTACTCGTCCGGGCCGGTTACGCCGTCGATGCGGAAGTGGCCCCGGGCGTCGTGGTGGCCCAAAGAGAGCCAGAGCCGGGCGGTCTCGACGAGCAGCTCGACCCCTACCTCGCGCTCGAACGCCTCATCGCCGGTCGCTTGTTGGTAGCGGACTACCGCGTCGGCGATGTCGGCGCCGATGTGGAAGGCGGCGGTGCCGGCCGGCCAGTACCCGGAGGTCTCC
>JBARZM010000094.1:0-57811 GCA_049650095.1 Rubrobacteraceae bacterium | reverse complement strand
GGCCGGGGCTTCCGGGGCGCCGCCTTCGGGCACGCCGCCGCCGGATGCGCCGTCCGAGCCGGTTCTACTAAAGGACGTCGCCCAGGTAGAGCAGGTACAGTCGAACATCTCCGGCATCTCCCGGACGAACGGGGAGCCGAGCCTCGGGTTGAACGTTACCAAAGACTCCGACGCGAATACCGTCGACGTTTCGGACGGTGTCCGGGACGCGCTGGGCGAGGTGCGGGACGAGGTTGGGGACGAGCAGGTGAACGTAATCTTCGACTCCGCCGAGGACGTAAAAGAATCCGTCAACGGGTTGGTGGAGAAGGCTTTGATCGGGGCTTTGGTGGCCGTCCTGATCATTTTGCTTTTCTTGAGGAGCATCCGGGCCACGTTGGTCACGGCGGTCTCGTTGCCGACCTCGGTGCTCGCCGCCTTGCTCTTCTCCTGGGGCGACAACTTGACCCTGAACATCATCACCCTGGCCGGTCTTACCATCGCCGTCGGCCGGGTCGTGGACGACGCCATCGTCGTTCTGGAGAACTCTTACCGTTACGTCCAGGAAGGGTATGAGCCCGAAGAGGCCGCCCTAAAGGGGACGACGGAGGTTGCCAGCGCGATCTCCTCTTCCACCCTTTCGACCATCGCGGTGTTTCTGCCGCTCGGTCTGGTGGGCGGCATCGTGAGCGAGTTCTTCCTGCCGCTCTCCCTGACGGTGGCGTTCGCCCTGGCGGCGTCCCTGATCGTGGCGGTTACCATAATCCCGGTCCTGGTTAGCATATTCGTCAAGCGCGTCCCGAAGAAAGAGAAAGCCTCTAACGACCGCGCCTCCCGCGGATCTTCGGGACAGGATGGTGGCAGCGGCGGCGGGAGCCGTCGGTGGGCCCTGCGAATGCTTCTCGGTGTCGCGGCGCTGGTACTCGCGAGCGTCGCCGCCGTCGCGGTCGCTGTCCTGGCAGGCGCCATAGACCCGGAGACCTTGCTCGACTCCACGGCCCTGCTCGTCACGGCCGCGATACTCGCGGCGGCCCTGGCTGTCGGGCTCGGGGTCTTTCTATTCCTCCCATCCCGGAACGAGTCATCCAACGACGAGACCGGAGACGCAACCGACGGGGAAACAAACCAAGAATCGGGTGAAGAGCGGGGGTCGGATGACGATGAGAGCTGGTTGGTCGGTATCTACACGCCGGCTCTCCGGTGGAGTTTGCGGAACCGGGCGGCGGTTCTGGTGCTGGCGGTGATCTTCTTCGCCGGTGGGCTGGCCGCCATACCGTTCCTCGCGGTTAGCTTCTTCCCGCCCAGCGAGGCCCGGCTGCTGGTGGCCGACGCGACGTTCCCAACCGGGACCGTGTTGGAAGAGACCAGCGACGAGATAAAACCTTTCGAAGACTTCATGCTCGACGACTCCGGCGTCGAAGACTACCAACTCTCCATCGGGGGCGAGGACAACTTCGACCCCAGCGGCAACCGCTCCGACAACGCCGCCCAGGCATTCGTAGTCGTGAAAGAAGACGCCAGCGTGGATAACACCGTGGACCGTCTCGAAGAGAAGGGCCGGGACCTTTACGGGCGGAGCGACTTCCAGGTGGAGGTTCAGGACCAGGGTCCCCCGGCGGGCGGCCTCGAAGTGACGATCACCAACGGCTCCGAAGAGGAACTGCGGAACGCCTCTGAAACGGTCGTCGACGAGCTCTCCGGCAACGACAACCTGACGAGCGTCCAGAGCGATATTTCGGGAGGCGCGCCGGAAGTAAACGCGGAGCTAAACGACGAGGACGTGGCTTCGGCCGGGCTCTCCCCGACCGGCATCTCGCAGACCCTTGGCGTACTTCTCAGCGACCGCAGCGAGCTCACCCTCGGCGACACGCCGGTCTCCGTGGGCGTCCCGCAAGGCTCGGTGGACACCCTGGACCAGGTCCGGGGACTGCCGCTCGGGGCCGGCACGACCCTCGGGGATGTCGCGGAGGTCCAGGAGGTAGAAGCCCCGGCGGCCATAAGCCGTTCGGATGGGGACCGGGCGGTGACCGTAACCGGCACGATAACCTCTCAAGACTCAAATACGGTCTCTAACCAGGTGTCGTCCACCCTGAGCGACCTGAATCTACCGGGGCAAGTAGAGGCGAGCGTCGGGGGCGAGTCCGAGGACATCGCCGAGAGCTTCCGGAACTTGCTGCTCTCCATCGCGGTGGCGATAATCCTGGTTTACCTGATCCTGGTGGTTTTCTTCCGGTCGCTTCTCACGCCGCTGGTCATACTCCTGGCGATACCGCTAACGTCCGTCGGCGCCTTCGGGGCGCTGCTCGTAACGGGCACCGCCTTGAGCGTGCCGGCGCTGCTCGGGGTGCTGCTCCTGATCGGTATCGTGGTGGCAAATGCCATCCTGCTAATAGACTTCGTAATAAACGCCGAGGACGAGCACGAGACGATGGACGACGCTATCATCGAGGCCGGCCGCGCCCGTCTGCGACCGATACTCATGACGGCGCTGGTGACCATCGGGGCCCTTACTCCTCTCGCCCTGGGCATCGGAGGCGGGAGCACCCTGATCTCCAGCAGCCTCGCCATTCCGGTGATCGGGGGTCTCACCACCTCGACTTTCCTGACGCTGCTGGTCGTGCCGGTGGCCTACTCGGTCCTCGAAAGCGCCCGGAACCGTCTGGGCGGGAAAAAGAAGCGAGGATAACCAGGCTAACGTGTTCACGACAACAGTTTTGAACCCGCTGCGGATGCAGAATGCATAGTACAGTCCGTCAGAAGGAGGTGAACCGTGATCGACAAAGGACGCTACCGCCGGCGTACCCCGGACCGCCAGTACCAGGGCAAGATGCGCGAGGCGCTAAAAGCACGGGTGGTCGACGTGCCGGCCCGTATCACGCGAAGTGAGGTAGAGGCTTTGGGGGCCGACATAGGACTCGAAGATCCCGTCGAGGCCACCCGGCTCTTCGGCCGACTAAAAGGGGTCTCCTGGCGCGGCGAGTACGTAGACTCCGACGGAGGAGGCTGGACCGAGGCCCGGATAACGAACCTCAACTAGCGGCAACAAGAAGACTGAAAAAGCCCGGGCGGCCGACTATCCTGTACGGTCATCCGGCACGTCAACCTGTTTCGAGTCGCACGGTACCGGACCTCCCGCCACGAACCTCGAAACCAACGGGACCTTCGCCCCGCACGACCCAACGGATGCGGCGGGCGTAGTCCGAGGGAAGCCCTTGGAAGAAAACCGGGGATTTCCAGCGTCCGCCAGCGAGCGCCGACCGGCCGGCGAGGTGTCCCACCTTCACGAGGGTTTCGCCGGATACCAGGTCCGTGCCTTCCGGCAGCGCGAGTTCTACCTCCACCGGTTTGACCAACTCTTTATCCACCGAGACCTGGCTGACGTTCGTCGGCAGGTAGCCGGTATTCTCTATAGTCAGGTCCACCTGCCGCAGGCCCGGGGAGATTTCTTCTACCTCCAGGCGAGCCGCGAGCTTCGGCGCGGCCGAGGCGTGGGCCAGGGCGAACCGGGCCAGCTTCTCGCACTCGGGTTCCAGGAGGTGGCGCGGCGGGTTCTGCATCGTAAACTTCGTCTTCCAGCCCCCGATCTCCACGCGACCGAGCTGCGGATGGTCGAAATCCGTCCACGGAGAAAAGCCTTCGCCGTCCAACTCCCGGTCGTTCCAGGTGAGCAGCGCGAGCTGGTCTTCTTCGGAGGGGTTCCGGAAGAACTCTATAAAGTCCTCCACCTCCACGCCGGCGCTCCGGGCGGCGGACCAGAACTCGATAGTAAAGGCGTAGACGCCGTAGTAAGAGTAGGCCCAGTCGTCAAAGGCGCCGGTAATGTGCTTGCCGGGCTCGTAGGTGAAGTCGTGGTAGACGGAGATGTTCGGGTAGCCCGTGATCTCCGTTCCCCGGTCTCCGAGTTCTTTGTACACGGCCAAGTCTTGGGCGGGCATCTCCGAGTCGGGCTTGTCGGAGTACGGCCGCAGTATAGCGCCGCAGAACGTATGGTACGTGTGGATGGAGAAGATGTTGTCGTGGGCGAGCAGGAAGTCCACCTGGGCGCGGGCTTCGGGCTCGGAGAGCGGGTACGGGCCCGCGCCCTTCTCAGCCGCCTCCTCCCGCCACTCGTACGGGTACTGCCGGTTCATGTCCAGGCCGTACAACGGGCGGGCGATCCTGCGCCCGAAGCCGTCGTAGTCCTTGAAGATGCCTTCCCGGTAGAGCCGGTAGTAGGTTGCGTTTGGATCCACCTCATCCGGGGCGCGGGGAATTAGTAGACGGGGGTCTTCGTCCGAGATGCGCCACTCGCCGTTCGGGTCCTCGATTCGCATCTGGACGATGTGGCCGTCGCCGTCGAGGTCTTCGGGGTGTAGGCCGGGCTCTTCTTCGGGTTCGGGCCAGGGCCTCACGGTGGCCCGCAGCGTGTGGGGCGTCGTCAGGTAGCGTTCGGCGCCGTCCGGCGAGAGGCGGGGGAGTATATAGAATGCCTGGTCGTTCAAGAGCCGGGTAATGCGGTCGTCGGAGCCGTGCCCTTCGAGCAACGTCCTTATAAGGTAGAGGGCCGCCATCGAGCCCGTTACCTCGCCGGCGTGGGTGTTGCCGTCAACCCAGAACGCCGGCTTGTCGTCGGCCGGTCCGGTCTCGGAGTTGGTGATCTCCGCGACCCAGATATCCCGCCCCTCGTAACTTTTCCCGATGGACGAAACCCCGCACAACCCCGGGTACTCCACCGCGAACCGGTGCAGCCTCTCCGTCAATTCCTCGTAGCGCAAATAAACGTCGTAACTTAGCTCCATCGCACCCCGTTCCCACAACATTCACACGGATTCCAGGCCAACCAGGCCATTATGAACTATTTGATCGGCGCCCGGAGCGCAACCAGGCTGCTGACGAACCGCAAAATGTAGGGGATAACCGTGTTATGCTGCATCATGTTGCGTGTTGTGGCGGTCGTGCGGGGCTTTGGTATCCGGAACCGTGGCGGGGGATATATAATTGCGGTCTAAGAACAACGCAGTCGGAGGTGGTAGGGCTCTGAACACCTCGGTCGGAGAGGTCCTCGGAGGACGCTACAGGGTAGAGAATAGGCTGGGAAGCGGCGGCATGGCCGTGGTCTACAAGGCTGAAGACGCCGTGCTTGGCCGCACCGTGGCGTTAAAGACCCTGCACAGGCATTACGCCGAGCACGACGCCTTCCGGAGACGGTTCAAGCAGGAGGCGCGGGCGATGGCCTCTCTGGATCACGAGAACGTCGTCAAGGTCTACGATATATCCCAGGAAGACTACGTGCCGTTCATCGTGGCCGAGTGCGTGGAGGGCCGGGACCTTGGCGTAATGCTCTCCGAGCGCGGCGGAGGACTCAGCGAAGAGTTCACGCGGCGCGTAGTCTCGCAACTCTTGCAAGGCCTCTCCTACGCCCACCGCCGGGGCATAATTCACCGGGATGTAAAGCCCTCCAACCTCCTTCTAACTCCGGAAGGCACGGTAAAAGTCGCGGACTTCGGCATAGCCCGGATCGTCGAGGAAGAAGCGGCGGAGGAGCCGGGGGAGATCGTGGGCAGCGCCCGCTACATGTCGCCGGAGCAGTTGCAGGGCAAGGAAGCTACCCCCAGGAGCGACATCTACTCCGTGGGCATCGTGCTCTACCATTGCCTTACGGGAAGCCCGCCGTTCTCCGGGGATTTGAAGACCCTGGTTCGTCAGCAACTGCACGAGGCGCCAGATTCCCCGCGAAGGCTGAATCGCAAGGTCTCTTACCACATGGAATCCGTGGTGCTCCGGGCGCTCTCCAAAGACCCCGCGCATCGCTATCCTTCGGCGCGGGCCATGATAGAGGATCTCGAAGCCGAAGCCTCCACGGAGGTGGTTCCCCAGACGCTGGGAATCCCGCGCCGGACGATAATGCGCCGCCGGAGTCGTCTGGGCCTCATACTCGCCACGCTGCTGGCCGCCCTCGTCGTGGTCGCCGGGATCGCGCTGGCCGCCGTTGGGCTGGGATACGTGGCCCCGTCGGTGGGCTCGATCACGGGTACGCCCCTGGCACAGAACGCGCAGGACTTTATGGGCCTCGCCGCGCAGACCGGGACGGGACCGGTAGAGCCCCCCGATACTTCTGAACAGGCGGGTGCAGCGGGTGTTGCGACCGGCGGGGACCCGGCTGACTTGGTGCCCGTTCCCGACGTGGACGCCTACTATGACTACTGGGCGACGCAGAACCTCACCGACAGCGGGTTCGAGGTAGAGGTGGTCCGTGAGTACCGGGATGGTTACTCCAACCGGGGCGTGACCTGGTCGACCGAGCCGGCCGCCGGGTCCATGGCGCCGGCCGGCTCCACGGTAACCATCTACGCCACGCCGAAAGACTTTCCCCAGCCCCGACTTTAGAGTTCCCGCTGTCCGCCGTCTATCCGGTCGGCGATAAACGGGTAGCGGTAATCTTCACCCTGGCTCACCCGGTAGGCGGCGTAGAGTTGGTGGGCAAAGGGAACTATTCCCAGGATGGCGGCCAGCGGCGCGACAACTATAGCCCCGATGCCAAAAGTCAGGATCACGAAGAGGGTCGCCAGCGCGCCGCCGACCACGCTCAGCGCCAGCCACGCCGCCTGGTACCAGAGAGATTGCAAAGCATGAAAGCCGACCCTGGGCGACCGGTCCTTATAGAGCAGCCAGACGATCAGGGGCGCTATAGGCAACAAGCCCGTCAGGGGCCAGGCGAGGACGCTGACGTGAGACAAAATGGACCACGTGCGCTCGTCCTGAACGCTGACCTCCTTACCGGTCCCATCCGTGGCGCTCACCCGGCCTCCGGCCGGAATCTCTCTAGGTTCGTCGGGGGCTTCGTAAACTTCGTCGCCCGGCTCCCGGGACCTGCCGTAGTTTGGATCCTCTTGCATTCTTACTCCTTCTGCTTCGCGTCCGTCTTTATTTGGGCTCCCCGTCATACTATCGCTTCCCGGCCATCGCCTGGTAAGCGCGACGACGGTTGATCGCGGTGTGATAGATGAGCAGCGCCGAGATCGGCAGTGCGCACCGGTCTTCCACGACTATGTCGACCTCGTAGGATCGGCCCGTTGCGGCGCCCGAAATCCGCACTACATCCGCCCCCGTCTCGTCGCGGACAATCGCCTGGTTGCGAAAAAAACTTACGGCGGCCGTGTAGGAGCGCCCCGCGCACTGCATCTCTAGCCCGCTCCCGGAGCCTTCGCCGGGGCTGGCGTAGAGAACATCCCCATCACCGAAGGCCACCTCGTAGCGGGAGTCCGCCAGCCGGTCCACGAGGATCTTACGTCCGCCAGTTTCTAGCTCCGCGCCCCGGAGACCCAGCATCTTCAATCGGCCCCGGTCTTCGTCCTCGGCCGTGAGTAGAAACTCGTTGCCCAGAAAGCCCCGGGCACGGGCCGTAAAAGAGCCTGCGCCTCCTTGGAGCATCCTCCGGGAATCGGTCGTCCGAGCTTTAGGGTTGGTGTTCATGTTATCTTTCTATACGCGGGAAATTCCCGGGAGTTTCAAAGACGAAATCCAGACGGAAGAGAGCGTAGAGCCATGGAGCTTAAAAACAAAGAAGATTTGCGGGCGGAGATCCTCCAGGTTTGGCTAAAGAGCGCCTGGGTCTACCCGATGGAAGGTCCGGACGGCCAGACGTACCTGCGCCTGACCCCTGGAGGCCGGCTCAAGATGCGGCGCAGGATCTTGGAGCTGGAAAGCTCTCTCGGCGTGAGCGGCGGCGACCTCGCCGAGCAAGAAGAAGCCGGTACCTTGCCCGCCGAACGGGAGAAGCTGGAGCTGGCGATGATGGTCCAGTCCTATACCTCCGAGCGCCGCTTTATGCAGAGCCAGGGCAACGCCCTCGGGACACCGGCGGTAGAGATAAAAGAACCCGAAGAAGACCAAGAAGCAGACGAGGCTACCGGAGACGAGGCCGGGGAGCAACCCGGACAGTAAGTTGCGCAGTTCTCTACGCAGTTTTGCGGTTCAGGCGGCGCTCCAGGATGTTGGTCAGGTAGATCAGGGGCAGGCAGATCGCCAGGTACAGTAGGGCGGCGGCTATCAGGGGCGTCCCGTTGAACGTCGCCGATTGGAGTACCCGGGCGGCCCGCAGTAGCTCCGCAAGACCTATCACCGAGACCAGCGAGGTGTCTTTGATGAGCATGACGAACTCGTTGGTTAGCGGTGGGATCACGCGCCGGAAAGCCTGCGGCACGATTATGAACCGCATCGTCTGGGCGTAGGAGAGCCCGGAAGCCCGGCCGGCCTCCATCTGGCCCTTGTCTATGCTCTGGATGCCGGAGCGGAAAATCTCCGCGACGTAGGCGGCGCTATTTAGCGCAAGCGCCGCCAAACCTGCGTAAAAAAGACTCGTGAAGCGAAGCCCGATCAGGGGCGTCGTGAAGTAGATTATGATGATCTGGATCAGGAGCGGCGTGCCCCGGAAGAGGTCTATGTATATCTGGGCCGGGAAGCTCAGGAGCCGGGAGCGGGAGATCTTCAACAGCGACAGGGCAAGGCCGAGGGCTATTCCTATCACCTCCGCCAGGAGCGCCAGGGAGAGCGTGACGAGCAACGCCTGAATTATGGCGTCCGAGTTCTGCCACACTAGCCCAAAGTCCAGGTAATTATCCCGGATGCTCTGGAGGCTAAAGCTGCTGGGATCTATCTCTATCGGCATTCGCCCGCTCCCGTCGAATCCGTGCTAGGACGGTATCTGCTCGGGCGCCTGGCCGAACCACTTCTCGTAGAGCTCGGCGTAGGTGCCGTCGTCTTTGATCTCCTGTAGCGCCTCGTTTACCTGGCTGGTCATCTCGCTATCCTTCGGGAGGGCTATGCCATACTGCTCACCGGTCGGGATGGTCTGCACGATCTCCAGGGCGCCGTTGCTGGTCTTGGCTTTGTCCGCCGATACGGGGAAGTCGTTTAACACGGCGTCTACCTGCTGGTTTTGAAGGGCCGTGAAAGCGTCTTCCACGGTATCAAAGGTCCGCACGTTGTTCACGTTGCCCTCGTCCGCCAGGCTCTGGGCCTCCATAGCGCCCGTCGTGCCGAGCTGCACGCCGACGGTCGCATCTGTCAGGTCGTCGGTGGACTGAATATCGGAGCCGGTCTTTACCATCAGAGACTGGTCGGCGTTGAAGTACGGGTCGGAGAAGTCCACCCGCTGGGCGCGTTCCTCGGTAATGGTCATCGCCGAGATCGCCGCGGCATAGGTACCACTGGTCAGGCCGGGAATGATGCTGTCGAAGGTCACGTTCTGGAACTCGACCTGTAGGTTGGCCCGTTTGCCGATCTCACTCATCAAGTCTATGTCGAAGCCGACCGGCTCGCCGCCCCGGGTGAACTCGAAGGGCCGGTAGGCGATGTCCGAGGCTACGGTTATGGGATCTCCACCCTCCGCGCCGGCTACTTTTGCCGCGGCGGTAGTGCCGCCCGAACCGCCGCTACTCCCGCCACTCCCGTCGGTGCCGCCACCGCCACCGCTACTACTGCCGCAACCGGCGACGACCACCGCCAGGGCGAAGATCAACGCGAACAGAAAGATACTTCTGGATTTCAAGGTTCATCCTTTCGATGGAGCGTTCGTAAACACTTTTGTTTCAGGATAGTTAACAACAGAATAGAGTTCCCGCGCAAGCCCGGGCCATCAGTGGAGGATCTGGGACAGGAATTTTTTCGTGCGTTCGTTCTCCGGGTTCTGGAAGAAGTGCTCGGGAGGGCCGACCTCGACGATGCGGCCCTCGTCCATGAACACCACTCGGTCGGCGACGCGGCGGGCGAAGCCCATCTCGTGCGAGACGACTACCATCGTCATGCCACCCTTCGCCAGGTCGGCCATCGTTTCGAGCACCTCGTTTATCATCTCCGGGTCCAGGGCGCTCGTCGGCTCGTCGAAGAGCATGATCTTCGGTTCCATCGCCAACCCCCGGGCTATAGCCACCCGCTGTTGCTGGCCGCCGGAGAGAGATTCAGGATATTTGTTTCCTTGTTCTGCGATACCGACCCGTTCGAGCAGGCGTTTGCACCGCTCGTCGGCCTCTGTTTTCGAGACGCCTTTTACGTTCTTCGGGGCCAGCTTGACGTTCTGGGCGACCGTCATGTGCGGGTAGAGGTTGAATTGTTGAAAAACGAAGCCGATCTCCGTCCGCAGCTCGTTGAGCTTCGTCTTTTTGTCGTGGACCTCTATACCGTCCACGACGAGCTTGCCGGAGGAAATCTCCTCCAGGGCGTTGATGCACCGTAGCAGGGTGCTCTTGCCGGAGCCACTCGGGCCGATGACCACGACGACTTCGCCTTCGTCCACGGCAAAGTCTATGTCCGTGAGGACCTGGAAGTCCCCGAAGAACTTGTCCACGTTTTGGAACTCTATGATGCTCAAAGGTCGGTCTCTCTAGTTGGGACGCTCAATGCCAAAAGACTATTATGCCGGGCTTTGCTCCGCTTGTCTCCCCGATTGATCGCCGGAGGACTCGTCGGGGCTGGATTTTCCGGTCCGGCCGCTAAAGTACTGGAAGACCCCGATGGCGAGCACGATAGCAAGGCCTATCAGCGAGACGATCAGGTCCGGATAGACCAACGCGATGCCGCCCGCCACCAGCAACAGCCTCTCCACGACCTTCGCCGGGCCTATGAAATAGGCCATGATGCCGCCGCTGATCGCCGCCATGCCTAGTAGAGCGGTTAGCAATGAGGGGATCAGGTTAGCCGCCGTCGCGCCTTCCAGCAAAAGCACCGGGTTGGTGACGAAGATGTACGGGATGATAAACGCCGCTATCGCCAGCTTGACCGCCGTGACGCCGGTCGTCATCGGGTTTGCCCCGGCTATGCCCGCGCCGGCGTAGGCCGCGAGGCAGACCGGCGGGGTAATGTCCGCCACGATGCCGAAGTAGAAGACGAAGAAGTGGGCGGCGATCAGGGGCACGTCGAACTGCACCAGTATCGGGGCCGCCACCGTCGCCGTGACGACGTAGTTTGCCGTCGTCGGAAGGCCCATGCCCAGGATGATGCAGGCGACCATGGTGAGCAGCAAAACCAGGAAGAAGTTGCCGAGCGCCAGGTCCAGGATGCCGCCGGCGAGCTTGCCGCCGAGTCCGGTCTTTGTCACGATGCCGGCGATGATGCCGGCGCTGGCGACGGCCGCTATAACCGGCAGGGCCGCCCGCGCGCCGTTCTCCAGCAGTCGCCCCGTCTCGTAGAGCGACATCCGGGTCGAGCGCCGGATCAGGCTGATGAGGAAGGCCGTCGCTATGCCGTAGAGCGCCGAGTTCTGCGCCGAAGAGCCCGTGAGCAAGAGCGTTATGATGACTACGAGCGGCAACAAAAGGTCTAGCTTCTTCAGTAAACTTTTTATAGCCGGGAGTTGATCTCTCGAAACGCCCAGGATGCCTTGCCTGCGGGCCTCGAAGTGTGTCCCCATGAAGACGCCGGAGAAGTACAGGATGGCCGGGATTATACCGATCAGGACGATCTCGTTGTACGGAATCCCCGTATACTCGGCCATGATGAAGGCGGCCGCGCCCATGAGGGGCGGCATGATCTGTCCGCCCGTCGAAGCCGAAGCTTCCGCCGCCGCCGCGAACTCCGGCTTGAATCCCGAACGCTTCATCATCGGGATGGTGAACGAGCCCGAGGTAACGGTGTTCGCCACGGAGCTGCCGGAGATCATGCCCTGCAACCCGCTGGCCGTAACGGCTGCCTTCGCGGTCCCCCCGGTGAACGTACCCGTCGCCCCGAAAGCCAGGTCGTTGAAGAACTGCCCGATGTTCGTCTTGACCAGCAGCACGCCGAAGAACAGGAAGAGGTAGATAAACGTCGAGGAGACCTGGACCGGGGTGCCGAAAATAGAGCTTGAGGTGAAGAACGTCTCCGTTGCCAGCCGGTCCCAGGAGAACCCGGCGTGGGCGAAGACCGGCAGATAGTTTCCGTACAGGCCGTACAGCAGCGCGGCGACGGCGATGACGACTATAGGGAGCCCGACGCACCGGCGCGTGGCTTCTAGCACGAGCACGATACCCAGGGCGGCGACAAAGTAGTCTAGGGTAGAGTACCCGAAGATAACCGCCTGGTTCGTCAGGCGTTCGTAGTTTATGACGACGTAAGAGTTCGTCCAGATCGCGGCCCCGGCCAGGATCACGTCGTAGAAGGGGACGCCGGGCCTACTGCTCCATTCCCGCTTCGCGGGGTAGAGCAGGTAGATCAGGCCCATCGCCGCCCCGACGTGGACCGCGCCCTGAACCAGCGAGACGTACCCGCCCCGGAGCGCCGTGTAGAGTTGGAAGAAGGTCAGGGCGGAGCCGATGACGAGCACGACCCACTTCCAGATGCCGAGCTCCGTGCGGAACGCGCTCTCCTGGCTGTAACGCCGGAGGGTCTCTTCGGCCTGCTGCTCGCCCTGCTGCTCTTCTTGCTGCCTAACTTCGTCCGCCGTGCCTCCGGCTTGGCCGCCGTCAGTCCCTCTACCGCCCTGGCTCAATGGATCCTCCGCCCGTTCCTAGCCCGCCGGATTACCGTATTTAGTTGGTCGACCCCCCGCTGAGAAGTCCCTCTTCCTCGAAGTACCTCTCGGCTCCGGGGTGCAGCGGCAGGTCGCCCCGACCGTCGAGGGCGCTGTCAGGAGAGATGAACTGCTTCTGGGCCAGCGTCAGCGAGTCGGCCTGCTCGAACATGGTCTTGGTGATCTCGTACCCGAGGTCCGGGCTGACCTGCGTCGTCGAGCCGAACATGGTCGCAAAGGCCGAGACGGAGGGCAGTGGCCCGTCGAGGAAGTCGTAGGAGTCCGCCGGTATCTCGTACGGCTGGTAGCCGCTCTCGTCCGAGATCTGCTGCTGAATTTCGTTACTCAGCGGGATGAGCTTGACCTCCCCAGTAGTGGCTTGTAGCTCCGAGATGCTGGCCGACGGAACACCGACCACCTCTATGGAAGCATCCAGGTTGCCGTCCTGTAGCTTGGTCTGGGCCGTGCCGAAGTCTTCCTCGAAGGCCTGGTAGTCGCCCTCCGCGATGCCGGCGGCGTTCAGGACTAGTTCCGCGGCGCTGCGCGTAGCCCCGCCCGGAGGCCCGATGGCGACCCGCTTGCCCGCAAGGTCCTCGACCGACTCTATGCCGGTGGACTCCAGCGTGATGATCGAGATGGCCTCGGGGTAGAGCTGGCCCATAAAGCCGGCGTTATCTATCGTGTTTCCGTCGAACTCGCCCTCGCCGGCCACGGCCTGCTGGGCCGTGTTGTTCTGGGCGATGCCGAGTTGCAGGTTGCCGTTGGATATCTGGACCAGGTTGTCCACGGAAGCGTCGGTCTCGACCGAGCTGACGTTGAAACCGTCCACGCTGATGTTGTCGGTGAGGATGTTCGCCAGTTCCTGGCCGAGCGGGAAGTACACGCCGCCGACGCTGCCCGTGCCGAGCTGGAGGTCTGTCTGGAAGTCCTCTTCTTGACCGCCACCGCCGGTTCCACCGCCGCCGCCACTACTTTGGGGCGCGCCGCAAGCGGCCAGGGAGAGTGAAACGAGCACGATCAGCGCCGTCGTCACCACAGATTTCTTGTTCAAAAAGCCTCCTTTTTGGCGGCGATCCGTCTTGGCCTCCGCAATTTGGCGCCGGATGGAATCTGTTTGCGATCCGACGTAACCCTTCCTTGATCGGGGAATTCTCCCATCTACACCGGCCCCGGTCAACTTCCGGCCGCCCATCCCGCGAGATGAGACCCTCGGAAGCATACTCCGCGACGGTGGCGTCTTGCTATGGCCTATCGCACAAAAATAAGTTCCGGCGGAAGATGGCATCCTCTACCGTAGGATGAACAAACTTCCAAAAGAGCGCGTACGCTTACGGGACCGGCGCCGGGAGGCATTGTAGAATTGCGGCACAAACTAACCCTGTGGAGGAGCTTTGGACAATCTCTTTGACGCGGCGGAGGGTGGCGAGAGCCGGGAAGACCGGCTCGCCGAACTAGCCCGCCAGGTCTCGGTGTGTACCAGGTGCGACCTGGCCCTCAACCGGACGAACACGGTATTCGGCACCGGGGACCCGCACTCGCCGCTGATGCTCGTGGGCGAAGGTCCGGGAGAGAACGAGGACGCGACGGGTTTGCCGTTCGTGGGACGGGCGGGCAAGCTGCTCGACGACATCCTCTCCGCGGTGAGCCTGACCCGCGACGACGTGTACCTCACCAACACCGTCAAGTGCCGGGCCGCGGTCGAAGAGGGCGGCCGGATGAAAAACCGTCCGCCGAAGACCGGTGAGATCAACGCCTGCAGCCCCTACCTTCAGGCGCAAATGGACGCGGTGAAGCCGGAGGTGATCCTCTGTCTCGGCGGCCCGTCGGCGAAGACCCTCATAGACAAGAATTTCAGGATCACCAAAGACCGCGGACAGTGGCACGAGCTGTACGGGGCGAAGGTCATGGCGACTTTTCACCCGGCCTACGTCCTGCGCCAGCACGGAGAAGACCTTCAAAACGCCAAGCGTCTCGTGTGGAAAGATATCCAGAACGTCTACGCCGAGTACCAGAGAGCCCTCGAAGCCCGGAGCTAGACAATTCGTGGGATCGTAAGAAACTTCATACCGTATTCTGACCGCGCCTGATATTATGGAGTGCGTAAAAGAATATATAGCAAACCTTCGAGAAGGGCTTTTGGACCTTGGTTAGTACAACGACAAGTGGCCGGCTGCTAGATACCGTAGATAAGGACATACTCAATTTCATACAGCGGGAGTTCCCGCTGGTGCGGGAACCGTTCGACGCCATTGGCCGAGAGGTAGGCATCGCGGGGGACGAGGTCATACGCCGCGTCGAGGCTCTAAAGCGCGGCCGGGTGATACGTCAGATCAGCGCGATCTTCGACACCCGGGTCCTCGGATACCATTCGAGCCTGGTGGCGGCCCGCATCCCGAAAGACAAGTTGACCGAGGGCGCGAAGGCCATAAACTCCCACCCCGGTGTCTCCCACAACTACGAGCGGAACAACGATTTCAACCTCTGGTACACGGTGGCCGTTCCGCCGGACTCCCGGCTCGGCCTGGAGAGCACCGTGGACGTCATGCACCGCATAAGCGGCGCGGAGAAGACCCGAATCCTCCCGACGCTGAAGCTGTTCAAGATCGGGGTGACGCTCGACATGAAAGAGGGGGCGACGGCGAAGAAGGTGGCGCCCCAATACGGTGAGAACGACCGCATGAGCGCCGACCGGAACGTCAGCGAGGACGACAAAGCGGCGATTCGGGCCCTGCAAGAGGACATTCCGCTAACGCCGAGGCCGTTCGACCTCTGGGGCGAGCAGGTCGGGCTCACTTACGACGAGCTACTCAACCGGGCCTTCGACTTGCAGGAGCGAAAGATCATGCGCCGCTTTTCGGCCGTTCTCTACCACCGTAAGGCGGGCTTTAGGGCGAACGCCATGGGCGTTTGGGAAGTGCCCGAGGACCGGGTGGAAGAGGTCGGCAACGCCTTCGCCCAGTACCAGGCGGTCTCCCACTGCTACCAGCGCCCGACCTACGAAGACTGGCCGTACTCGATCTTCTCGATGGTCCACGGCCGTTCCGTGGAGGAATGCGAGAACCTGCTGGACGCGATGGCCGAAGAGAGCGGCATCACCAACCGCGAATCGCTCTACTCAACCCGCGAGTACAAAAAGACGCGGGTCCGGTACTTTACCCCCGAGATGGAGGCCTGGGAGCGGTTGTACGCCGGCACGCTCCGCTAGCCTCGCCCTAGTCACGCCGGCCAACCGAGTTTGTAAACAGAGTCCGTACTCGGGGTCCCCCGCCGAAGCGAGTTTTGGCGGGGGACCCTTTTCTTTTGGGGCGTCGGCGTGTTGGGCTTCGGGCTACTGGCGGCCTTCGCGGTGGTGGCGCTGGCCGCCGCGGTATCCGGGCTTATCGGGTTCGGGCTGGCCCTGGTGGCCGTTCCGCTGCTTCTGCTCTTCTTCGAGCCCGTCGAGGTCGTCGTTATTGTCTCGTTTATATCCCTCTTTACCAATCTCGTGATAGTCCAGGATTTCTGGCGGGAGGTAGAGATCCGATCCGTCCTTGCCTTGATGCCCTGGGCCATTGGCGGGTTGATCGTCGGCACCGAGATACTACGGAGCGCCAACCCGGACTACATCCGGCTCGGGGTTGGAGGGATCTTGGTCGTCTCCGCCGTCCTTCTCTTGCGGAACGTTGCCTTGAAGAGTTTGGAAGGCCGGCTGGGGACGGCCCTCGCCGGCGCCTCCAGCGGCGCGCTCGCCACCTCGACCGGGATCGCCGGACCTCCCATAGTGCTGCTGTTCGCGGACCGGGGACTCCCCAAAGACAGCTTCCGGGTCAGCAACGCCGCCTACTTTCTGCTCCTCGGCGTCGCGATCATCTTTACCTTCCTTCTCCGGGGCATAGTAGATAGCCAGGAACTTTGAACGGCGGCCGCCCTGATCCCGGCGGCCTTTGTCGGAAAGACGCTTGGGACGACGCTCGTAAAGCGGCTCTCGATTACCCTCTCGGTCGTCTTGTTTGCCGGCGTGTTGGGAGTGATGACCGCTATCCGGGCCCTGCTCTAGCGAATCGTCGTGGCCGCCCTACGCGACGCCTTACGCGCCAAGTTGCCCGGCTAGATCCGTGAGGTCCGCCGCCGAGTAGTCGAATATCGGGGCCGGCGGCTCTGGCTCCAAGCCAGGGCCGAATTCCAGGGGACGGTGGACGTAGGCCGTGCGGAGCCCCGCCCCGGCGGCGGCGCGCAGGTCATCGGGGTGGGCGGCGACCATCGCCACCTCTTCGGGACGCAAGTCCAGGAACTCCACCGAGGCCAGGTAAGCTTCCCTATCTGGCTTGTAGTGGCGGGCGAGCTCGGCGGAGAGGATGAGGTCCCACGGCAGACCCGCCCGCTTCGCCATGTTGGTCAACAGCGCGACGTTCCCGTTCGAGAGCGGAGCGACTATGTAGCGGCGTTTCAGGCGCGTGAGACCGGGCACGGAGTCCGGCCAGGGGTCCAGCCGGTGCCAGGCCCGGTTCAGGTGATCCTTCGCCTCCTCGGTGAGCCCCATGACCCCGAACTCTTCCAGCAGCTTCTCCAGCGAGGCCCGGTGCAGGGCGTCGAGGTTAGTCCAGGGCACCTCCCCGGCGCGTACCCGCTGCATCGAGGGTTGGTACTCCCCGCGCCAGGCGTCGGCGAAGGCGGGCCAATCCACGTCCAGGTCCTCTTCGTCGCCGAGCCGCTCGCCCTCCCGGATGACGCCGCCGCGCCAATCCACGACCGTGCCGAAGACGTCGAAGAGGAGTGCGTTTATGACGGGACCGGACATCTGTTGGCTACCTCCACATGGCTTACGCTATCTTGCCCCACTATACGCCAATGCTGGCGGAAGCTGCGTCCCTGGGCAGCGGATGAATCGCTAGGTCGCGAGACGGTTGACGACGCGCTCTATGTATTCGTAGAGTAGCCGGACGGAGCTTCGGTAGGCGACCATGGTGTGTCCGTAAGGGTCCGGTATACCTTCTTCGTTCGGGATGCTGGTTGCATATCCCGGTAAGGTGTAAGTTTCGCGTGCAAGTTCCCCATACAGAGAACGAAGTTTCGCAACGTGCCGCGGGGTCATGGCCAGCACCAGCCCGGCCCCCCTGAGCATGGCCTCGTTCACCTGCCGGGCGTGATGGTTCCCCGGGTAGATCCCCGCTTCTATCAGCGCCGCCTCGGCATTCGGGGCCATGGGCTTGCCCGCGAGCGCCGCGGTCCCCGCGCTCTCTGCCCGGAAAGAGAGGCCCGTATCCTCAGCCAGGGCATTGAATATAGCCTCGGCCGTGGGACTGCGGCAAATGTTGGCGGTACAGACAAAGAGTACCTTCTCCAAAAAGCTCCTACCTCGACAGCTTCCGCCGACAAAGTTCTCGCACATTATAGATGGCAGAAAGACTTACTGTCGTCGATGCGTACGGCCCACGCGCCGCGGAATCGAGCCGGGCACGAAAAAAACAGACTATCGTGGCGGTGAGTTCCACCTGCCGCGATAGTCTGTGAGAGGGGGACGCCTCGGTCGGGAGCGTCGGAAATACGCCCCGTGCTACCGGCGGCTGTAGCGGTTGCGCGCGAGCAGACCGGTCGCGCCCAGCGCGATCGCACCCAAACCGACGAGGGGTAGCAATGGTCCGCCGGTGTCAGGCAAGACGCTCATTCCCAGGGCGCCGGATCCCGGATCTTCGCCGTCTCCGCTTGCAGACGCCGCGGCTCCATCAGCCCCCGGATCTGCGCCGCCTCCTGCGCTTGTGCCTGCCGCAGCCACCGGTGTATCTACGGGATCATACGTCTGGGCCTCCGTCTGCGCGTGCGCTACAGAGGTCCAGATGAACACCGCTGCTAGTGCAACCATCAACGGAAGAACCCTATTAACCGAGAGGTTCAATGATATTTTGCCCATTTCCGACACTCCTTTCCTTGGTATGTCTCAATCTTTTTGCCCGAGTCTTGTATATCGAGATATCAAGGCTACTTTGTCTGCTACACCAGATTCATTGTAGGACACTGTAAGCGCCGGGTCGTGGAGTTTTCGCCCCAAATATGACCCCAACACAGCAAAGTAGCGCTTAAACGTATGAAGGTATTGTCTGGTATTAGATTTTGTGTCGTACTAAAGTACTGGAATATGCTAGGATGTCACGTAGTGTACCTGGGTTCACCGGATCAATAATAGTGTACGAGTCCTCAGGTGGGACAGTTGCAGATTTCGTAGGTGGGGTGAGCGGGTGATCGGGGAGGAAAACAGGATCAAATCCTTAGGGGTAGTGTGGCTGCATTGTTCGTACCCGATTCTGGCCCGGGGGTTGATAGAAATTTTGGGAGAGGAAGCGACGGTTCACCACGGGGAACAGCCTCCCAACGGAGCCGGCCCCTCTTGCGTGTTGTTCTGTGTGGACACGATCGAAGGGATGTCTAACAAAGTCAAGCCTTTGCAGGCCAAGGTACCGGACATTCCCATCGTGGTATTCGGGCTCAGCAACGGTCTTCATTTCGCCCGGGCCGCGCTTCGATCGGGAGCCCAGGGTTTTGTCCACGCCGGCATGCCGGCCGGGCAAGTCATTCGCGCCCTCTCCGTGGCGTCCAGGGGTGAGATCGCGGTCCCCCGTGAACTGCTTGGGGATCTGGTAGCCGGTAAGCCTCCTGTAGACCTGGACGCCCTCACTCCTCGTCAGCGAGAGATTCTGAGGTTCGTCGTCGAAGGGCAGACCAACGCCCAAATAGCACGAGAACTGTATCTCTCCGAGTCGACCATAAAGCAGCACCTGCGCGCCGCCTACAAGACGCTCGAAGTCCGGAACCGGACCGAAGCGGCGAGGCTCCTGCGCAGCGAAAAGCTTTGACCGGCTTCCAACGCCCCTAACCCTGTCCCTGGAGGCGGGAGACGCCCTCCTTGAGTTGGGGGTCGAGAGGGTTGCGCTCCAGGGCCTTCCGGTAAAAGGAGAGGGCTTTCTCGGTCTCGCCTCTTTGCTCGTAGAACTGCGCCATGAGCAGGTACGATACGTAGTGTTCGGGGTTTAACTCGATCTCCTTTTTGTAAGCGCGTTCGGCGCGGGGCCAGTCACCGATCTGTGTAGCCAGCTCGGCCTCGCGCTGCGCCAGCCGGGGGTGTATGGGGTTGAACTTCTGGGCCTGCTCCGCTTTCTCCAGCGAAGTCCGGGGGTTTGTGTCCGCGAGGCTCTGGGCCAGATATCGGTCGGCGACGTAGAGCGGAGCTATAGTTAGAATCGCCAGCACGGCGATCCCGGCGCCGGCCGCCCGCACCGACCACCCGGTTGGGGTAGTCTCGGGACGGTTCCAGGGGGCGACGAGCAACGCTAAGTAGACCATGGCGAGCATCGTGATCGCCGGTAGCTGCCAGAACCACTCGGCGCCCGAATGCACGAACCAGTAAGCGAGCGCCGCCACCATCGCGCCGACCTGCGCCTTGCCCTCGGCGTTCAGGCTGGTAAACCTTCGCCACAGACCGGCGGCCAGGCAGACGCCCAGGAACCCGAAGAACAGCACGCCCCCGATCACACCCCGCTCGGCCAGCACCTCCAGCGGCAATATGTGCGGCCAACGTGAATAACCGGCGATCTCATCTCGATTCTGGTAGTAAGTCGCCTCGTAATTGTAAGTCCCGACACCGAGCACGGGATCCGAGACAAAATCTTCCCAGGCCACCTCCCAGAGCGTGTAACGTCCCGTGCCGGAGGCGCTAAGGTAGCGGCTCTGCTCCTGCCCGGTAGTATCGTTTGTCTTGAACGCCTCCCACTTCTGCTGGCCCCAGGTGACGGGCTCTCCCACCCGCTCGGTAAAGGCAACCCCGCCCAGTATGACGACGACGATGGTACCGGCAAGCGCGACGGCCCCGGCGGTCCGCGCAATAGCCACGGGTGGCCTCCATAACCGGTCGGCGAGTCCCCATAGAAGGCCGTAGATGCCAGCCCCGGCGGCGGTTAGCCAGACGGTCGGGACGACCTCCCCAACCGCCGCAGCCGGAGAGCCCTCGTTCAAAAACTCCAGGTAAACCTGGTTCAGGCCCGGGAAAGTGACGAACAGGGCGGCGGCTATGGGGGCCAGGGCGAGCAGGCCGCGCAGCCGCTTGCCGGAGAACAAGAAGAAGACGGGCAGCGAAGCGGCCATCGCCACCATCGCCCCGCGGGACTGGGTCAGCACGGCTACCTCGGCGCCGAGGACTGCTCCCGCGAGCACCACGCCGCGTACCATCGGGTTGACCCGCCGGGACCCGGCCAGGTAGACGCTCACCCAGAAGGGCAAGAGCAAGAAAGCCGCCTCGCCGTTGTAGTACCCAACGCTCCCAACCAGCCGGTTATTTCGGAAGAGATCCTCGATATTGGGGGCGAGGTTCGGCAAAGTAAACGCCGCAACGAGCGCCGGCCCGATGGATGAGGCGGCCAGTGCCCAGCGCCTCGAAGCCCCCAGCGTAACGAAAGCGAGGACTACCCAGAAGGCCATCAGGTAAAAAAGCGTCGTAGTCGCGCCGAACCAAGCGTCTCCCCGGTTCGGGGACCAGAGCAACGACGCGAAAGTCCAGGCCGTATAGCCCGTGAGCAGGCTGGTCGCCGCCACGCTCCACCAGGATTGCGCCCGTCCGAGCACGCCGGTCACCGCCGCGAGCAGCATCAGCGCGGCGAGAATGAAGACGACCGGCGCCCGGTCCCCGATGAAGTAGCCCCCGTTCGCGCTACCCATCCAAGCCGCAAGTAGAACAGCGGTGGCCAGCACCAGAGAGGAAGTTAACCGTTCGGGATTTTTCAATAGCGAGCTTAGGGTATTCAAGAACCGTCCAATATTCCTGACTGTGCCATCATGCCACCTGTGCCATTACGTTAGCCTATGTTTCTGCCTTGCCAGGAGAAAACAGACCCCGAAGACGAAATGTTTGCCCATTCTCAACACCTTAGTATGCCCGACCGTCTAACACGCATCTAACACGCAAGCCTACTCCAAACTCTGCCGGCAGTTTGTTGGCCTAGGAGAGAAGCGAACCCGATGATTACCCAGTACTCGGCAACAATCGATAAATGACCGCGATTCGACCATGACAAGAGCTCTACGGTACTCTGCGGCAACAGAAGAAACGGCGGATATAGTGCAGTGTAGACGGAACCCACGGGAGATATGCCGTTTGGGGCAATAGATGATCTCTACCTGATCCTGCCCAAAGGGACCGGCCTCGGTGCAATCCTGCACAGGTGCATAGATGCCAGCGGCGTCCATGGCGAGCAGTCCCCACGTAGCTCCGGCTGCTGGATAATCCAGCAGTTCGGCGAGCCCGGAAGTTTATTCCAAGAGTAGCTGGTGGCGTCACCGGGTGCAGGGCGAATTTGTTATACAATCATAAACTATGGTCAGAGGTCCACGACACAATAACCCTGATGCAGAAATCGCCGAAGATGCCTACGTCCTTCCACTCTGGGAACTCCTTCTTATTCTTTGGAGGCAGTTGTGGATCATTGTGTTGGTGATTTTGGTGCTCACGGGAGCCGCTGTGGGATTCAGCCTCATGCAGCAGCCCGTTTATGAGGCTTCCATCAAGGTGTTGGTCGGGCAGGAACGTGGCATCACCGAGGCCCCCACGGATGTTTCGGGACTTCAGGATCTAACAGAGACGATGGCGGTGGCTATTACCAGCCGCCCCGTGGCGGAGTCCGTCATCCAGCAGGCGGGGTTACGGATCACTCCGGAAACCTTCCTCGAAAAGAGGTTGAGCGTTGGACAGATCGAAAACACCCAGTTTATCGAGGTGAGCTATCAGGATGCCGGTCCGCAAAGGGCTCAGCAGGTAGTCAACATCGTTGGGGACGTGTTCTCGGAGCGGATTTCTAACGTGAGTTCGGAGACCAATGCTATAACGGCCACGGTATGGGAGCAGGCGGCGGTGCCCGAGGAGCCAATCAGTCCCGATCCGCTACGCAACGGCCTATTGGCGGCGATGCTCGGAGCCGTACTCGGCGTGGGGCTCGCGTTCTTGCTGGGCTATCTGAACGACCGCTGGCGCTCCCCCGAAGAGCTGGAACAGGCCTCCGGGGTGCCCGTGTTTGGCATCGTCCCGCAGTTCAAGGCCCAAAAGAACAAGAAAAGCGGGTCTTAGGTGGCCCGCTTGCTACGCTCCCTGGGCAGAAAAGATGAGTCGGACGACCTCTCGGGACGTCTGATCACATTGCTGGAGCCTTCCAGTAGAGCCTCGGAGACTTACCGGACCCTGCGTACCAATATGTTCTACTCGATCACTGACACCCCTCCCAAGGTAATAGTGCTAACGAGCCCCAGTCCTCGCGAAGGGAAAAGCACCACCTGCGCCAACCTCGGCGTGGTGCTGGCTCAGGCCGACAAGAATACTTTGATCGTAGACTGCGACCTCCGCAAGCCCGTGGTACACAAAGTCTTCGGCCTGCGCAACATACACGGTTTGGTGAACGTTCTGGCGGAGGAACGTAGCTTGCAAGACGTTTGGGAAGAGCCAATCAAAAGTCTGAAGGTTCTAAGCGTGGGCCCCGTGCCGCCCAATCCCGCCGAGGTTCTCAGCTCCCAACGGTTCGCCCAGTTCCTCGACCGGGTGCGCCGGGAGTTCGACTACGTACTTATAGACGCCCCGCCTACAAACCTGGTCTCGGACCCTATAATTCTTGCCTCCCAAGGTGACGGCGTATTGCTCGTCCTGGACTCGCAAAACACCCGTAAAGGCGCTGTCCGTCAGAGCATGCGAAGCTTGGAGGCAGTAGGGGCCAACGTCCTGGGAACGGTGATGAACAACACCAAGGGTACAGAGGGTCGTTACTACGGAGGATATACGTATTAGTGAGACGGGAGCAGAGCTGCTTTTCCGCAACGAGCTCTCTAGCAATACGTAGACTGAGAGCGAGTGAATGCAGCGTGCAGATGTTGTGTGTTACTTACAAGCAGAGAGGTAAGAAATGCCGTTCCCTCCGGAAGCCTGTCTGATCGGTGCGCAAAAAGCCGGAACAACAACACTGGCTTATCTAATAGATCAACATCCCCAGGTCGCGGTGGTAAGGCCCAAAGAGCCGCACTTTTTCACTCACAATTGGGATAAAGGACTTGACTGGTACGAAAAGAAGTTTCCGGGTCCTCCCGGCGCCGTACGGGTAGATGCTTCAACGAGCTACTCCATGGCCCCTCTGTCAAAAGCTTATGCGCGTAGCCGGCAGGAAGACTATAAAGGCGTGCCCGGTAGAGTCTCTTCGGTAAATCCGAATGTCAAGTTGATCTACCTGCTGCGAGACCCGGTGGAGCGAACCTACTCCGGATACTGGCATGACGCCCGCATGGGAGGTGAAAACAGAGATTTTACTACCGCCTTGCTGAATAATGCTTTCTATCTAGATGTAAGTGATTACCACGGGCAACTCCTGTTGTGGTTGCAGGTTTTCCCTCTGAGCTCGTTCTTCTTTGTCCTGTTTGAGGATTTGAGAGAGGACCCCGAACGGGTCACGAGAGAGTGCTGGAAATTCTTGGGGGTAAACGAAGAGGCCGGCTCGGCCCAACTAGACTTACACGAAAACCAAAGCTACCAGGTGAGCTGGGCCGGACGCAAAATGAACAGGTTGGCTACAACCTATCCTGCTGTTCGGGCCACCTTGAAGCCTATCGTACCGAAGGGCGTTCAGAAACTGCTCAAGACGGTAAAAACTGGTTCCATGCCTATCCCTCCAATGAAAGAAGAAGACAGGAACTTCTTGCTAGATTACTTCCGCGAGAAGAACGCAGATATTGCCGCGTTGACCAACCAGTCCCTTGATAAGTGGCAACGGTGAGGATCAATCATTTCCCAAAGGACACTAATTTGCAATCGCCGGTAGACGGACTACCTCCGGGAACTTACAGAGCCCCTGGATATCCCCGGCGTCGCGGTCATCGTCAACCTCCAAGTAAGGATTCCTTGATCGCCTCGTAGAGGTGGGTGTTTTCGTAGACTCCCTCGACCCTGTCCGCTCCCGGACCTTCTGCCGTGATCGGCACGTTGCCCGCAGTATGATCGCCCGTTGTCCAATCGATTGAGAACTGGATCTCGGAGTCAGCTACGGGGAAAGGGCCGTCTTCACCGGGATCCAACTGTTGTTTCTCAGAACCTTGATCCAGGGCTTCGACGCTCATTCCTCCGGTTTCGTGGTCGGCGGCGACGATAAGTAACGTGTCCGGGTTGCTCTCGACGTAATCTTTGGCGACTTTGACGGACTCGTCGAGCTGCTGCCCGGCTTTCAACGTGAGCTTCGCGTTGTTCGCGTGGCTCATCTCGTCGATTGCTTCCTCCTCGACTAGGAGAAAGAACCCTTCTTCGTTTTCGGAGAGGACTTCTATCGCCTTGCGGGTCATAACGGGCAACGACACCGCCGGATCGTATACTGCTCCTTCGCCTTCCGGCCCCGACACGAACATCTGCGCGTTGGCGAAAAGGCCCAGAAGCTTGGGTCCGTCGGCGGAATCGAGTCCTTCAGCGCCGGTGACGTAATCGTAGCCCAGCTTCTCCGCCTTCGCGACCAGATCGCCTTTATAACCCCGGCTTCCTTCTTCGGAATCTTCCGATGAGCTATCCGGATGAGCGCCCGGGTCCCCTTCGGGGTACCAATAGTCCTCGCCCCCGCCCAGGATCACATCGGGTTTGGTGGCTTCCAGGTACTGGCGGGCGATTTCACTCTGGTTATAGCGGCTTTCGACGTGTGCGCCGAACGCAGCGGGCGTCGCGTCTGTTACCTGACTCGTTGTTACGAGCCCCGCCGATTTGCCAACCTCTTTCGCCTGTTCCAGGAGCGTGGGTACCCGCTCACCTTCAGCATCAACCCCTACGGTGCCATTGCGAGTCTTTACGCCGGAGGCGATGGCGGTGCCCCCGGCCGCGGAGTCCGTCACCGGAGTTCCGGAACCTACCGGGCTCGTGCTGGAGAACCCGGTGTGCGGGAGGCTGTCCATCTCCAAGTTGTCTTCAGATCCCACCTCAGCGAGCCGGATCGCGCCGCGATGAGCAGCCCCCAGGCCGTCACCGATAAAGAGTATCGTGCTCCTGGCGTTGCCTGAGCTTTCCTCCCCCGAACAGGCGTTGCCGAGGATCAGGACAGTCAGGATCAACGGTGCTAGAAACAACCGTTTGCAACTTTTCTTCTCTACATTGTGGATATTGTGGTCTCCTTGGCGCAGGCTCTGCGGCATTATAGCTCTCGTCTTGATCGGTCGTCGCACAGCCGGCGCAGACTATTTCAGAGCAATGCAGAGCAACGACTTGCGAGAGAAGCGCTACTTGCAGGGGGCTGCTAAAATGCCGGCGAGGTTAAATAAAGGTTAAATCACTGCAGAGAAACGAGTAGTATATGAGGGTGCAACTAGGCATTTCTCCGAAGTTCGCCAGGCAGCTTGCCTTGGTCCTGATCCTTATCGTCGCCGGACTCACCGTGATGAGTCTAACCGTCAATATCTTGTTCAATTACCAGCTGTTGGACTCAGCCTCGCAAACCGGCGGTGGAGACGGCGGAAAGCTGCAGTTGTTCGAGCTTGATTCGGACCAAAACATCCCTACGTGGTACTCGTCGTCAATGCTGCTGATCTGTGCGGGTCTCTTGGCGATTATCGCCGCCGCCGCTAGAAGGAATATCTATAGAATTCAGTGGATAGGTCTGTCTCTCATCTTCCTCTATCTATCCGCGGATGAAGCAGCCTCGATCCACGAAAAAATGAGCCCCGCGGTAGAGAGGCTAATACCTATCAGCGGGTTCTCGGACTACGCCTGGATATTTCTCTATGCTCCGCTCGTGTTGATCTTCGCGCTGGCGTACCTGGGTTTTCTCCGCGCTCTTCCCGCCGAGACAAAGCACCTGTTTATTCTTGCTGGATCTCTCTACGTCGCGGGCGCTCTTGGAATGGAGGCGATTGACGGTACGTACGCCAGTATCTACGGCAGCTCGAATGTAGTGTACTCTTTGCTTACACACATCGAAGAGGTGCTCGAAATGCTGGGCGTGGTGGTCTTCTTCTACTCGCTGCTGCTATACATAAGCTTCTACGTGAGAGAGATAAGCGTTGGTCCCAAAGGCCAGTTCGACACACGTAGCGGCGATTGACACTTTGACCGCGCTGAAGCGGAAAATTCCTGGGTGAACCAATGATACTTTGGTGCGCTTCACAGGTTAGCACCGGAGCGCACCTTCGGGTATTCGATGTATACCGTATGCCGGCGCCTCTTCCGATGAACCTTTGGCGCTGCTATGTTTGGGGCATAGCCTCGTTTCAGTCGGGCGCGCTGCAAGCTTACCGGCTGAAGCCAGACAAAAATAGATAAAAAGAACAGAAGGATAGGGGAGGTATTGAACATGGTGTACTCCTCTTCGGGTAGGATGGCGCTGCTAGTCTCCCCGGTCTTGTTTTTGGCTACAATAGCTTTCTTTTTGTCGGCCGGGCCTTCCTGGTCCGCCGCCACATACCAGGTGAATGCGGGTGGTCCGGAGGTCTCTGGGGCGTCAGCGTGGAGCCAGGATACCGGGGCGAGCCCCTCCCCCTACGTCAATGCGGCCGAGACGGGAAACAAGGTCGCGGCGGCCGGGTCGGCGATCGACATGAGCCATCCTTCGGTGCCGGAGGACACCCCGGAGGACCTGTTCGAGACCGAGCGCTGGGACCCCGGCACGGCTCCGGAGATGAAGTGGGCGTTTCCGGTAGAGCCGGGCAACTACAAAGTAAGTTTGTATTTCGCCGAGACTTATTCCGGCGCCCAGGCCGTGGGCGCCAGGGTGTTCGATGTGTCCGCTGAGGGCGCGCTCGTGTTGGACGACTATGACGTGTTCGCCAAAGCCGGCGGTGGTTACAAGGGGATCGTGGAGACCTTTACGGTCGCCAGTGACGATACCTTGAACATCGACTTTCTCCACGCGAAAATACAACATCCCGCCATCAAGGCTATCAAGGTCGTTCCCGCCTCACCGGACTCCACGCCCGCCAATTCGACCGTTAGTTTCGGCAAGAGCCTGCTCCAGGGCGAGACTTCTTTCAGGCCTACTTCCCTCCAGTTCGGGCCTGACGGACGGCTGTACGTGGCCCAGCAAAACGGAGCAATCAAGGCGTATACGGTTGCGCGCGACAGCGCTGATAGTTACTCGGTGACCAAGACCGAAGCCATAGACGACATCAAGAACATACCCAATTACAACGACGACGGCTCGCCGATGCCCCAGGATAACCCCGACTTCGGCAAGCGTCAGGTAACGGGTATCCTGGTAACGGGTACGGCGGAGAACCCCGTGATCTACGCCGGCTCCAGCGACCCCCGCATCGGAGGCGGGGCGGGTACCAACAACAAAGGGGACGTCAACCTCGACACGAACTCCGGCATGATCTCACGCCTCGACCGGGACGGCGCGGGCTGGACGAGGACGGACCTGGTAAGAGGTTTGCCCCGGTCCGAGGAAAATCACTCGCCAAACGGCATACAGTTGAGTCCCGATGACAAGACTTTGTATGTGGCGATAGGTGGAAATACGAACAACGGCGCGCCATCGGCCAACTTCGCCGAGCTACCCGAGTATGCGCTCTCCGCCGCTATTCTCGAGATAGACCTCGAAGCTATCGGCGACACCACCTACGACCTGCCGACCCTCGACGATGAGACCCGGGCGGGGAACCCTGACGCCAACGATCCCTTTGGAGGCAACGACGGAAAGAACCAGGCCAGGATCGTGCCGGGAGGACCCGTGCAAGTCTATGCTTCCGGTTTCCGTAATGCCTACGACGTGCTGATGGCCAAGAGCGGCAAGATGTACGCGATTGACAACGGCGGCAACGCGGGGTGGGGTGACGTACCGGTGAACGAAGGGCCAGACGGCTCTTGTACAAACCAGAAGAACGAGCCGGGCACGACCGACAAGGACACGCTGCAACTGGTAAGCGGCGCCGGCTACTACGGCGGGCATCCCAACCCGACCCGCGGCAGCACGGCGAACACTTTCAACGCAGACCGGCAATCGCCGGTGCCGGCGGCCAACCCCGTCGAGTGCGACTATCGGGCACCCGGGGCCGAGAAAGGCAGTCTGGCTTCGTTTGACGCCTCGACAAACGGAAGCAGCGAATACACTGCGTCCAGCTTCGGTGGCGCCATGAAAGGAGACCTGCTCGCCGCCGGCTACGACAATACGATCTACCGGTTGAAGCTAAACGATGCCGGAACCGGGGTAGTCAAAAAGCAGCCGCTGTTCTCCACGGTTGGCGGGACCACACTGGATGTCGCGGCCCAGGACGACGCTGACTTGTTTCCGGGTACGGTCTGGGTTGCCGACATATGGGCGAACAACATCGTCGCATTCGAGCCGAAAGAGGAAGATACGTGCGATGCGGCATACGACCCGAACCTGGACTCCGACCAGGATGGGTTTAGTAACTCCGACGAGATCGACAACGAAACGGACCCATGTTCGTCGGCTGACCTGCCGCCCGACTACGACGGGGACAATACGTCGAACTTAAACGACCCGGATGACGACAACGACGGGCAACCGGACACCTCCGACCCCTTCGCGGTCGACAAAGACAATGGCAAGACCACCGGCCTGCCGGTGCGCTACACCTGGGACAACGACGCTCCCAGCCCCGGCGGCCTGTCGAACCTCGGGTTTACCGGCCTGATGACCAACAAGACCTCCAATTACGAGTCCCTATACGACCCGACGAACATGACCGCTGGAGGTGCTGCCGGGGCGGTAACCATCGACGAGATCCCCGGCGGGGACGCCTACCAGAAAACCAATACTCAGAAGTACGGGTTCCAGTTCGGCGTAAACGCCACCCCGGCCAGCGGCGTGTTCACGGCTCGCACCAGGATCGCGGCCCCCTTCGCGGGCATAGAGCCCCAGGGCAACCAGTCGATGGGTTTGTTTATAGGCAATGGCGACCAGGACAACTACGTCAGGCTGGCAGCCCACGCCAACGGCGGCAAGGGCAGCATAGACCTCACCGGGGAAATGAACGGCTCGGCCAACAAGAGCGTCCGTTACCCCGTGGGCTTGCCCGGGCCCGAGGCGGTGGATCTATTCCTCACCGTGGATCCGGCCGCCGGCGCCGTGCAGGCGAGCTACTCGGTGACTACGGATGGCGTTACCGGCCCACGCACCAAACTAGGTAGTCCAAAAGCTGTTCCGGCGGGCTGGCTTGACGGTACGAACGCCCTGGCGGTCGGTATTATCTCGACCAGTAACGGCGGGCCGGCTTTCTCCGCCACCTGGGACTCCATAGAGGTAATTCCCGGCGGCGCTCTCGACCTGCCGGGCAAATGGCAGTCCCGCGCTTCCAGCAGTGAGAACCGGCAAGAAGTCTCCTACGTAAAGGCGGGTGGCAAGTTCTATCTCGCCGGCGGCGGAGCCCTGCACGAACGCTACGATCCGGCTACCGATTCCTGGGAAAAAGTCGCGCCCCTTCCGGCCGATCTGGACCATATCCAGGGTGTGGAAGTGGACGGGAAGATCTACTATGTAGGCGGGCTCTCCGGATGGCCGGACCCGAGCGTCAATACGGTCTATATCTACGACCCGGAGACCGACTCCTTTAGCCGGGGGGCACCCATGCCGGCCGGCCGGGACCGGGGCGCCGGCGGGGTTGCCGCCTACGAAGGGAAGATCTACTACGCCGGCGGACTGCGTGAAGGATCTGCTGTCTCCTGGTTCGACCGCTACGATCCCGAGACCGATTCGTGGACCCAACTGCCGGATATGCCCCGGGCCAGGGACCACTTCCAGTCGGCTATCGTGGACGGCAAGCTCTACGCTATCGGCGGGCGCGACACCAACGTCGACGCCACCACCACCAAAGCCGACGTCTACAATCTGGCTGGCGGGACGGAGGTCGCGTGGAAGACGCTAGATACCGCGCTGCCGACCGCCCGCGGCGGATTCGCCACGGCGGTGCTCGGCAAGGAGATCCTCGTCATCGGTGGCGAGGGCGGGGGCAATGCTTACGACCTCGTCGAGGCGTACGACACAGCCGCCAATAGCTGGCGGGCGCTGGCGCCCATGCCGACCGCACGCCACGGCGTCCAGGCCGTGGCGTGCAACGGCGGAGTCTACATAGCCGGTGGGGGAAAGGCCCAGCAAGGTGGTAGTCCGACCAACGTGCACGAGGCCTTTTTCCTCGATGGCGCTACCAGGTGCGCCCCCACCGACGCCACGCCGCCCGACACCGGGATCACCTCCGGCCCGTCAGGGGTCACGAAAGATGCCACGGCTTCCTTCCGGTTCTCTGCTTCCGAGGCGGGCGCCAGGTTCCAGTGCAAGCGCGATGAAGGAACCTTCGAGTCTTGCGACTCACCGAAGGAGTATGCGGATGTGAGCGATGGAGAGCATACTTTCCAGGTCCGGGCAGTGGACGGTGCCGGAAACGTAGACCCCACTCCGGCCAGCCGCGACTGGAGCGTTGATACCAGGGCGCCCGCGGGCTCTGTGACGATAAACGGCGGGGGTACTTACACCAGGGACGCCACGGTCGATCTTACGTTGGAGTCTACCGATCCATCGCCGGGCTCCGGCACGGACTCTATGCGCTTCTCCAATGCAGACTCGAGTTGGTCGGAGTGGGAGCCGTATGCGGCCGCCAAGTCCTGGAAGCTTGGCGATGGCGATGGAGGGAAGACCGTCCAGGTACAGTATCGCGATAAGGCGGGTAACGTGTCGGAGAGGGCACGGGATGAGATCGAGCTCGATACCACCACACCCGACACTACCATAACGGACGGGCCATCTGGTTTCGCACGGTCCACGGCGGCCACCTTCACCTGGGGCAGCAACGATAAAGAGCCTACCAACCTGAGCTACTCTTATAAACTAGATGACAAGGCCTGGACGGCCTTCTCGGCCAAGACCGGCGTAGAGTTCACCGATCTACCCCAAGGCGAGCACACCTTGCGGGTAAAGGCCAGAGACGCCGCGGGCGGCGTAGACCCTACCCCGGCTACGCGCAGTTGGACGGTAGACAGCGTAGCGCCCAAGGGCCCGGTGAAGATAAACGGCGGCAAGGCATACACCAGAAGTTTTTCGGTAAAGTTGAGCCTCTCGGCGGCGGATCCTTCTCCGGCAAGCGGCCTCCGCGAGATGCGCTTCCGGAACGACGGTGGCAGTTGGTCCGGCTGGGAGCCCTACGCTGCCACAAAGGACTGGACCTTGAGGAAAGCCAACGGAACCAGGACGGTCTATGTCGAGTACAGTGATAAGGCGGGAAACGCCTCCTCGGTCGAGGACAAGATCCGGCTGGACATGAAGCGTCCTTACATACGCGACATTTCCCCCCGGCACCGGTCCACCACCAGAGATCGTACACCGACCATAAGGGCCACGGTCAGAGACGACATGACCAACCTCTCGAAAAACAATATAAAGCTCTACGTGGCCGGAAGCCGGATTTCGTCGACTAAATATACGTACCGGCGAAATACAGATCGCCTGATCTACCGCTCGGCCAGACTCTCCAAAGGCAGAAAGAACGTGAAGATAGTCGCCACCGACGCCGCCGGGAACGTCGAAAGGAAAGCCTGGTACTTCAAGATCAGATAGAAAAGTCGGTCTCGCACCGGTCCCGTGGAGAACCGATAGCATACGCTTGCGCGAACCCTAGCGTTTTCCGGGAATACTCGTCAGCGGGACATTGCTTCGGAACAGAACGTATAGTAAACCTGCGTCCATGAAAGCTCCTGCCGAGAGATTGAACCAGTGACCATTACCATACTCATCAAGACCTACCGTCGCCCGAAAGACCTGGCGCGTTGCCTGGAATCTCTCAAAAGCCAGGTACGCCTCCCCGATGAGGTGGTAGTGGTAGTTCGGGACACGGATACCGAAACACAGAACCTGCTGGCAGACATAGACCCGGAACCCCTGAGGCTGAGAATGGTTACGGTCAACGAGCCAGGAACCGTGGCGGCTCTGAACACGGGGTTGGACGCGTCCGAAGGAGATATAGTCGCCTTTACCGATGACGACGCCGTTCCGTGGCCCGACTGGCTGGCGCGCATCGAAGAGCATTTCCAGAGGGATCCGGAGTTAGGCGGCGTGGGTGGTCGGGACTGGATACGCTGCGGGGAACAAGTCAACGATGGCTCATGTGAGGTAGTAGGAAAGATCCAGTGGTTCGGTCGGATCATCGCCAACCACCATCTGGGCGTGGGAGAATCACGGGAAGTGGATGTACTAAAAGGCGTGAACATGAGCTATCGGCGCGAGGCTTTTCGGGGTGTCCGGTTCGATGAGCGTCTGATCGGCTCGGGAGGCGTACAAAGAGACGAGGATTACCTGTTCTGCGTCACGGTAAAGCGGATGGGCTGGAAGCTAATCTACGAGCCTACGGTGGCGGTGGATCACTATCAAACCCCGCGTCCGGACGGCGACTATCGACCCGCTGAGGAAGACCGGAGCCGATTCAGTGCCGCGGCCGTCAGTGACCGGGTCCACAATAGGACGCTTATGCTACTGGAGCATTTCTCTACTCCTCGGCAAGTCGTCTTCTTGCTCTGGAGCGTGCTTGTGGGATCCCGCGACGCCTTCGGCGTGGTGCAGTGTCTGAGGTTCTTGCCGGACCAGGGCACGCTAGCCAGAGAAAAGCTGCTCGCATCTTTAAATGGCAGGCTAAAAGGATGGAGAACCTGGCGGCGTGGTGGCTAGAGTGTACGGTTAAGGACCTTAACACTACCAACATACCTCGAATCTCACAGGCGTCTTTATCCCGGAGGGTGTGCAACAATGGAGCTTGACCGAACACGGTTGCAACACCATCGTAATCTTCACTAGCGGGTATCTTAATCGGTTGGTGCGTACTTTGGTAGTAGGCAACAATGCGCTGCGGCGCCGGGGGAGACTAAGAAGGTGAGCAGGGCGATGAACCGCTTGAAACGCGCCATACCACTCAGCAGCGGCGTGGCGGCGACCGTTCAGACACTCGCGGTGAACGTCTTGATCCTGGGCCTCAACTTCGGTACGGGAATAATAACCGCCCGTGCGCTGGGCCCTGATGGACGAGGCGCGCAAGCCGCCATGCAGATGTGGCCACAGATATTTGCCATCGCGCTCACGCTCGGCTTGCCCACGGCTCTACTCTACAACCTGAGACGCTACCCGGAGAGAGGCACTCAACTCTTTTCGGCTGCTCTATTCATGGGAGCAGGGATGGGACTTCTCGCCACCCTGATCGGTCTGGTGTTCATCCCTCTCTGGTTGACGGAATACTCGCCGGAGGTAGTGCGCTTCGCCCAGTGGCTAATGCTCAGTTCTCCACTGATCTTGCTAATAAATGCTTTCTACAGCGTGTTACGAGCCCGGGGAGAGTTCGCCATCTTCAATACCCTTCGGGGCTTGCTACCTTTACTTACTTTGCTGATCCTGGTCTCGTTGTGGACGTTTAATCACCTAACACCCTTCTACGCGGCCTCAGCCTATATAGTGCCGTACATACCAATATTCTTCTGGATGGCGGCTCGTCTTTGGAAAGCGTACCATCCCAGATGGCGGGAAATTCGAGTATCAGCACGCCTGCTTACTTCATATGGAATCAGGTCGTATGGGGTCGATCTTTTAGGCCAACTAGTAGCGGGACGGCTTGACCGGGTTCTGGTAGTGGGGTTGCTCAATCCCACTGCCATGGGACTCTATGTAGTAGCTGTTAGCCTTGCCCGAATGATCGATGTGTTTCCAGCAGCCGTAGCCCAGGTTGCGTTGCCCAAAGGGGCAAACCGGCCTGTCGAGGAAGTTGCCGCATTGGTTGGACGAGGTTTTAGGGTAAGCACTACTGTCTCCGCGGTTACGGCTTTGATGCTCGCGGCCCTAGGCCCTTTGGCCCTCAAGGTAGTTTATGGTCAAGAGTTTTCGAGCGCGGTGCCCGTATTCAGAATTCTGCTGGCGGAGGTCGTGTTGTCGGGCGCGACCTGGATACTGGCTCAAGCTTTCATGGCTTCTAATAGACCAGGCATCACCTCTATCATGCAAGGTATTGGCGTGAGTTTGACCGTACCGCTTCTAATAGTGCTGGTGCCGATATATGGCCTCGTGGGCGCAGGCCTGGCCTTACTAATTTCCACGACGATTAGATTTGTATTTGCGATAGCAAACTTTCCCATAACCTTGAAGATACGCCCTCCGAGATTGTGGCCCCGGTGGAGCGACTTTGCTTCGATAATCCGCGCAAAGGGAAGCGAATGAGAAGTTGGAGGTTGGCGACTTCTACCAGCGAAATACCTGGTATTTGTGTGAGAAGATAGATACCATAAGCTTCCCAGGCTTGGGCAGTTCTCGCCAACACGGGACTTCACGAGCTTCAAAGATGTACCCTAAAAGAGCGTACCCATGGAGAAAATGTAGTTGGAAGCCAAGGGCCCCACTAAAGGCAACATAAAGTAGTAGAGTCTTTGATTGTTGACACCGGGCAGCTTACATCGGAGGATTGTTGGCATATCTGGAGTACGCTTATCTAGCAGCAGCGTTGGTCTTGGGAACGTTGCTGTATTGGCGACGCCCCGGTTTGTACATTGGCTTCACTTGGTGGGTGTGGTTCTTGACCCCGGAGGTGCGGCGCCTGGTGGATTACGTTAGCGGTTGGGACCCTGTAAACCCGATCATGTTGGCCCCGTACTTGGTCTCGGGGCTTACTTTCTTCACGCTGGTGCACCATCTACCAAAGCTCCAGCTCAAGCGCTTCTTTCCTTTCGTTCTGATCTTTTTGGGATTGTTCTACGCCTTTGCTGTAGGAATTTACCGGGGAGGTGTATCTAGCGCGACCTATCAATTAGTCGAATGGTTGGTGCCGGCGGTGGTTGCTTTTTACCTCATCGTTCACTGGCGCAGGTACCCTGAGTATCGCGAATCCGTGCAGCGTACCTTCACCTGGGGCGTTATGGTGATGGGAATCTACGGTTTAGTGCAATTCTTGGCTCCTCCGGCCTGGGATCAATACTGGATGGTAAGTTCGCCTATAACTTCTATAGGACAGCCCGAGCCGTTCGAGGTGCGGGTGTTTAGCACCCTGAACTCACCGGCGCCCTTTGCGATGGTAATGATGGCGGGACTATTGCTTCTTCTCGCCAAAGGCAACGCGTTGCGATGGCCTGCCGCGGCAGTTGGCGCCGTGGGGTTTTTGCTCTCTCTGGTTCGCCAGGCTTGGGGGGGGTGGTTAATCGCGGTTGTCTTGATCGTAATGCAAAGTCGGCGTTCCCGACCGGGCTTGCTCTTGACCTTATTGGTGGTTACTCTTCTGACTATGCCTCTGGTGACTATAGGGCCGATAGCAGACAGAATCAATGAGCGACTGGGAACTCTTACGGAACTCGGTCAAGACAATAGCTTTCAAGCTCGCGTCGAGTTTTACAACGAGACCATGCCGTTGGCTTTTCTCAACCCCGTGGGCGAAGGGCTCGGCAGCACCGGACGGTCCACCAAACTCAGCACCAGCAGTGAATTCGGCACACTTGGCGAGAATGCCGCCTTTGACAGCGGAATAATGGAGATACCTTTTGTTCTCGGGTGGCCAGGCTCAATACTGTACACGGGAGGTTTAGCGTGGTTGTTGATCCAGGCCCAAAGTAGGAGAAACCCTGAAGACCTTTTCGCCACAGTCAGCGGCAGCATCGCAGTTAGTTTATTGGTATTGCTCATATTCAACGATACGGTGACCGGGCTTCCGGGGATGTTGATCTGGTCTTTCCTTGGTTTGGCGATAGCAGCGGGTATTGGTCATCGCCAGACCTCGAGGAAGCCCGCCGGGGGAATGTCACCTGAAAAGGGGTACGGAGCTCAGCGTGAAGGCGCAACGAACACCGCGGGCAAAAAGATAGCCCGTAGTTAGTTTGTACGGAGCTTTCGCGGGTTGTTTGATAAGAATTGCGAGCGAAGAGAGCACGAAGTCGTGTTGGCCAAGAATTACCGGAACCGGAGGCGGGAGCACAGTATCGTTTGGTAGTCCGTGGTAGATAGTGGCAGGCGCTTCGAGGGTACAGTGTGTCATCGAGTAAAATTTTCATGATGCGAGAGAAAGCTATGGCGAATAAGAACTTTGTGTCGATCCAGGCTCTGCAAATAGGCCACAGATGGTTTCCGGAATTCTCCGGAGGTCTCCACCGGATGTATTACGAGTTGTTCCATCATCTTCCCTCTTCCGGTGTAGTGACGCGCGGTCTCGTGGCGGGCACGGATCAGGTGGGGCGCGATTCGGGCAAGGCGGTACGTGCTTTCGCGGCGCCTGACGCTCCAATACCGGTTCGTGGACTGGCCCTAAGGCGGGAGTTGCGGCGGATGATCTCCGAGCGACGGCCGGATCTCGTGGCCGCCCACTTCGCTCTCTATACGTTCCCTGTGCTGGATAAACTTCGTCCGTATCCGCTTGTCTTTCATTTCCACGGTCCCTGGGCGCAGGAAGGACGTTTCGAGGGCGTGGGCTCGCTAAAAGTACGGGCGAAAGCCACACTCGAACAAATCGTCTACCGGCGCGCGACACACTGTATAGTTCTGTCCGACTCCTTCCGCGACATACTGCACGAAGACTATGGCGTGCCTTTGGAGCTCATATACCGGGTGCCGGGAGGTGTGGACGCGGACCAGTACGATACGGGATTAACTCGAAAAGAAGCGAGGGAACGGCTAGGTTGGCCGCAGGACAGACCTACAGTGTTTACCGCGCGGCGATTGGTGCGGCGGATGGGACTCGAAACCTTGATCTCGGCGATGTCCGAAGTACGTCGCCACGTACCCGAGGCTCTACTCTCGATAGCAGGAAAAGGTGAGTTATTCGAAGAACTCGGAGATCAGGTTCGCTCGTTGGGCCTGGAGGACAATGTGGAGCTGCTGGGTTTCGTACCCGAAGAAGACCTCGCCGTGGCGTATCGCGCGGCGGACTTGAGCGTGGTGCCTACGGTGGCTCTGGAAGGGTTCGGGTTGGTCGCCGTCGAGTCGCTGGCGGCCGGCACGCCCGTCCTCGTAACACCCGTGGGGGGATTGCCGGAGGTGGTGAGAGAGCTTTCGGAAAATCTGGTGCTGCCAAGTAGTGAAGTTGGAGATCTGGCCGAGGGTATCGAAGCGGCCCTGACCGGTCGCCGGGATCTTCCAGACGATGAGACCTGTCAGAGCTACGCGCGAACCCGGTTCGACTGGCCGGTCGTCGCCGCACAGACGCGGGACGTATACATGGAGGCTCTGGGATGAGACCCCGGGTGCTTTTCCTGGATCACACCGGCTCGCTGGGGGGAGCGGAACTGTTCCTGCTCGACATCGCCCGGGACAACCTGGGAACGAGTCAGGTCGTTCTCTTCGCGGACGGCCCGTTTCGGGAGCGACTCGAAGAGAGCGGCGTCGAAGTAAAATTGTTTCCGGCGCCCGAGGCGGTGAGCGGAATATCCCGCGAGGGCGGCCTGAAGCGTGACTTGTTGGCCGTGCCCGGCGTCCTGGATCTCGCCCGGCGGGTGGCTAAGCTGGCCCGGGACTACGAAGTGATCTACGCCAACTCGCAGAAAGCGCTGTTCATAGGAGCCCTGGCCGGGAAGATTGCTGGAAAACCCGTGATATGGCACCAGCACGATCTCTTGACGGCGGATCACTTCAGCCGGGGACACCGGCGGTTGAGCGTCCTCTTGTCCAACCACCTGATCTCTCGGGTCATCACCTGCTCGAAAGCCGCCGCCAAAGCCCTGGTAGAAGGTGGCGGCCACACTGAAGCCATACGCGTCGTATACAATGGCATAGATGCCACGCCGTTCGAATCGGTCACGCAGGCTGAGGTGGACGAGTTAAGACGCGAGCTGGATCTCGAAGGCGTTCCGGTAGTCGGGGTATTTAGCCGCCTCGCCCCCTGGAAGGGCCAGGACGTACTACTGGAAGCTCTTCCTTATCTCCCGGACGTCCACGTCCTCCTGGTAGGTGAGGCAATATTTGGGGAGCAAGAGTATGCGGAGTCTCTGCGCCGGCGTAGCAAGGACCTGGGCGTGGAAGACCGCGTACACTTCGCGGGCTTCCGCCGGGACATCCCACAGCTCATGTGTCTCTCGGACGTGATCACACACACCTCTGTCTCACCCGAACCTTTCGGACGGGTTATCGTGGAGGGTATGTTGGCTCGTAGCCCGGTCGTTGCTACCCGCGCGGGAGGAACGGTAGAGATCGTCGACGACGAAGTCAGCGGCATCCTGGTTCCACCGGGAGATCCTGAAGCTCTCGCCAAAGCGCTGAGTGATTTGCTGGACAACCCCGATAAGGCCCGGGAACTGGCTGAAGCAGGGCGTGTGGTGGCACTGGAACGTTTTTCGCTCCAGGGAATGTTGGATGGTGTGGCGCAGCAGTTGCAGGAGGTCGCAGCGTGGCGAAGATAGCTGCGTACTCCTTATGAAACCTCTTTCGCGGGCCCGGATCGCAATAGTCCACGAGTGGCTCGTCCGGTACGTTGGCGGCTACGAGCGTGTAACCGCCAACTTCCACGAGATGTTTCCCGACGCGGATCACTTCGCGCTGGTTCACGATCCTGAAGGGTTTCGGGGCTCACCACTCGAAAAGCTGCGCATCCGAACGTCGTTTATCCAGGCACTGCCCGGCGCCAGACGCAACTACCATCGCTACCTACCACTGATGCCGCTGGCGGTGGAGCGCTTCGACCTATCGGACTACGACCTCGTGATCTCCAGTTCACACGCGGTGGCGAAGGGTGTGATCACCTCCCCCGACCAACTGCACATCTCCTACTTGCAGGCGAGGAACCTGAAATACGCTTACGAGGACAGGTTCTTTTACCCTCGCAACCCAGTCTCCGGATTCGTTCAAGACTTCTTTCTTTCGAAGATTCGAGTCTGGGACAGCGTCGCCTCCAAAAGACCGGACTTCACCATAGCCAACTCGCGCTACGTGAGCGACTGGCATCTTCACCGGCATGGCATTCGCAGTTCCGTCATACACCCTCCCGTGGACGTCGAGCACTTCTCTGGCCACTTTCAGGAGATCAAAGACGAATACTACGTAACCGTGGGACGGCTCGAACCTTATAAGCGTGTGGACCTTATAGTAAAGGCATTCAACTCGCTTGGGCTGCGACTCGTGGTCATCGGTGACGGGAGCATGCTGGAACCCTTGAAACGGATGGCGTCCAACCGCAACATCGAATTCCTGGGACACAAAGACAGCACGACTGTTGCCCGAATGATCGCAAACGCAAAGGCTTTCGTCTTCGCTTCACGCGAGGACTTCGGGATAGCGCCGCTCGAAGCGCAGATCTGCGGCACCCCCGTGATCGCTTACGGTCTCGGAGGCGCTTCCGAGACCGTCATCGGGCTACCGGCTCCTGATGCTACGGGACTGTTCTTTGATACCCAGACGACGGAAGCCGTAGAGGAAACCGTAAGACGTTTCGAGAGTAATGAAGTCAAGTTCGAACCCGAAGCTTGCCGCCGAAACGCCAGACGTTTCGGACAACCCCGCTTCCAGAGGGAGTTCCTATCCACCGTTGAGGAACTGTGGAACAACGCTTAGCGCCCCGGCGACACCGCTGAAGAGTCTCGCTTGATCTACCTTGCTTTCGTGTACCTTTCCCGCCAGCGAACGAGAGGCCGGGATTCGAACCAATTTGCACGTAGGTGGAACTATGCATTTTCATTCTGTCACGCACCAGCACACCTGCACCACCAGGTTGATCCACGCCGCCAGCGCCGAGGATATTCCGTAGGACCGACGGGTCACGAGCAGGTCCAAGATTGTGTTGATTCGATATTCCGCTACTTTGGGGTCCTAGCCAACGTAGAGCGGTAGGATCCATTGGTGACGTCGGCCTTCCCGCCTCGGTAGTTCAGTCCACTTTATCGTCTTGGTTACGCCGTCCTCCGTATTTTGGACGACCGTGGTGAAGGCGGCGGTGCTGCTCGAATCTATATCCGGTCCGTTGCTCGCGGAGATGACGGAGACGGTCCCGTTATCGATACGGTAGACGATGTTAGGGCTTGCGCCATCATTGAAGGTGCTGGAGTCGTACTGGTTGGCGAGGCCGCCGAGCACCTCCAGCGTGCCGCCGTTTTGGACGTCGAAGTTGATCGTTCCGCCCTCGACCTTGTAGCCCAACACCCACAGGACGCCGCCTTCCGCGACACCGAAGTTGGGACCGTCCTTGAACTCGGTGTTCGTCCACCTCGCCCAGACCCGCTGGTTGCGGATCGTTCCCGCACCGCTCTTGAGACCGTTGACGTTGTTGAAGAACACGTCCCCGTTGTCTCCGGTGCTCTTATTCCGGTAGAGGCCTGCGCCAGTCCCACCGCTTCTGACGGTGTTGATTACTAGCGGCCTCGGCTGGGCGTGGTCGATCAAGATGGGTCCGATGGTTCGATGGACGTCTTCCACCACGAGAGGATCCGCCGAGTTCTCGCTGACGCGAAAGAACGAGCCGTCAGGCGTTCCCGTCACCGTACCGAAGATGAAAGCAACGCGCTTGACGCTCGCCGGGATGTTTACCACCGACTCCATACGATACGCCTGCTTTGGGAAGTAGACTACCTCCGCACCGGAGTCGCACGCCCGCTGTATCGCGGCCGCATCGTCCGTCGTACCATCTCCTCTCGCGCCGAAGCTGTCGACATTGGCCCACTTGGAGAAGTCAGCCGGCCACGGCGTCGAGGGGGTCTCTTGTATCGGCAGTTTTAGTGAGCGGGCGCTCTGACCATCGTCGAACCTGTAGGTCTTGTCTGAGACGTACTCTCCAATACAGTTGCCGGAGACAGCTATACTGCCAGCTTTTCGTACAGCCGCGTTGTAGCCCGAGACCCCGACGTTACGGGCGAACAAGTGCCCGCTCTTCTGCATATCAATAGCTGGTTTGGAGGAATCGCCGCCGGTCAACTGGCTGTCGATCAGGACGACGTGGGCGCCGGCGCCGGCAATAATCATCGCCGGCACTGAGTTGTCGCTGCGGATCGCGCGAAACGTTGGAGTGCTATCGCCAACCCGGATGCCCGCGACCCGCTGGCCGCTCAGCGTAACTTGTTCGATGGTGGGGTTGATGAAATGATACTGCGACATGTTGATGCCAACATCGAATCCCTCGATGGTCAGGTCGCGAAAGTACCCGGACGTGATCCCTATAGGGAGGTCTAGTCCGACCCTGCCCATTCCGTCGGCGGAGCGAATGGTGACGTTGTCGATGTTGGCATTGTTCGCGCCGAAGAAGCCCACGCCGATGGCGCCAGGGTTCCTACGGCCAGTATCGACTGTCAAGTTGCGCAGGACGTTCTGCGCGGACCAGTTATTGAAATCCTCGCCTTGCGAGAAATCGATGACCGCCCTGGAAGCCTCTGCCCCGAAGCCGGGAGCGCCGTCCTTGAGCTTGATGAACGAGCCCTCGCGACTCTGGCCGATAATCCGCACCTGACCCCAGAACTCATACACGGGTCCTGTATAGGAAATCTGCTTGCCGACGTGGTAGATGCCCTGCGGAACGTAGATCACGTAACTCGTTTCCGCTTGTACGTTGGGGCGATCGTACTTTTGCAGTTCAGACTTGATGAAGTCGAGCGCGTAGACGAACGCCCGCGAGTCGTCGTCACTGTTGTCGTTCGGCGTGGCGTTAGTGCTTGCAGGCGCCCCCAGCGTCTCCTCCACCTTGGTTATGTCGATAACCTTGGCCTCCGGATTGTTGTGACGGAAGGTGTCGGGGGGGAAGACGGCGTAGGTGCCTGGATAGTTGTCCCCGCCGGTATCCGCAGTCTGAGCCTTTGTCTGGCGGGGCAGGCCCGGGCTAGCCGCGGCTATGGCGGATACGGCCGCGAAGGAACCACTATAGCGTAGGAAGTCCTTCCGTGTAATCTGCCGCTGGTCGTCCTTTCCGAGTTCGTTCCCGCTCATCGGGCACTTCCTATCTTTTTTACTCGACCCTCAAAACGGCCACTTTTTTCTTGCCATCATGCTACCGTTGTTTGCCGCGCTGCGTTGGGGTGATGCATCCGCAGGCGCCGCCACAGTCACTCCCGAGAAGGTCTACAAGCTGAAGTTTGGGGAATCTCATCCTTCTTAAAAGCCTCGAAAGGGTAGACTCACCCGCCGATACTTTCAACGTCTCTTCAAGAAAGCGGCACTTCTATAAGAGCGGTAGCGGGTCTCCGAATGTGCTTTTACATCTCAACCCACCCTAGGCGGAGTAGAATGCCTTGAGTAGAGGCTCGGTTTTCTCTTCTACTATACGCGCTTGTTCGGTAGTCAAGTCCTCTCGCCATCCTCCGGGGGTAGCTTTGCGGGTGAACTTACCTTTGCCTTTGTCTTGCTGGGGGATGTTCTCCCACGAATGAGCCGCCACGACTCGTTCGAGTTCCTCATCGTCTGTGGAAATCTCCAGCGTGGAGTAGATGCGCCGCATGGAGCCCAGAGTATCCGCCCGCAAGTCTTCGTATCGTACCAGCACCTTGCGTCCCTTGTGGGAGTCGTAAGCGCGTTTCGCGCACCCGACCTCGCGACGGTACCTCTCGGCTAGTTGCTCCACGTAGAGGTCCGGCTCTCTCTCGACCAGGGTATCGTGCTCTCCGGCGTTCTTTTTCTTCTCCCACTGATACAGCCATCCACCCTTCCTGGCGCCATCCAGGATAGATGCCACTACGTCTCTCGGATCCCGGACCAGCAGTATCATCCGGCTCTCCGGCATGGCTTCTACGAGCAATGGCGCGCCCGCGGAGCCGTTGTGCTCCCCGATCACCAGATAATCCTCGGGGCCGAGGTTGGGATGAGAGTAACGGGCTCCGTCGAGCACGAAGTTTCGGATTGACTTTATCCATCCTTTCCGAACAGGATCCCCTAGAATAAAATTTGCACGGGACAGGTTGGCTTCCGTTTCGTTGTTGTAGAAATCTCCAAAGAGTTTTCCGACAAACGGTTCATCCCAGGTCTGGTGGTTGCTCATATCTCTAAACATTCCGCTCAACCACGTGTTCCCGCTGCGGCCCATACCGAAGACCCAAATCATGTTCTCCGGTCTTGCGGCACTCGATTGCTGAAAGCTCCCGCTCCCCGCTATCCTCGTCCCCAACCTCTCCCGAAGCTCAGCGATTTCCAGATGAGCCTGGTAGCGCTTGCCCAATATCATGTGGCCGATTGGCTTGAGGGTCTGGTTCCTCCGCACTAACCGGCGCAAAACTTGTTCCAGCTTCCGAAACCGGCTCATGCGGGAACCATGGCGGCAGCCTTCGCGCCCCCAGAGAGTATCGGGGACAATTTGGAGGGAGCTTCCGGGTTGTCCGCTATCCGGTGATGGACCTTCATCAAAACTCTCCTCTCAGAGCATCCTGCGAAGAACGCAGGCTTTCGCGGAAGCGTTCGACGTCTCTCGTCAACGGAAAGTTAGCTTATTAGCTTATGACTTTCAACGAGACGCGAAGATGAAGCGAGCCTGTCTGTATTCCGGCCTATTACCTGCTACCTTCGCTGGACCACCTTGAACCGCCATTTCTTGACCGTGCGTAGGCCCTTGTTGTCCCGGGCGACTATCTTGACCCGATAGTACGAGCCGACTTTCAATTTTTTACGCACGTTGAACTTCATGAGATCCCTGCTCCGGTCGTAGGAGAACTTCGTTTGCCTCTTGCCGTCGAAGAGGAGTTTCACGTTCGCTTTCTTCAAGTTGGAGTCATCGGTCACCTTTGCCCGGAGACTGGGTGTGCGGTCTTTGACGCGGGCGTTGCGGCTGGGCTTTATATCGAGAATCTTGGGCTTCTGGTTGGTGGCTTTGGGCGCGCCGCTGGAAGGCGCGAGCTCCACGATCAGAGGCTGGTCTGGCACGTTGAGAGCCAGTTGCTTGGGAGCAGCGTACTTCTTGACTGGAGAGACAGAGGCATTGGGCAAGTATGTGGCCGTCGCGCCAACCGACTGATTCAAGGTCAAGGTTACTTTCCGGGTCGGCACCGAGATATCTCGCCCGGCTGACGGATCGTAGCTTGATGCTTCCTGCCAGAGCACCAGATAAAATGTTCCATCGCGCTTCTGCAAGAGCGTACGACGAACGTTTTTGAGATCGCCGCCCAGAGAGTAGTTCAGGGAATCGGGCTTGAACCTGGGACCTGGATCTTCGAGAAGATAGATCAGGTTCTTCAGCGCTCTGTAGGCTGGCTTCTCCGTACCATCGTTGCGTAACAACCCGAAGTTTTCTTCCCGGTCCGTGCCTTTGGGGTCTGGCTTTTGGTCTATAAGCTCGTAGGTGTACGTCTTGGCTATATTGCGATTGAAGTACTCAAGGGCGAGACGGGATGTGTACTTGCCCATAGCCTTCTCGGAAACTCCAGAATGGGGGCCGTTCCAATTGGCGGCGGTATGGTAGCCAGTTTCAGTCGCCATGAGAGGTTTGGACCCTCCGACCTTCCTTGCCGCAGGAATAATGTAGTTGTCTAGGCCCCAGTCGGAAGGAATGCGACCTCCTGGATAGGAGTGCATGTTTGCATAATCAGCGTATGCACTGAGATCCGGCTTTTTGTCCGGGTACGGCCTACCTAGGGAAGGCCCAACCACGGGTTTGTTCTTCGTGGAGGAGTTGCTTTTGACCGCGTTATAGAGGTTTTTCTGATAGGCGGTCAAGTCTGCGGCCCAGTTTGCATTGTCGCTGAGATTGTACTCATTCGGACCTTCGAGAGAGTTGAGCGAGGGGCCGACCATACTCGCTATTTTGGCGATTTTGGCTGAATCCACCGTTCTCAAACCTTCTTTGCGCGGATCAACTATCAGGTTGAAACGAAGCCCCATCCGCGCCAACTCTCTGTACCTGCCGTAGACGAGGTCGTTTACGCGGTCGTGGGGAGAGATAAACGCCCCGTCCCTGACGTTGCGTACTCCTAGCGCATCCAGTTTCTTTTTTACCAGCGGGTATTTTTCGTTGTACGCAGTATCCAGAAAGCGAAAGTGTGTATTCACACCGATCGAGCCGACGAACGAATCGGCCCTCTTTGCCGGTTTCACGGTACTTTGGGCTGGCTTGACGACCATGACCAGAGTCGTGGCCAAGAGGACCCCGATCACGACCGTAGACCAGACCCTATGCTTTCTGGGCGCTATGCTCTGTCTTGATCTCATGTCCTGCTACCTCTCTTCGCCGGAAGCAGGGGATGCGAGGAAGCGGCAACCCGGCTGCCTCGACATTCGTCGAGATCCGTAGGCTTTGCGTCCCCGCCTCACGACGGGTTTGCCTTTTTCAACTAAGGTTTTTATCGGCACGCGGGGCCGAGAGCTTTAGCGGTTTAGCGAGAAATATTTGAGGGTCTTGGTAGGTGTATGAGGATGGTTCCCAACCGCGGAGACCCTGTTCCTGGAGTTGTCGTTGAAGACGTAAAGGTCCACTACTGAACCCATTGTAGGAAGTATAGAAGGCTCCTGGTGAAGCTCGATCTACACCAGGGGATTACCGCGTTCTCCGCGGAGCCCTCTCAATCTGCCCTTGCATACGCCCCACCGGTAAGAAACCCCAGGAGGACCTTTGAGGCCGACGAGGCGCAGTACCAGCCCGCTTACGGGCTTGAGAAGCCACCATGCTTTGAACCACCAGGAGAAGTCGTGCTTTCGGATGGCGCGCCCCGCCCCACAGGTGTACGTGTAAGCTCTGTGAGCCGCTTTCTCGTCGAATTGCGTTATCGGCTGCGGGTGGATAACTAGCAGGTCCGGGTCGTAGACGAGCGAGGAGCCTCGCTCCATGACCTGTAGCAGGTAGTCGTGGTCGTCGCCCGCCCCCCAAACCGTTCCTGCCCCAGGCCCCATTTTTTCGTCGTACCACACCCCCTTCACGGTATCCCGGCGCAAGAAGATAGTGTAAGCGGTGCTACGCCGCCACACGTTGAACTTGTCGACAGCACCAGCCTCAGTGTCGAACTTCCCGTTGCTGTCGACGCCGTTTTCGTCGACCGAGCGGCCCGTCAGCCCTTCTACCTGCGGATGGTCGACAAAAAACCTGGCCACTTCTCCGAGCAAGTCTGGCGGAAACTGGCAATTGTCGTCGGGAAAACCGACTATGTCGCCGGTTACGTGCTTCAACCCCAAATTCTTTGCCCGCGTGAGACCTGGCTCGGATCTCAGATGGAGGATCGGGAACCTGTCTTTGTAAGGGGCCAGGATCGGTGCCAGACGCTCGTCCTTGTTCTGGTCCACGATTATCAGCCCGAAGTTCCGGTATGTCTGGGCGTCGAGCGAAGCCAGATGGAACTCCAAGTCGCGCGTTCTCTCGACCGTCCCCAAGATGAGAGAGAAGCTAACCAACCTATCCTCAGACACTACGCGTTCTCCAAAGAGGTCTCCAAGCGAAGGTTTCCCGTACGATACACCACGTGCGATGCGCGTGATACCCACTCCAGCGCGGCCCGGACATGGGCAAAGACAACACGAGGGCTAGAGGACCTCGACGTTCGGGGGTAGGGGACCATTCGGCCGCTTCCCCAGCCGCCGGCGCACGGCGTTACGAAGATCCACCACTTTGGGCGCGGTATCCACCACCAGACGCAGGTCTACCGCCGCGTGGTCCGTCGCGATCGCCACGCAGTCGTAAGAGTAGAGCTCTTTTTCCGTGAGCTCGACCGAGGAGAGCCCCCACTCCGGCAAGACCGGGACATGAGGGTCGTGGTAGCGAACGTCTATCGAGGCCCTACGCAAGATTTCGAGTATCTTTAGCGAAGGACTCTCGCGCACATCCCCGATGTTCGGTTTGTAGCTCACCCCCAGGATCAGGACCCTGCTGCCTTTCACCGCCTTGCCTGCATCGTTCAGAGCTCGTACCACCCGGTTCGCGGCTTGGTAAGGCATGCTTACGTTCATCCGCCCGGCCAACTCGACGAACTCCGTGGTGGTGTCGTAAGCGCGAGCCCGCCAGGAGAGGTAGAAGGGGTCTATCGGGATACAATGCCCCCCGAGACCGGGTCCCGGATAGAACGGCACGAAACCGAAGGGTTTGGTGCTCGCCGCGTCGACGACCTCCCAGACGTCTATGCCCATCCGGTCACAGAGCACGGCCAACTCGTTGACCAGGGCGATGTTTACCCCCCGGAAAGTGTTCTCCAGCAGCTTGCTCATCTCCGCGCTTTCCGGGGTCGAAACCTCGTGTGTCTCCTCGACGATTCGCGCGTAAAGTTCCCTGGCGCGTCGGGTGCATTCCGCGGTTATGCCGCCCACCACTTTCGGAGTATTCCGGATAGTGTACTCCCGGTTGCCAGGGTCAATACGCTCGGGGCTAAAGGCCAGGGAGAGGTCCACGCCAACCCTGCGTCCACTACGCTGGAGGATTGGCATGACAAGCTCGCGGGTGGTCCCGGGATAGGTGGTACTTTCCAGGATGACCAAAGCCCCTGGTCTGAGATGCCGCGCGAGGGCTTCGACACCCGTCACGATAATCGAGAGATCGGGAACCCGATGCTCGTCCAGGGGGGTGGGCAGGCAGATCAAGACCGCGTCGACGTTGCCGAGCGCCTCGTATTCCGTTGTAGCCCGAAGCTTTCCGGAGCTTACGCAGGAACCTAGATGCTCGGAGGGCACGTCATCCACGTAAGATATGCCTGAGCCGACCGCCGCCACCTTCTCGGCGTCCGCCTCCACACCGACCACTTCCATACCAGTCTCCGCAAAAGCGACGGCCAGAGACAGCCCCACGTACCCCAGTCCTACAATACCGACCCGTTCTACGTCGGTAGGATGGCTATCCGTTTGTACCATCTAGTTCCCCACGCGAGAACTCTTATGCAGATCGGAGAAATCTCCACCTGCGAGGCCACTTATGGATGTGATTTGATCGAACGCCGTCTCGCCAAGGTTAGAGAGCCCAAAGCCCCCATCCTCCCACCGCAACTGGTCACGCACCTCCATCCTTAGATTATGGTCCTCAGGACGCCGAAAGCCTCTGCATAATCGACGCCGATCTCCGCGCCCCGGACGCGAGCCAGGGCGTTCACCGACTCCGGGCTGCGGATGTGCGGGCTCGGCCTCAGTTGCGTCGCGTACCTTTTTATGGCCTCGATCTTGGTGTCGAGGTGGTTCGAGATGTCGCAGAAGGCCACGGGCCGGGGCATCGGCTCCGCGGCCCAGTTGATCTTGGTCATCTCGTAGGCCATGACGTGTGGCACGAGCCACTTGCCGAAGACCTCGGCGATTGGCCGGGCGGCAGCGAAGGCGGCCCGGAAACTCGCCACGTGGTCCTGATCGTAATCCACTCCATAGGGCAAAAGCAACAGGTCCGGTCGATGCTCGTTGATCGTCCTCTCGAAAAGGTCCACCAGCTCCCTTTTGGGTAAGGTATCCAGCTTCTCGATGAGGTCTTCGTCACCGTAGGCGATCTCGTAGCTGCAGCCGAGCAACCCGGCGACGGCCTCTATTTCCGCCACGCGCTCCTTGTAAGAGGTGTCGCGGTCGAGACCGTAATGGTGAAAGCCGTCCACGGCCATGTACAGGACGTGAACGTCGCAGTCACGCTCAGCGAGCTTGGCCATGAGTCCCGCGCACCCCATCGCCTCGTCGTCGGCGTGGGGTGCGACTACGAGAACCCGTTCCAGGCCCTCAGATAGAAGCACGCGTGTTCGTCCTGCTCTCGCGCTGTTGACGATAGTCTTCGCGGGTCCGATAGTAATCGGCCGTCTGCATTACGAGCTCGTCCAGCCCGATCCGCGGCTCCCACCCCAGAGAACGTGCCGCCCCGAGAACCGGAACCTTCTCGAAAGACTCGGCCTCCATGTACATCGGACCGTAGACCTCTCGTCCGTCAGTGTGGACGATTTCCGAGGCGCTGTCGAGCAGGGACTTGACTCTACGGGCCAAACCCAAGACGGACGTGCGATTTCGCGGGTTGCCGATGTTGTACAGGTACTCTCCGCTTTCCATCGCGGCGTCCCAGTAGTCTGTCAGGAAGCGACCGAGATCCGCGGCCGAGGTGAACGCCCGTACCTGGTCGCCCGTCTCGAAGACGGTGATCGGGGACCCAGCGAGGGCCTGCTGGACGAAGGTGGGCATGACGAAGCCGCCCGCCCGGGACTGACGCGGCCCGGCTATGTTGAAGGGTCGGATCACGATCCCGCGCAGCCCGCGGCCCAGGCTGTTCGCCGTCATGATTTCCGTAAGCGTCTTTGCGACAGCGTACTCGATGCGCGCGTTGTACTGGGTCGGGACGCGGATGTCGTCCTTCTCGTTCAACTGGCCGCTATATCCGTAAACCTCTGCTGAACTGAATACGCAGAGGGGCACGTCGGCCTCCAGACACGCCTCGATCACACACCTGGTGCCTTCGACTATGCTCGGGCCCAATCTTCCTGCATACCGTAGAATGCCCGCCGGTCCGACGTGGGCGGCGGCATGCACGACCCTGTCGGCGTCTCCGATAGCACCACCCCCGTCAAAATAGTCTTCTACGGACTCCCTTATAACCGTGCAGCGGGGATGCTCCTCGTATTCGCTGCCATCCGTCACCGCCGACACGGCAGAGTCGATCACGGTCACCGAGTCACCGGCGGCGAGATAAGCATCGACCACGTGCGAGCCAATGAAGCCAAGGCCTCCGGTTACTATAGTTTTTTCCACTTTCCACCTCCGGAGAAGCTGTCGTTCGTCTAATAAAGTTCCTTACAACCGAGTGTATTACAGTGTAACGTGGTGGGACAGTGCGGGTAAGGTGCATTTGGTCAAAATAAGCTGCGGAGCATGCTTGATCCCTGCACGCGATCCAATAGAGACCCGGCATGATATCCGGCCAGCGGGTGCACCAAAGTGCCAACTCATACACAAGCTCGAATCGAGGCCACCGTTCCACCGAATCGTCAGAAGCCAGACAAGGGACATCCAAGTCGATCACCGGTTCAGATATCACCGGGTCAGACACAAAAGTCGCGCGGAGCCGCCCCGTCACTGGATGAGACGGAAAACCCCTCTAATTCCTCGGAGTAATCCTCATTAGAGACCAAAGTTGTTGAAGAGCTTCTCGTAGACACTTTAACCTGACGGGCGGCGGCGACTCACCGATCCGGCTGTCTAAAGACGGATAGGTTGGAAGACACGGTACATGGTGGACTCTTACGGGCATACCTCGCGCACTCCTAGCACCGAAGAGGATAATGAAGACTAATACCAAGTTGCACCTTATGCTGTTTATGGTATAGCTTCCGGGTCTAACGCGCTCTGCGCCCTTTTGTGAGGCGCTTCCACCAAGTAGATTGGATTCGTGCAGCAGGGTCCAGGCCACAGTTATTGTGGTCCGGATAAATTTACTTGAAGTCTAAGACGGGAGTCTTGTGGAGCAGCGTTCGGCGGCAGTACTAATCCCCGAAAGACACGAACCGCAAATCGCAGGGGTGGCCCGGTGGAAGCTGATCTGGAAGCAGCGATTGGTCGTGGGTGCGCTGGTTGTATTGGATGTCTTTCTTGCCCTCTTCGTCTGGGGAGCCGCCTCCGTAGTTCAGGGAGTCTGGGGCCAAGGCGCGCTCTCGGATGTGGCAGTAGCCACCATAGCTCCCGTCATAGCCGTGTGGGTAGGGCTGCGCGCATTGCTGGGACTATACCCGGGATACGGGGTGAGCTCGGTCGAGCAGTTGCGGCGGCATACCTATTCGGTGTTTGCGACGTTGGCGATACTGGCGATCCTTGCTCTGGGCTTCCAGATCGGGGACTCGCTTTCGCGACTGCTGTTGGTGTCGGTGTTTCTGAGCCTTCTGGTCTTTGCTCCATTTGTGCAGTACGGGGCGAAGTGGGGAATGAAGAAGCTCGGGATCTGGGGTAAGCCGGTGGTAGTCCTCAGCTACAAAGCGACCGGAACGGACATCGTAGACTCTCTGAGGGGGGACTGGGACCTCGGTTACGACCCGGTGGCCATGTTCGACTACCGGTTGGATATGTCGGAAGGGTACCTCGAGGGCGTGGAACACCAACAAGCTCTGTCCAACGTCGTAGACCTGTCTCGCCGGCATGGGGTGGACACCGCCATCTTCGCCATGCCCTACACGCGTCGCGAGCAGTTGGCCAAGCTCGTCAACCTTGCCAGCCTCAGCTTCCAGCACGTTTTGGTGATCCCCAACCTGAACGGGATAACGAACTCGGCGGTGATGGCCAGGAACCTCGCCGGCACCTTTGCGGTAGAGATCAAATACAACCTTCTGAACCCCTGGGCCCTACGGACAAAGCGGCTCCTGGACCTCTGCGCCACCGTGCTCGGGGGAGCCTTTGCACTTCCGTTGCTTCTCGTGCTTTCCCTGCTCGTTTACCTGGAATCCGGCGGGCCTATTTTTTACAAGGACCGGAGGATGGGCCGGGACGGCAGCCTATTTTCGTGCATAAAGTTCCGCACCATGGTGCCCGACGCGGAGACGCTGCTGCAGCGGATGCTCGAAGAAGACGCCGGGCTGCGGGAAGAGTACATGAGGTACCACAAGCTGCGCGACGACCCGCGCGTCACCCGCATCGGAAAGTTTTTGCGTAAGACTAGCCTGGACGAGCTGCCGCAGCTCTGGAACGTCCTCAAGGGAGAGATGAGCCTGATCGGCCCCCGGCCGTATCTGCCGCGGGAATCTAAAGAGATAGGGGCTACGCAGAGTGACATCTTGCGCGTACCACCGGGGATGTCGGGGCTGTGGCAGGTTGCCGGACGCAACCAGTCTTCCTTCGAAGACAGGGTCGGAATGGACGATTACTATGTACGTGACTGGTCGGTTTGGTTGGATATTGTGCTTTTGGCCCGCACCGTGAAGACCGTGCTGCTCGGTCGGGGAGCTTATTGAACGGGGAGCTTGTTGCAGCGACACACGTTCTGGAATGCCGGGTGTTTGAGCTTCCCTCATCCTTTCTCGCCCCAAATCGTTAGACGGAGAATTGCGAGGGTGCCCATCATTGGCTTGCGTCCCGAGTTTGTATTTATCCCGGCAAGCTGGAGCCTAAGTCGCGGCGGGAGTAGTAGATGAACGCCAACCCTCTCGAAGACAGGGACCGCACACTAATCGAACAGCTACCGGTAGTAACTTATGTGCTGGAGCTTGGCGGGTCCTCCAAGATCGTCTACTGCAGCCCGCAGATCGAGGACATGCTGGGTTATCCGCCCGAGGCCTACGAAGAGGATCCCGGGTTTTGGGTCCGGATGCTGCATCCGGACGACCGGGCGCAGGTTCTTGCCGAGGACGCCCGGGGTGGTTCGGCGGGAGAACCGTTCGAGATGGAGTATCGTTGCGTCGCCCGCGACGGTCGGATGGTCTGGATCCACGACCGTGCTTCGGTGGAGAGGGATGACGGGGGGCGGCCCAAGTACCGCCGGGGCATCATGTTGGATATCACGGCCCGCAAGGTTTTCGAGGAACGGTTGGTCAGCCAGGCGTTTCAGGATTTCCTAACCGGCCTGCCGAACCGGGTACTGTTCATGGACCGCCTCGAACACGCCCTGGCCTACACGGACCGGCGTGAGAGGCTCGTATCCATGCTCTTTATCGACCTGGACAACTTCAAACACGTCAACGATAGTTTCGGGCACGACGTGGGAGACCAGTTGTTGATCTCGTTCGCCGGTAGGTTGCAGGCGTGCGTGCGGCCGGAGGATACGATTGCCCGTCTGGGCGGGGACGAGTTCGCCGTGCTGATCGAAGAGGTCTCGGACAAGATGGACGCGGTACGCGTGGCTAGGCGGATCATAGAAGAGCTCCGGGTTCCTTTCGTCCTGGAGGGACGAGAGATCTCCATCAATGCCAGCATAGGAATCGCCTCTAGCGCCTCCGCCCGAAACCGGCCCGGCAGCCTGCTCAAAAACGCCGATCTGGCGCTTTACGAGGCGAAACGAAAAGGAAAGACTCGCTACGAAATCTTCGAAGAGACAATGGAGCGGGGTTTCGGCAGGTACCCGACGCCGGAGAAGGACTTGTACCGGGCGTTCGAGCGCGAAGAGTTCCTGATCTACTACCAGCCGAAGGTGGCGCTTGCAACCGGCGATATCTTGGGCGTCGAGTCGCTCGTGCGCTGGAACCATCCGGAACGCGGCCTTATTCCACCCGGAACTTTCATACCGCTCGCCGAGAAGACCGGACTCATCGTACCCATCGGACTTTGGGTGCTAAGGAAGGCCTGCGAGCAGGTTGTAAGCTGGCGGGAAGAATACCCCGAACTACCCCTGACGATGAGCGTAAACCTCTCTACCCGGCAAATAAGAGACCCGCTGCTGGTAGAGGAAACCGCGAAGATCCTGGAAGAGACCGGGCTCGAACCGGGCAAGCTCGTCCTGGAGCTTGCTGACCAGGTTGCCATGGACGGAGAAGACTTTGTACGGCTGCGCGACCTGAAAAGTCTGGGGCTGCAACTCGAAATCGACGACTTCTGCAACGGTTACTTCTCGCTTTCTTACCTGGAACGCCTGCCGGTGGATACTCTAAAGGTCGACTGTGCTTTCGCCTGGGGAGCCGGTCGCGGCCGCGACGGCAAGGCGATCGTCTCGGCCGCGACCGGACTCGCCCGCGCCTTGGGCCGGAAGGTGGTTGCCGAATCCGTGGAGACCGGCGAGCAACTTGCTTTCCTCAAGGCATTAGACTTCGGCCAGGCCCAAGGCAACTACTTCGCGAGGTCTTTGCCGGGCGGCGAGATCTCCGCCCTCCTGGCGGCCGGCACGCTTTCTTAGCCGAGAAACTATCCACGCCTCACGCAGGATGTCCCTTCACGAAAGATTTTTAGAAACGGCACTGGCCCGACGCGCTCTCAGGGATCATAATGTGCAGGTTGCTATCTACAGGAGGAGGTTGCGGATGACGGTACGGGTCGGGGCGCAGATACAACCCCAGCACGCGAGCTACGCGCAGATGCGAGACGCCTGGCTCCGGGTCGAGGAGCTGGGGGCGGATACGCTCTTTAATTGGGACCATTTCTTTCCGCTCTACGGCGAGCCCGAAGGCAAGCATTTCGAGTGTTGGACGCTGCTCGCGGCGATGGCCGAAGCGACCGAGCGGGTCGAGTTCGGGGCGCTGGTTACTTGCAACTCTTACCGAAACGCGCATCTTTTGGCGGACATGGCCCGGACCGTGGACCACATCTCGGAGGGACGCCTGATCCTTGGCATCGGGTCCGGGTGGTTCGAGAAGGACTACGAGGAGTACGGCTACGAGTTCAAGACCGCGCCCGATAGGCTCCGCGACCTGGACGCGGCGATGCCGGAGATAAAAGAGAGGTTCGGGAGGCTCAACCCGCCGCCAACGCGGGACATCCCGATCCTGATCGGTGGCGGCGGCGAGAAGGTGACGCTCCGGATCGTCGCCCAAAACGCCCACATCTGGAACGGTTTCGGCGATCCGAAAGAAGCCGGCCGCAAGAGCGGCATCCTGGACGGCTGGTGCGAGGAAGTCGGGCGCGACCCGAAAGAGATAGAACGCTCCGTGCTCATAACCCCGGACAAAATCCCCATGGCCGACGAATACGTCGAGAATGGCATAACCCACCTGATGATCGGCTTCGGCGGACCGGACTACGACCTCTCGCCCCTGCAGGAGTTGGTCTCCTGGCGCGATGAATACCAACGGCGCGAGGCTGGGCGCGAGGCCGGCTAGATGGAAGGCTTCTGGAAGGGCGAACGTGTCCCCGGTGAGGTGGAGTTGGCGATCTGGCGCGCCGGAGAAGGCGAAGACCCCCTGATCCTCATCCACGGCATTACCGCCCAGCACCGGATCTTCAACGACGTCGCCCGGAGCCTCGCCGGAGAATACGCGCTCGTCGGCGTGGACCTCCGGGGCCGGGGCGACTCCGGAAAGCCCGAAACGGGCTACGGTCTAGATGCCCACGCGGGCGACGTTGTACGCGTCCTGGACCATCTCGGCCTCGAAAGCGCGGTACTGGTCGGGCATTCCATGGGAGCCTTCGTGGGCCTGCAGGCGGCGCTAACGTACCCGGACCGGGTGCGCTCGCTGATGCTGCTCGACGGCGGGTGGCCCCGCCAGGAGACAACCCAAGAAGAGATGACCGGGGAGCAGCAAGAAGAGGCCGAGGAACTTCGCGAGGGCCTCGAAAGGTCCTTCAGCCGGCTGGAAATGGTCTTCGAGGGGCCGGAGGATTACCTCGAATTCTGGTTTCCGGGCCAGGGACTAACGTTCGAAGACTTGCCGCAAGGTCTGGCGGACTACTACCGGTACGACCTGGGAGAAGTGGAGGGCGGCTACCAGCCGAAGGCCTCCCTGGCCGCCGTTCGGGCGGACTCGCCCCAAATCTCCTCCAGCGCCCCGACCGCCGACGAGATGCGGGGCGTGCGCTGCCCGGCGGCCCTGGTCCGGCCTACCTCGGGCTTCTTCCAGGAGAGCGATCCCCTGATCTCCGAACCGGCCCGCGCCGCGATGGGCGAAGCCCTGGACCTACACTCGGACACGGTGCTGTCCGGTGCAAACCATTACACCATGATGTTCGAACCGTACGCGCCAGAGGTCTCGGACAGCATCCGCGACTTCCTGCGCCGAGGATAGGTCACGCCGCCGGGATCAGGACGTAGAGCGAGATGGCGAGGTAGTGGCAGGCGCTGCCGCCGATGACGAACAAGTGCCAGACGGCGTGCGAGTACGGGACGCGCCGGTTATGGTAGAAGATAGTCCCGGCGGTATAGACGATGCCCCCGGCGGCGAGCCACCACAGCGCCCCGGTGGGGACCATCTCTATAATAGGCTTCGCCGCGATGACCCCCAGCCAGCCCATCAGCACGTAAATCGTCGTCGAGAGGGCGTTCAGGCGTCCGGTAAAGAACACTTTGAACGCGATGCCCGCGATGGTCAGGCCCCACACCAGGCTAAAAAGCGTCCAGCCCCAACCGCCGCGTAGGCTGACCAGGGCGAAAGGCGTGTAAGAGCCGGCTATGAGCAGGTAGATCGCGCAGTGGTCGAAGACCCTCAAGACACGCTTCGCACCCGGGGGCCGGATGCCGTGGTACAGGGTGGAAGCGGTGTAGAGCGCGACTAACGAGGCGCCGTAGACGCCGGAGCTAACCACCTGCCACGCGTCGCCCCGCAAGGCGGTCAGGACCACCAGCGCGACGGCCCCGGCGAGGCTGAGACCGAGCCCGACGCCGTGGGTGACGCTGTTGGCGAGCTCCTCGGCGGGAGTGTATTCCTTCGACGCCACTACCAATATCCTCGGGAACCGGTACCCGGACCGGATGAATTCAATTTCTGCGACATACTGATATCATTCTACCGGAGTCTCCAGTTCCCCGAACGTTCATCCGGAGTAAACTTGTCACGGACCAACGTGAAGATAATAAACGGCCTGTACGAGTCCTTCGCGCGGGGGGATCTTCGGTCCGTCAGGGAGAAGATGGCCCCTGACATAGAATGGTACGAGGCAGAGAGCTTTCCTTACGAAGACGGAAATCCATACCTCGGCCCCGACGCCATCCTGGACGGAGTCTATGCCCGCCTGACCGGTGAGTGGGACGGGTTTACCGAAGAACTGAAGAGTGTCATGGATGCCGGCGAGCAAGTCGTAACCACCGGCTACTACTCCGGCGTCTACAAACCTACCGCCAAAGCCGTCCGGGCGCAGTTCGTCCACGTCTGGACCGTGCGGGACGGGTTGGTCACCGCCTTCCAGCAGTACACGGACACCGCCCAGTTCAGGGAAGCCACCGCAGACCGGTCTCCGTAAACGCCCCGGGACGGTGTGATCTCTTTACCGTCGCCCCGTTCGTAAAAGGTAATAATATGTTCGCAATCGAAAGTAGCTTTTGGTCGGACGCAGAGCGTTTAGAGAGGGTGCCAGGTTTGGGAGCGGAGCTTCTACAATTCGCCGGTTTGTTGGTGGTGTTCGCGGTAGTGTTTCTGCTGTGGCTCCGTATTATTTACCTTCCCGCGCGAACCGTCGAGAAATGGGACGTAAAACGGAGCCGGGGCCGCAGGGACAGGGTACGCTAGAAACCCGGGCTACCCCGAACTCCAGTGCTGGGACCAGATGGCCCTCTCCCGGCGGTCCTCCACCGCGGAGGCCAGGTGTTCGTCCAGGGTACGGCCCGGGTCTTCGTGAAACTCTTCCAGGACTTCGTTGAACTCTAGTACGTGGTCCCGGGTCTCCACGGCTCCTAGAAACCCGGTAGCGGCTTCTTCCGGCAGGCCTTCTTCCGCGGCGAACTCGGAGATCACGGAGTTCATCAAGGCCATGAGAAAACGTTGAATGCCAGCCTCTCCTGAATCCGGCGGGTTGGCCGACATCCGCGTCTCCAACTGGCGGCCGAAGATCACCGCCGCGGAGACTACCCGACGCCGGTACTCGGGGGGTTTGTCTCCACCCCAGGCCCGGACCATGGTCTCCTCTTTCAGGGCGGCAAGGTATCCGGGCGCCGGGTCTTCCGCGTCGTTTGGTCTTGGGGGATGATCTTTCATAGGTCTCTGCGCATGGTATCACCGACCGGGAGAGGAACCCGGCGCAATGTGGAGACAGGCGAAATTAAAGAAAACCGCACCTCCTTACGATAACCCAGACCGAAATA
>JBARZM010000093.1:0-8417 GCA_049650095.1 Rubrobacteraceae bacterium | reverse complement strand
CTCCCATCTTGCCCCGCCCGGAGAGCGCCCTCCTACCCCGCCGCGCGGGATCAGGCTGGCCCTCGGCGCTTACCGCGTCCGGTTCCAGGTCGCGCACCTCTTCTTGCCCGGCCTCATAAGGAAGGCTCGCGGAGTCTTCGGCTACAACGTTCGGCTCCCCGCCTCCTGCCGTTTCTTCCACGCCCGCAACGTGAGTTTCCGGTTCACCAGGCTCTTCGGTTTCGGCGCTCTTCTCGGCCTCGGGTAGGGGAGGTTCCGGGGCGATGTCCGGAGCGTCGTCTGTGGCGGCGGGCTGTTCCTCTTCGTAGTAGGCTTCCGTGCCAAACAGGTGGTCCAGCGCCCCTTCCAAGTCCTCCTCGGTAACGACAACGGGGGTCACCGGCCGGCCGGAGATCATGCGCAGGTCTTCCAGCGCGTACAGGTCGTTGGGATCGCTCATAGCGACCACGAGCTTGTTCCCCTCGAACCGGAGTGGCAGGGCCTTGTACTTGCGAAGCGTCTGCTCCTCCATCATGTCTATCGCCTGATCGTCGACCTCCTTCTCGGAGAGTTCCGAGATGACCACGTAGTCGAGTCGCAGGCGACGGGCCAGGGCGGACGCGAGGTCCGCCGGCTCCACGTAGCCGAGCGACAGCAACATCTCCCCGAGGTCTTTGGAGGTTTCTCCCTGTAACTCCAGCGCGTGGTCGAGCTGATCCTGGGTGATCTCACCCTCGGAGACCAGGATCTCCCCAATAGTCTCCGGCGATGTGCTCCCCGGGGTCTTATCCGCCGATTGCATCGCTCATTGCCTCCACGTTGGGCTCTTCGCCGGTCCAAATTCTTTGGGCCTGAACGCCCTGGTATAGCAACATCCGGCCGCCGGACACTACCCGGGCTCCCACGCCCCGGGCGCGATTCAGAAGTTCTGTTTCGCCCTCTCTCCGGTATACCACGTCGCACACCGCCTTATCCGGGTGCAGTTCCGCGAGGGGTACCGGTGATGGATCCCCTTGCTTCATACCGAGGTACGTGGTGTTTACGATCGCCTCCGACGCGGCGACCAGGCCCGTGAGATCCTCTAGCGGACGCACGGATATGCTCCCTCCAACCGCCGGCTTCTCTAGCGAGCTCTCCAATTTCGCCTTCAAACTCCGTGCCCGGGATACAGTACGGTTGGCGATAATCAACTCTCTTGCGCCGTTTTCCAGAACCGCCGCCGCGACGGCCGCCCCCGCCCCGCCCGCGCCGAGCAGCAACACCCGTTTGTCCTCGAAGTCCACGCCGGCCTCCGCACAGGCTTCCATGAAACCGCTGCCGTCGGTATTTACACCCCTTAGCGTCCCGTCCCGGATCTCCACCGTGTTGACGGCCCCGGAGATTTCGGCGGTCTCATCGAGCGTGTCGAGCAGCGGTATTATCTTCTCCTTGTGCGGCATCGTTACGTTGAATCCCTCGAACCCGAGCGCCACCAGCCCGGCGACGGCTTTTCGAAGGTCCTCCGGCGCCACGTCGAGAGCCAGGTAAGCGTAGTCCAGGCCGTTGGCGGCGAAGCTCGCGTTGTGCATTTTGGGGCTCTGGCTGTGTGCTATGGGATGCCCGATCACACCCAACAGCCTCGTTTTGGCAGTAATCATCGCTGTGTATTATATCGGCCCGCAGGGCCTACACCTTTAGAATTCCGCCGGTGTATCCTCTAGCGTCCGGCTTTCTCCTTGGCCTTCAAGAACTCGTCGTAGTCGTTGGTGAAGAAATGTTCCTGGCCGTTGCCTTTCAACACATAGTAGAGGTAGTCTGTCTCCGCCGGGCTTACCGCCGCCTTGAGCGACTGGAGGCTGGGGCTGGCTATTGGACCCGGTGGCAAGCCGGGGTTCTGGTAAGTGTTGTACGGGGAGTCTATCTCCAGGTCTTCGAGGGATAGCGCGGCCTTGGGTTCTCCCCGGGCATACTGGATAGTCGCGTCGATCTGCAGCGGCATATCGTCCCGGAGACGGTTGTAAATGACCGAGGCCACCAACGGACGCTCTTCGTCGTTCGCGGCCTCCCGCTCTATGAGCGAGGCTACCGTGACGATCTCGTACTCGGTAAGATCCAGCCCCTCCACGGGGTTTGAGAGATCCAGGTTCTGCGTCTCGATGAAATACTGCTCTAGCATCCGGTTGACTACCTGCGGGGCCGAAGTCCCTTCCTCGAACTCGTACTGTTTCGGAAAGAGAAAACCTTCGGTGTTTTTTATGTCCGGGTTTTCCAGGAAGGCGTAACCGTAGTTCGTCTTTTTGGCGGCATCCTCGAACGCCTTGGCCTTCACGCCGCTCTGTTCCGCCACCGTTTGGGAGGTCTGCTCGAGCGTCAGCCCTTCGGGGACCGTGATCTCGAAGGTGGAGACCGGCTGCCCGGCGGTCAGCTTGTCTATAATCGCCGCGCTCTCCGCGCCGGTGCGGAACTCGTAGTTGCCGGGCTTTAGCGCGGTGCCCGCGCCTTCTACGCGGGTCTCTATTTTGAAGGCCGTGGCGCTTTGTATGACGCCGGCCCCCTGCAGTTTGTCCGCCACCACGGAGAGACTATCTCCTTCTTCCACGGTGACCGAGACCGCCCGGTCTTCGCCGCCACCGCCGATAGCCGCGACGTATATAACGTATACGATGGCCAGTACGCAGCCGACGAGCAAGAACCCGAAGATAGTGGCCCCGACGCGCGACGTGCGCTTCCGGTAGCGTGGAACGCCCTGCAAGGCTTCGAGCCGCTCCTCCAGCCCTCCGGACTCTTGGCGACGCTTTTTACCGTCCCTCCTCAACCGCCCCCCTCGCGTCGAGGTACTCCTGCAACATCCGGGCGGCGGCCAAATGGTCCAACCTGTCTTTCGCGCCCTTTTTGTGGCGTCTTTTCTTTCTGGTAACCCCCGAGGCGGCGATCCGGGTAGTGAAACGTTCGTCCCACTCCACGAATCGGACCGCGGGGAATTCTTTTTTTAGCGCGCTTATTGTACCTAATGAACGCCGGGCCTGAAACCCGACCTCGCCCCCGAGCGTTTTCGGGACCCCCACCAAGACTTCCGCCACGCCTTCGAGCACCATGCTCCCCAGATAGCCGGACAGCTCCTGGCTCGGGACGACTTCTAGGGGCCGCGCTATCGTGGCGCCGGGGTCGGAGACGGCGACGCCGGTACGCACCTCGCCGAGATCCAGGGCCACAACACGCCCGGTAGTACGCCCGGGTACCGTCAAGCCGCTAACCGGCGTTTGTTCCCGAGATCTCCCGGCTCAGGATTTCCCGTACCCGAGAGAGGGCTTCCGGGATGGCCGCGAGGTCCCCCCCGCCGGCCTGGGCCATCGTGGGGCTTCCTCCCCCGCCGCCGCCCAAGACGGACGACGCCTCCTTCACGAGGTCCCCGGCCCTCACCTTCCGGGATACTTCGGGATGGACGTTGGCGACCAGCACCGCCTTGCCGTTTAGCTCGGCGGCGAGTACGACGACCGACGGACCGTCGAGACGGTTCTTTACGTCGTCGGAGATTTGGCGCAGCCCCTGCACGTCGGCGGCCACGACCTTCCCGGTTACTACCTGGGCCCCGTTCATTGACTCCGCCTCCCGGACGAGGTCCCCGACCCCTTCCAAACCGGCTTTCAAAGCCTGCTGCCGCACGGCCTCGCGAGACTCCTGAACTTCGTCGCGCAACCTGCTTACCGCGTCCGGCAAACCGTCTACTTCGACCCTCAGCTCTTCGGAGAGCCGCTCGACCTTCTCGGTGGTCTCGACCAGGTAGTGGAGGGCTTCGCGGCCCGTTAGGACCTCGATGCGGTAGAGGTCGGCGCCGTGCTTGCGGTTCGAGAGAATCTTGAATGCCCCGATCTCCGCAGTGCTCTTTACGTGCGTGCCGCCGCAGAGTTCCCTGGAGTACCCGTCCACCTCGACGACGCGCACCAGGTCCCCGTACTTCTCGCCAAAGAGCATCATCGCCCCCAGGTTCCTGGCCTCCTCCTGGGTCGTCGTGAAGTAGCGAACGGGCTGGTTTTCGGTGATCTTCAGTAGACCTAGCTCCCGGATGCGGCGCAGGTCTTCTTCGGTGACGCGGCCGGTGTACCGGTAGTCGAAGCGCAGCCGGTCGGGCCCGACGTAGCTCCCGGCCTGAACCACGTCCTTACCGAGCACGGCCCGCAGCGCCCAGTGCAGGATGTGGGTCGCGGTGTGGTTCGCCTCGATCTGCTGCCGCCGGACCCGACCGATGGAGGCCGTCACCCCGTCTCCGGCCTCGAACTCCCCGCGCTCCACCCGCGCCCGCAACACCTGGTAATCCCCGGCGGGTATGGATTCGAGTACTTCTAGTTGCCCGCGCTCGGAGGTAATCCACCCGTCATCCGAGACCTGGCCGCCGCCCGTGGCGTAGAACGGGTTTTCGGCGAGCACCACGAACAACTCGTCCTCGGCGTCCGGCACCGCTTCGACGGCTACTATGCGGGTCTCGACCTGCTCCCGCTCGTAGCCGACGAAGCGGCTGTTTATCTCCTGCCCCCGGAAGGCCGCGACTACCCTTTCGTAACCTTGGGCCGCCTCCCGGGCGCGCTCGCGTTGCTGTTGCATGGCCCGTTCGAAAGCCGCTTCGTCCAGGGCGAGGCCGCGTTCGGCGAGCACCTCCCGCGTAACCTCGACCGGGAACCCGTAGGTATCGTGCAGCGTGAAAGCAACCTCGCCGGAGAAATGGCCGCCTTCGTGGCGGGAAATCTCCTTCTCCAGAAGCTCCATGCCGGAGTCGTAAATCTCCACGAACCGGGCCGCCTCGCCGGTGACGATCCGGCGAATATCGTCCCTGGCCGCCCGCAACTCTTCGTAGAACTCGCCCATGTAATCGACCACGACCTCGACGAGCCCCGCGAGTTGCTCGGGATTCATCCCGAGCCGCGAGTTGGCTTGCAGGGCCGCCCGCCGGATTATGCGCCGCAGGACGTACTCCCGGCCCTGGTTGCCGGGCCGCACGCCGTCCGCGACGAGAAAAGCTATGGCCCGGGCGTGATCCGCCAGGATGTACAGCGCCCGGTCGGTATCTTCGGACTGGCCCTTTTCCTTGCCGGTGCGCTCCCGGACGTAATCAAAGACCGGCGCGTACAAGTCTGTCTCGTAGACGGACTTAACGCCCTGCATAACGGCGGAGAGCCGCTCCAGGCCCAGGCCCGTGTCGATGCCGGTCTTGGCGAGCGGGGCCAGCGTGCCGTCCTTGCGCTGTTCGTACTGGTTGAAAACGAGGTTCCAGATCTCCAGGAACCTCGGGTCTCCTTCGTCCCCGCCGGGACCGTACTTCGGGTCTTCTTGCGGGTCGCCTTTGCCGAGTTCCTCCCCGTAATCGTAGTAGACCTCGGAGCACGGGCCGCAGGGGCCGGACTCGCCGGGCGGGCCCCACCAGTTCTCGCTTTTGGGGAGGCCGAAGATCCGGTCCTCCGGCACGCCGACCCCGATCCAGAAGTCCCGGGCTTCGGTGTCCTCCGGGGCGTTCTCGTCGCCCTCGAAGATCGTGATCCAGAGCTTCTCCGGCGGGAGGCCCAACGTACCGGTCAGGTACTCCCAACTCCAGCCAATAGCCTCTTTCTTGAAGTAATCCCCGAACGAAAAGTTGCCGAGCATCTCGAAAAAGGTGAGATGGGTGTCGTCCCCCACCTCTTCGAGGTCCTGGGTTCGGAAACACTTCTGCACGCTCGTGGCCCGGGGCGTCGGTGGCCGCTCTTCGCCGGTGAAATACGTTATGAATTGCTGCATACCGGCGGTGGTGAGAAGAACGGTCGGGTCGTTGTAGGGGATCAGGGACGCGCTAGGGTAGACCCGGTGGTCCCTCTCGGCGAAGAAGTCTAGAAAGCTCTGGCGTATCTGGCTGCTGGTTACGGTTTGTTTGTTCATCGGTTCTTATTGTACTTTTTCGGCGGCGGTTTTTTTGGTTCGCTCAACTCGAGCTTTCGACCTGATCCAGCTCCCGGCGCAGGTCGTCTATCGCCCGACGAAGCAGACGCGATACGTGCATCTGGCTGACGCCTATCTGGGTGGCAATTTCCGTCTGCGTCTTGCCTTCGTCGAAGCGCAGCTTGAGTATCTGCTGCTGTTGGCCCTTCAAACCATCTATCGCCCGGTGTAGCAGGATATTGTCCTCCAACCCGTCCATCGGAGAGTTTGCATCGGCCTGGAGGTCTATTATCGTGTCTCCGTCAGCGTCGTCCTGGTTGATCGGGGTATCGAGGCTCGTTGTGTTGTAGGCCCGGCCCAGGGTTAGGGCCTCGGCGACGTTCTCCTCGTCGGTCTTCAGCATGCCCGCCAGTTCCCCAACGGTCGGGGATTGTCCGGTCCGCACGGTCTCGGTCCGGATAGCTTCCTTGGCTGACTGGCGCAGTTCCTGAAGGCCGCGCGGTACCCGCATCGCCCAGCCTTTATCCCGGAAGTAGCGTTTGATCTCTCCCAAGATATTGGGCGTGGCGTAGGTCGAAAATTCGATGTTCCGCTCCAAATCGAAGCGGTCAACGGCTTTTATCAGGCCGATGGAGCCGACCTGGACCAGGTCGTCCAGCGGCTCGCCCCGGCTGACGAACTTCCGCGCCAGGAACTCTACCAGCGGCATCTGTTCCCGGATCACCCGATCCCGGGCCCTCTGGTCCCCGTGCTTGTGGTAGCGCAGAAGCAACTGGCGCGTCCGGGCTTTGTCGGGACGCCGGTAGCGCCGGCTCACGAGACCAACTCTACTACCGTGAACCAGTCGTCTTCACCACCGGGGCCTTCCACCTCGGCGACGACCCGATCATCACCCAAGGCGAACCTGTAATGGGTTGACTCTGTCTCTGAATGGAAGCTCTCTAGAACCTCGATCGCTTCTTCGAGGCCGCCGACCCCGATCTTGGCCCGGGTCACCATCCCGGCGAGAACTAGCCCGACGCATGGTAGCGCGCCGGTCATCGCGGGTATTTTCAGGTACGTGTACTCGGAAGTCATCCTACAGTCCCCTCGAAGTTGCCTGTGCTTTAGGACTTAGTTTTTCTCCGGCCGGGACAAAGAACCGGTATCGTCTTCGTTGCCGGCGAAGAACTCGTTTAGCCTCTCCGTGTCGCCCGCTTTGTAGGGCTCGGTAGCCCGGGAGGCCGCGCCGCCGGTCGGGTCGGCCTGTACACCACGATCTTCGTGTTCGCCGCCCCCGTGTCCTTCCAGGTCTCGCAAGATCTCCGCCCGGCGGCTAGAGGCCCCGTCCCGGGCCGCCGAGACCGCCCGGTCGAAACGACGCCGCACGGATTCCGGCAGGTCCTGGGCCGCTTTCGGCAACCTCTTGCGGACCTCCTCGTTCGTCGCGTAGACCGTTCCGGCGATCCCGATCAAAGTTCCAGCCACGAGCTTTCCCCAACCGGCCACCGCCTATCCCTCCTCTTTCTCAGATGTGTGCTGGGCTTCTTCGCGGCCAAAGAACGCGCTTAGACCCCGGGAGAGGCCGGCGGTCGCCGAGGAAGCCTTGATGACGCCGCCCCGCACGCCCCGGGTTATAACGGTCGTCGTCTGGTCCAACTCTCCCGTTATACCGGTAACGTCCCCGACGGCCGTATCGAGCTGCGAGAGCTGGCTGTTGATGTTGTCCACCGTAACGTGGGTCTTGCCGATCAAGGGCACGACCTGTTCGGAGACTTCTTTTATAGAGTCCTCGGTGGTCGAAAAGATCCGGGCCAGCCTGAAGAACATGAACGCGAGCACGAAGAACGCGACCGCGAGACCCGCGTATAAGATCCCCTTCATCAACTCTACGAATAGTTCCAACTTACCTCCAGCGCCGTCCGTTTGGAACCAGCATTATACCCGGGACGACCTTCGTTGTACGGGCCACCCTACGAACCCCCACGCTCGACGACGCCCCCGCCGACTACCCGCTCGCCATCCGCCGTGTAGAAAACCGCCGACTGGCCCGGGGCGATGCCCAGCGCCGGGTCTTCGAGGTGTGCGATCCAGGCTTCGCCATCCCGTTCTATCCGGCAGGGGATCGGACCGCCGTTGTACCGGACCTGCACCGAAGCCGCTTCCGAGGGCTCCAGGAACCAGTTCAAGCCGCCGACCCGGACCTCCCGGACTTCGAGGTCTTTCTTGCGCCCCACGACCACCTGCCCAGCCTGCGGCCGGACTTCCGTGACGTAGAGCGGCGTCGGGGCGGAGACCCCGATCCCCCGGCGCTGGCCCACGGTGAAGTCCACCACGCCTGCGTGACGCCCCAGCACGGAACCCGCCCGGTCCAGGATGTCTCCAGGCTCCGGCGTGAGGTTTTTACGCACGAATCCCCGGTAATCCCCGTCCGGTATAAAGCATATGTCCTGGCTCTCGGGCGTGTATGCGACGGCCAGGCCCCGGTCTTCGGCGATGGCCCGCACCTCGGTCTTTTCGTACTCCCCCAGCGGGAAGATAGTCCGCCCGAGAAGCTTTTGCGGCATCGGCCAGAG
>JBARZM010000092.1:0-23121 GCA_049650095.1 Rubrobacteraceae bacterium | reverse complement strand
GAGTTCGTAGCGCCGCCTACCCTCAGTGAAGTCCTCTTCGGTGTAGTCGATGACGTGGTCGGCACCGAGCATCCTGCGCTCCGGTTCGAGGGACTCGGAGCCCATCAGGTGGATCAGAAATCTGCGGGGGTCCGGGGCCATGTCCAGGCAACGTAGGTGATTGTGAGAAGCAGGACGATCTCGACGAGACTGCCGGCCAGGAAGTAGATCCACTCCTCTCCAACCATAGAGAGCCCGATCGTGACGATGTAGACAACGCTCGCAACCACGTTCATGATTCGATTGCGGGGTGGCCGGATGATCAGGGAGAGAACGACCATGACGCTGGGAATCACGACGTAGAGAGTCGTCAGGAGAAGAAACGTCTGGCTCACGTCGAAGATGTACACTTTCCCCGCCAGCGCGTTCTCGAGTACATCAGCCCTGAAGAACCCGAAGAGATCCACGTATGCGAACATGAGCATAGTCGAGATCCACAATCCGGACAGTTTGATTCGTACGTCGATCGACTGACCCTCGCCTTCGAGTCGAGCAGACACACTGTTTTTTTGCATGTTCGTTCCTTTCATCTGAGTATCCACCTACACTTTAGATGCGCTCATTTGAACGCCGTTTGAAGCCGTTTTGGCAGTGCCTAAGACGGTTGCAGATGTATTGAATCCTTTGGCTATAAGCCATACCGCTAGGACCAACTCTTGTAGGGCCAGTGGAACTTGCGGTACGGTATAGATTGGCGACAGAATGGGGATGATGCCGAGCATAGCCAGCAAGCCTGTAGCCAGATACGGTACGACCGCAATAAGCCCCCACCCCGACAACCACCGGGGAACGAGCCTTGTTCGATACAGTAAGTAATTGAACATCAGGGCACCCAGGCAAAAGACTATCGCCAGAATATACCCCCCGACAATCGCGGTCGCCTCGAATATCAGGGCGCCCAGTGCCTCGAAACCGGAAGCGTCCGAGACTTCAGCCTGGACGTATATTTGGCTAACCAGCACCAGCAATAGCCAACCGGTTGCTATGGCGAGATAACCAACGGCTTCGAGCCCTCCCCTGAAAACGACGTAGCCGAGCGCCAGGGCTTCGTTGTGTTTCTTCAAGATGGGAAACATAACGACCGGGATCATGGCGAGGGCCAGGCCCATCGTCAAGACGAAAAACGCCCCTGCCGCAAGCCCGGTTTCGTTTCCAGGAATGCTCACGAGGTAATCTTCGGCGTTCCGAACCGGTCCCGTGACAACGAGGCTCAGGATGCCCGCTACCGTCCCGATTATGTACAATGCCCCTACGGTACTCGCGGTTTTTCTGTTTGCATTCATTGCTCACCTCCTTGTATCTTGGATTTGGGCGTTTCACGCACGCTGCGTCCGGGCGGACTGAGCTTCAGAATAACGGGCGTACCGCACTCCTCTTGAACGATGGACTTCATGCTCTCTCCTTTCCACTGACCGGGATCGGTTTCCGGTCTCTACAAAGTACGCTTCTCGGGTATCCGGAACATCGGCCTTGAGACCCAATCACTCTGCGCCGCTGGACGGATGCGTTTCTGGGAGCTTGGGACTAAACTTGCAGGATGATGGAAGGTTGTCCGTGAAAACGAGCATATTCTCGTTGCGGCGGCTGCGTTGGAAGCTGACGCTCAGCTACACGTTGGTCGTCGTCGTAACGTTGCTCGTCATAGAGTTGTTCGCGGCAAGCCTCGCGATGGCTTTCCTCAGCTCGGACTTGCTGCCCAGCCTGATCGTGCAGCAGTCCAAAGACAGTGTGGCGGCGCAGTTGGAGCCCCACTTTGAAGGCGAATCACCGGACATAGAGGGACTGCGCCAGGAAGTGAACTCGTTGTTCGACCCGGAGAATTCCAACGCCCAGGGCTCGGGGGATGAGAACGCGAACGACGTTATCCTCGGTGGTGAGGGGGCAATGTTCGTGGTAGACGCGGAGCGGAATTTGCTCGTTGCTTCTCCCCAAGGAGAGGGCTTCACTGAAGGGGAACGCTTCAATGCCGGCCGTTTCGACGAGTTGCCCCCGGTCTTGAACGCGGCGCTCGACGGTGAAAAGGATTCGAACAAGCTCTCCGAACGTACGCCGGATGGCCGGGTCTTGATGGCGGCGCCGCTCGAAAACGACGGCGGGCGTGTGATCGGGGCAATCGTAGCCACCTTCGAGGCGCCGAACCTCGCTGCCCCGGTTCTGATCACGGTCGGCGTGGTAGCTCTGCTCTTGCTGATCCCGGCGGCTTTCCTCGGGGCGATCTTCGGCTTTATAACGGCCTGGGGCATTACCCGACGTGTCGGACGGCTGGCCCGCGCCGCCGACGCCTGGAGTCGAGGCGACCTCACGGTCAGGACGAGGGACCGCTCCCGCGACGAGATCGGCCAACTGAGCCGGGAGCTCAACGATATGGCCGAAGACCTCGAAAATCTGCTCCAGACTCGCGGCGAACTCGCCACTTTAGAAGCGCGAAACCGCTTCGCCCGGGACCTGCACGACTCCGTAAAACAGCAAGTCTTCGCAACCTCCATGCAGATCGCCACCGCCCGCTCTTTGCTGGACCGGGACAAGGAGGCCACCGAAGAGCACCTGGCGCAGGCTGGCGAGTTGGTGCGCCAGGCCCAGAAGGAACTGAACGTCCTGATCCACGAGATGCGTCCGGCGGCGCTGGAGAACAAAGGGCTCGCAAAAGCGTTGCGCGAGTACGCCGCCAAGTGGTCGGAGGGAAGTGAGATCCCCTCCGAAGTCCACGTCCGGGGAGAGCGGGAGGTGCCGCTTGAGACCGAGCAAACCGTTTTCCGCATCGCCCAGGAAGCTCTAGCCAACGTCGCCAAGCACAGCGAAGCCTCTAAGGTCGAGCTTGACCTCGTCTACACCCCAGAAACCCTGACCCTGAGTGTCACGGACGACGGGACGGGCTTCGATCCCACCCAGAACCCCGGCGAAGGTTTCGGGCTCCAGAGCATGCACGAGCGTTCCGTCCGGCGCGGGGGACATATCAATGTCGAGAGCGCCCCTGGAAAAGGAGCCCAAATCACTTGCGCCGTGCCGCTCGACGGCACTCTCTCTGAGAAAGGCGAAAAATAATGGCCGAGCAAATAACCGTACTCCTCGTAGACGACCACGCCCTCGTGCGCCAGGGCGTGCGCGCGTTCCTCGAAACGCAACCAGACATCTCCGTTGTGGCCGAAGCCGACGGTGGAGAAGAAGCCGTCCGGTGCGCCGCCGAGTATGCTCCCGACGTCGCCCTGATGGACCTCATAATGCCCGGCGGCATCGACGGCGTCGAAGCCACCCGCCGTCTGACCGCCAGCTCTCCGCGCACCAACGTCGTCATGCTCACGAGCTACCACGACGACGAGCATGTATTTCCGGCGATCCGGGCCGGCGCCCTCTCCTACGTCCTCAAGGAGATCGGCCCCGAAGAACTAGCCGACGCCGTCCGCAAAGCCGCCGCCGGAGAAGCCGTCCTCCACCCCCGCGTGGCGGCCCGCGTGGTGCGCGAGTTGCACGGCGCCCGCCGCGACGCGCCGAACGTCTTCCACGAGCTATCCGACCGGGAGATGGAGGTTCTCAAGCTCATCGCCGACGGCTGTAACAACGCCGAGATCGCCGGCAAGCTCTACCTGAGCGAGAAGACCGTCAAGAGCCACGTCTCCAACATCCTCGGCAAACTGCACCTCGCCGACCGAACCCAGGCCGCCGTCTACGCCTGGCGCGAGGGCGTTGTCCGGCGCGACTGAAGCAATGATCGCCAGATGAAGGATGTTGCGAGTCCGATCAGGAGTAGCCAGATGAGGATTACTGCTGCAGCTGTCTCGTTGAACGGTTTGTCCTGCATGTTCCCGGCTTCTTCGCGGCAATTGGAGAGCTGCGGCGCCACCATCAACGGCACGCTGTTGGGGACGCCCACGAGCGTAACGGCATTTGTGATCCGGAGGCTATTAAAGCTTCGGGCCGGGTGCGTCAGTCGCTCACTTGCCCTTTCCGAAGAGGCGCAGGCCGTTGGGCGTTACCGCGATCGAGGTCCCCATGTCGGCCAAAACGGCGAGCCACAGCGTCACGAGGCCGAAGGGGGCTAGTAGTACGAAGGCGCCTTTGATTAGGACGGAGACGATGATGTTCTGCCTTATTATCCTCTCGGCGCTTCGAGAGACCCGGACGGCCTGGACGAGCTTCGCCAGGTCGTCTTGCATGAGCGCCATGTCCGCCGTCTCCAGGGCCACGTCCGTACCGGCGGCGCCCATCGCGAAGCCCACGGAGGAGGCCGCCAGGGCCGGAGAGTCGTTTACGCCGTTGCCCACCATGTCCGCCGAACCGTGCCCGACGACAAGCTCCCTTACCGCCGTCACCTTCTGCCCGGGCAGGAGGTGCGCCTGGTAGTCGATTCCGATTTCATTAGCGATTCGGTGGGCCGGGGCTTCGGCGGCGCCGGTGAGCTTACGTGGCGTGCTGGTCTTTACGACGTCCGTCGAACCGCAGGCGTTGGCCATCTGCCTCGTGGTCTCCGGCGTGATCCACCTGCAAAGTAGTGTGGTCTATGTCGAACTCCTCGGCGATCAACCCTTCGAGCTCCCGGCGTCTCTCGTGGCAGTCCTCTTCTTTCCCCACCAGTACGTGGGCGGTAAGCGCCGGAAAGCCCGAAGTGACCATCCAGATGTGAAGGTCGTGGATCTCCTTTACACCCTCCACTCCGGCCATCTTGTTGCCGACCTCTTCGGCGTCTATGCCGGGCGGCGAGCTCTCCAGCAGGATGCTTACTGAGTCCCTCAACAGCTTCCACGAACTGAAGAGAACGAGCACCCCGATGACGACGCTGATCAGGGGATCGGCGTAACTCCAGCCGGTCACGACGATGACGAGCGCCGCTACGATGACGCCGACGGAGCCCAACAAATCCGCCAGCACATGCCTTAGAGCCCCCTGCATGTTTAGGTTCTCCCCCGCCGAACGCTGGAGTATTATCATGCCGGCCACGTTGACCAAAAGCCCTATCACGGCCACCACCATCATCCAGCCGCCCAGGACTTCCGGCGGGTCCTGGATGCGGTTGTAGGCTTCGTAGAAGATCCAGATGGAGACGGCGACGATGGTAACCCCGTTGAAGAGCGCCGCCAGGATCTCGGTGCGCTTGTAGCCGAAGCTCCTGTTGGGCGTCGGGGGCTTGGCCGCCAGCCAGAAGGCGAACAGGGCGAGCCCGAGCGCCACGTTGTCGGAGGCCATGTGGGCCGCGTCCGCCAGCAGCGCCAGAGAGCCGGTAATGAAGCCGCCGATGATCTCGGCGAACATGTAGGTCAGGGTGAAGGAGAGTACAACGGCCAGGGCCTTCTTGTTTGCCCCGGCCGCGTGGTCGTGGCCGCCACCGGAACCGTGGGAGTGTTCTTCAGAGTGTGAATGCCCCATTTCTACTCCTCCTCCGGATACTGCTTCAGCGCCAACATCAAACCGAGCCCCAACTCCGCGGCCACGTCCGCGGCCGCGAGAAACCGCACCAAGACCGGACGCCCGGCGAACCACCGGAGCGCCTCCTGGTACCCTTCCGGTCCGAACTTCCACAATAAGCTGTGCCGCCTCGGGGCCACCAGTCCAACTACCCCGTCGCCGATGACCACTATGGCACCAAGCTCCTTTATCCTTCTACCCATCTCGAAGTGCTCCTCACTAATATTTATATGTTACGCGATTCATATGAACCAGTATACATGTATAATTGGTCTCGTCAACCGGTGGGTGAGGAGGGATTGGAGGCCCCTCAGTCGTGGCGGATGTGTTCGAGGGTTCCGAGGAGCAGTTCGTGGACGTGTTCGTCGGCCAGTGAGTAGTAGACGAGTTTTCCGGCGCGACGGAATTTGACCAGGTTTGCGTCCCGGAGGACCCGGAGTTGGTGGGAGATGGCCGATTGGCTCATGTCGAGGGCCCGTTGCAGGCTACCCACCGGGAGTTCCTCGCCCGGCAGGAGGGCGCAGAGGATTCGCATCCGGGTAAGGTCGCCGACTACCTTCAGCAGGTCGCTCGCCTCCCGGATCTCGGCCAGTGCCGGGACTTCGTCCGGGGTTTGTCGCGGCTCTTGCACGGACACATTGTATATTGGCCCGTTTCGCGGGTCACGGGCCAAATTTCTTCAGCCAGCCGGCTAGGGTCAGGCTCCGTTCTATTGCTGGGGTCGTTCGTCTAGAGTGAGGTCCACGGTCCGCTCGTTGCCGTTGCGCTCCACCACGGTGACCTGAACCGTGTCGCCGGGCTGGTAATCCCGCAGGGCGGCGAGCAGGTCGCCGGAGTCCTCTATGGGCGTATCGTCTAGGGCGGTTATGATCTCCTCGGCCCGGAGCCCGGCGGAGTCGGCCGGGGTTCCCGGCTGGACTTCAGTGACGAGCGCCCCGGATTCGACCGGGAGGTTGAATTGTTCGGCGTCCTGGCGGCTCAGGTCCGCGAGCCCGATGCCGAGATAAGGCTTCGCCACCTCGCCGGTCTCGATCAGCTGGTCGGCCACCGAGATCGCGGTGTCTGAAGGGATGGCGAAGCCGATGCCTTCGGCCCCGGTCTGCGGCGGCAGATAGGCCACGTTAATGCCCATGACCTGTCCGCTGCGGTTCGCCAGGGCGCCGCCGGAGTTGCCCGGAGAGATGGCGGCGTCGGTCTGGACCAGGTCTACCAGGGCCGCCGCGCCTTCTCCGCCGCCGGTGAGCTCGGGCGGTAGATCCCGGTTGAGCCCGCTGATCACGCCCGCCGTTACGGTAGACTCGAAGCCCGAGGGGCTGCCGATGGCGACGGCGAGTTGTCCGACGGTCGGGGCGCCGTCCCCTTTGAAGCTGGCCGCCGGCAAGTCGTTACGGTCCACCCGGACGACCGCCAGGTCCGTAAGCGGGTCGGTCCCAACGATCTCACCCTGCTCGGTGCTTCCGTCGGCGAGGGCTACGCTTACCTCACTGGCCCCCTCGACGACGTGGTTGTTCGTGATCACATACCCATCCTGCCGGTATATGACCCCGCTGCCGAGGCCGCTGCTCTGCTCCTGGGAGCCAAACGGCGTCGTCTGCGCGCCGCTGACATTTACCTGCACGACGCTCGGCTCTACCTGTGAAGCTACCTCCGCGACCGGCTCATCCGCCGGCACGCCCTGGTCCGCCTCCGGGGGCGACTGGGATACGTTTTCCTGCCTTGGGTCCGGCGTATCGCTATCCGAACATCCCGCGACCAAAAGGGTGGCGAGCAACAGGCCCATCGCGAATATAAGTAGTCTAGGTCTCAAACTCAACTCCTCGGTAGTTTCTATCGGTGTCTTGGCGCCACGCGTTGGGTTCTACTGGACCCTATATACGAAGTCGCCCCGCAACAGTTTCACCGTGTCCGCAACAAGACCAGACTGTACACCCCGAACACGGAAGTGAAAACCCAAAGAAAGGTGCCTCTGCAGCCCACCTTGCGCCTCTATGGCAACAGGCCCTAAGATGTTCCGAACCCTCGGCCGCCTCGACCATCCGCGACACGGTCCGGGCGGCGTACCGGTAGGTGCGGACCCTGAACCGGTTCTCACCCTCTACGTCGGGAAAGTCGGCGGCCTTCTCGATGGTGTTGGCTACGTCCGAGTTTTATCCACTACACCGGAGCGCGCCATGAGAGTGTCTCAACCCATCCCAGCCGGAGGGTTTGCGGCGTGCGAAAAGCCTGCTTCGTAGCCCCGAGAGTAATGCGTCACCTCATCTTCGCGGCACGTACGGCCAATCCGGGATCCCCTGCGGCACTGGATCCCTCGTAGTCTGCGAAACAGTAACCGGCGCCCCGCACGGTCAGGATGTAGCGCGGGTTCGCGGGCTCGACCTCTATCTTCCGACGGATGTTCTGGATGTGGACGTCCGCCGCCCGGGAACCGCTGGACAGGCCATTGCCCCAGATGGGCTCCATGATCTGCTCTCTGCTGTAGACCCGGCTCGGATGGGAAGCGAGAAGGGTCAATATCTTGAACTGCGCGGCGCTTAGCTCTACCGGGTTCCCGTTGGCCCGTACCTTATGTCGTGGCATATCTATCTTGAGCCCGGGAAACTCAATGACCTCCTCTTCGGAGGTGCGGATGTTCCAACGCTGGCGTCTCAGGTGCGCCCGGACGCGGCTCGTGAGCTCGCGGACGTTGAAGGGTTTGATGAGATAGTCGTCGGCCCCGACTTCCAGACCCACTACTATGCTCGCCTCGTCGTCCCGGCCGCTGAGCATGACTATGGGAACCCTGGTCTTCGCGCGCAACTCCCGACAGAAGCTGAAACCGTCCATGGCGGAAAGGTCGTTGTCCAGGAGCAAGAGGTCGAATTTGAAAGCTCCGCCGTCCAGGTAGCCGAGGACTGTTTCGCAGCCCTCAACGGCCTCTACGTGCATGTTTTCCCGCCTCAGAGTGTCTCCGATTAGCTCTCTGGTGGCGGCTTCGTCCTCGACGAGCAGGATCTTCGGCACGACCACTCCGGCTAACCGAGCTTCTGCATCGGACGGCGTTCGTCGAGGACCGCAGGTCTCGTGGCCCTCTTGTCGAGTAACTCGCCTCCGCCGTTCGCTTTTTCGAGAGTTTCGAGAGGGGCCAGGAAATCTTCGCGGCACACGCCAAGCAGCCTGGAGTTGTCCATGCAAGAGATTTCCGGGATAGGGTCCAGCGTTACGCGCTCTACGCCTCTGAGGATCGTATAAAACAGCGAGCGAAGCTCTCCGGGCGTGGTTTGCCTCGCCTGCCATCCCTCTTGCAGGCCTTGCAACTGGAGAAACATCCCGGCCTCTTCCCTGAAGCTAAAGATGGGCAGCGTCTCCTTGCCGCCGGCGAGCCGGATTCTTAGCACTTCTGGCGGAACATATGACTGACGCACGATCAGCCAGTACGGCGGTCGCTTCGTTTCCCGGACCCTAGGGTTCATCTTCCACTCCCTTCTACGTGAGACCCTACTATATAGCCCCCATGGGTATTAGGAAATGGTATGAATTATGTAAAAACACGCCTGCGGTACAGGACATACGGCGAATACGGAAAACAGCGAAGAGTCAAACGGTGAGGACGATTATTCTCTTCCGCGCCGCGACTCAGCGCGGTGCCGGGCGCCGGATCCCCACCGCCGTCGTGCGGACCACCCGGTGCCCGGTCCCCGTGGAGTGAGCCTCGGCAGCGCAGTATGGTGCTGGATGCGGCGAGACCGGGAACCACCCTAAACGTATAGCTGACCCGGCTCAACGCTCTATTCGGGCCGCGCGTTCGAGGGCCTCCATGTCCAGGACGTGGAGCCGGCGCCGTTGCTGCTCTACGGCGCCGGCCTGGCGCAGGTCGGCGAACGCCCGGCTTACGGCTACGCGCCCCGCGCCGATCATGGTCCCCAATTGTTCGTGGGTGTAGCGGGTGGGTATCTCGTAGCCCTCCCCGGTCGAGACGCCCTCGCTTTCGAGGAGGTACACGATCAGGCTCGCCAGACGGGCCGGAACGTCCTTATCGGCGAAGTCCGCCATCCGCTCGTGGCAATGGCGCAGCCGTTCGGAGAGTAGATGTACCATCCTGATACCCACCTCCGGGTTGCGCCGGATAAGGTCTTCGAGCTGCTCCCGACCGAGGAAACCCACCAGCGAGGGCTCCGTCGCCCGGGCGTGGGCCGCCCGGAGCCGTCGGGGTCCGAGCCCCATCTCCCCGAACACCGTCCCTTCTCTTACCACTTCGAGCGTGAACTCTCCTCCTTTCGGGTCCACCCGGTAGACGCGCACCCGGCCCTTCTTCAGCACCCAGATCCCCTCGCCGCGCTCCCTGGGACCGTAGAGAAACTCTCCCTCCGCGAGGCGGGTGTCCGGCAAACGGCGGGCGAGCTCGTCGAGCTCCTCTTTTGAGAGCGGCTCCAGGACATCCACCTCGGAGAGGTATCGTGCCTCTTCTTTCCTCGACACTGCCATCTTCTCATCCTCCCAAACACACTTTTTTGGCCGCTACAGAGCATACCTGGGGCGAAAGCGGAGGTTTGTATCCTGTGTATACATTGCTTGTCGCGTAGTTGATGTATAGTAAAAAAAAGATAAAAAGTTACAGCTTGTAGTCCGCGAGTGTCGTCCATACGGGCAAGGGCGATGCGCTCACAGGGCAGGCTTTCGGGCCGCGTTCAGCCTTCGACAAGTTCCGGAAGGGGACGCGATGGACGTAAGTAGCGCGCGAAAGCCAACGAGGGTGGTTCTGGCGGACGATCACACGATGTTCCGCGAGGGATTGGCGGGTCTCCTGGCCTCCCACGAGGGGATAGAGGTCGTCGGGAGTGGTCCCAACGGCCCGGAAGTCCTCGCCCTGGCCGAACGGGAGAAGCCCGACATGGTGATAATGCAGATCGAGACGCCCCTCCAGAAAGGCAAAGAGAACCTGTCCAGGGTACTCGCCATCTCCCCGCGGCCGAAGGTCCTCATAGTCACCATGTTCGAGAATCCCCGCTACGTAAGAGACTTCTTGAAGTTGGGGGCGAGCGCCTACCTGATGAAGAGCGCCGATGTGGAGGACCTCGCCGGCGCGATCCGGTCCGTGGCCCAAGACACCGGGCAGACGGATGATATCGTCGTGGGTATTCCCCAAGAGGCACTGGAGATGTCGGTTGACGGCTTCCGCGAAGTACTCACGGACAGGGAGATGGAGGTACTCCTCCTCGCGGCCCGGGGTCTTAGCAACCGGCGGATAGCCAGCTCGCTGTATCTCTCAGAGGCTACCGTCAGCCGGCACCTGGCGAACATCTACTCCAAGATGGGGGTCGGCTCCCGGACGCAAGCCGCGAAAAAAGCCCTCGCTGAGGGCTGGGTCTCCATACCGGAGATCGTCGGGGAGACGGAATAGCCTGTATCTCGCCGGACGGGAACGGACCATGGATCCTCAAGAGGCCAGTCGCTCTGTTTCGTCAACGATTCTCAGCAGGTCCTCCGTGCCAACCTCTTCTAGCGTAGAAGTCGCTTCACCCACGCAGACGTTCGCTCCCAAACCATTTTGAAAAAGTATCTCCACCCAGGAAGCTGTACCGTCCCGAACTCGCTGCGTTGCCGTGTTGCACACTACCAGTTCCGGCGCGAGACGCTCCACCTCTTCGTCCAGGTCCTTCGGCCTGGCGAGGATCACCTCTACCTGAGGCCGCAGGCGCCGGAGGGTTAGCATAAGCACCTGCCGGTACGAAAGCGGGGCTATAGTGATCAATATGCGCACAGTCCGGGCGCTCCTCGCTGCTTGACTTCGCCTCGCGCGTACCGGTGTATCCCGGGACCACCCGGCGTCTCGACGACATTACTACCCACCATCAGCAGGTTCCAGAGGGTTTTGCGCAAAAGATACACAGAAAAGTGTAGCGAAAGCTGTTGGCCGCACCCGGGCCGGAAGGTTTAGGAGGAGGTTTTGCGGAGGGCTTCTTTTACTTTGTTTTCCTCTTCTTTGAGGTGCTGGAAGATGTCCTGGGCGAAACGGACGGCGTGTTCTTCGGGGAGGTTTATCCTCCGGTTTCTCAAAACGGATTCCAGTTCCCTGACCGCCGCGTCGATCATGCCGCCCATCATCTCCGCCTGGTCCAGGGCTTCCCGGCGTTCTTCGGAAGATAGACCGGAATCTTTCTCCAGCTTCTCCCGATGCTCTTTGAGGTACTGTATGAAGTCTCTTATTCCCACACCGGAGATTATACCGGCTGAAACCGGTGATTCAGAGCCGGGACCTTTCGAGGGTATCGCGGGTGATCTCACGGGCGTAGGTGTCTCTGGCGTATTCTTCGGCCAGCCGGCGGGTCCGGCCTCTTAGAAAGGCCGGCGTTTCTTTCAGGCTCTCCAGGGCTTCATCGGTCCACGGTATTTTTCGGGCGGTCTTGGGATGTTCTCGTCCACGGTTCAGCGCCTCGCCGAGGAGGTCGGCCAGGACGCTGGAACCCGTGTACCCCATCAAAGGTTGCCCGACGAATTTTCTACCGGCGACGGGCGCGCAGAGGGGGAGGAAGGGGACGCCGAGCGTCTCGGCGACTTCCCGCTCCAGGCGGGTGCCGATCAGGACGTCCGGGTTCGCCGCTTCGAGCCGGGCGGCGACTTCTTCGGGGTCGCCGGTTACGAAAGCTTGATCCGTGAAGCTGTTGGTGTGGAAGTAGAAGTCTCGCTCTAGATGCTCCAGGTACGTGCCGGCGCAGGCTACTTCCAGGCCGACCTCCCGGGCCAGCGCGTAGCCCAGGCCCAGGGTGTAGGTGAAGTCGCCGAAAATGGCGGCGCGCTTGCCCTGGAGGTCCTCCGGCGACAGCAGCCGGGCGAACCAGGGAAGCTTGGCGGTCTGCCCGAGCTCCGCCCAGACGGCCCGCTGTATCTTGTTGGCGTCGAGTTCGCACAGGCCCCCGATAGTCCGCAGCACGGAGCCGGTCCCGGCGGCGCCTATCATCGGGGTCGTTACCCGGGGCGTGCCGAACGCGTCCTGCAGATACAGCGTAGCCGACTCCCCGACCTCCCGGTAGAGGAGCACGTTCGCCCAGGCCCGGGAGAGGCGGGAAAGCTCTCCGACATCCGTGCCGAGCGGCACGCGGGCGTTGACCTCCACGCCGATCAGGCCCAGCAGCCGCGTGGTTTCGGCGTATTCGGCGGCGGCCCCGGGGTTCATGAGGGGCGGGCCGAACACGTTGACCGAGGGCGTTGGGCTGCGATCCAGGGGTCTGGCGTGGGCCCGTACGAGCCCTTCGAGGGCGAGGTCCGCAGCTTCTAGCTCTCCCATGTCGGGGGTAGCCTGTTCGCAGGTAACGAGCTGCGTATCTTCGTTCGTCTCCGGACCGGAGGGTAGGGTGGAGGGGACCTCTTCCTCCGTGAGCAAAGAGGTCTCCGAGCGGATGAGCATAATGGACTCCGCCTCCGGATTTGCAGCGGCGGCCCGGCCAAGGTCTTTCTCGAGGTCCCCGGGTGCGAGCGAGCCGTCGGGGGGCTCCATGAGCGGGCTGACCGTGACCTCCGCCGGCTCCCCGCTGCGCCCGACGGCGCCGAAAGCGGCCTGAAAGTGCCCTTCGCTGGGTAGCGCCCGGAGCACGGAGTGGACGCCTTTTATGCCCGCGGCCATCCGCAGGATGCCGCGGCTGCCGGGGCCTTCGTAGGCGTCTCGCAGTATCCTCACGCTGGTATCAAAGGCTTACGGAGTCGAGGTGGTCGGCCCGCTCGAACGTCCGGACGAAAAGCTCCAGAATGCGCCGGGCGCCTTCGTAACCGTGGATGCCGGCCCGCAAGATATCCAGGGAAGAGCGGCACAGGTGGCCGCGGGCCACCAGCGGTACGTAAAGTCCTGGGCTGGTGATCACGAGGTCCGGGCGGGTCTCTTCTATCCGCTTCATCTGGCCCCGCCAGTCGGGGGATTCGATCACGTCCACGTCCGCGCCGAGGGCCTGGATCTCGGGCCCGAGCGCTTTACGGTCCAAACGTGGCGCCCCGACTTCCAGGACCACGGCCCCGGCGTTTACCAGAAAACGGGCCAGGGGGATCTCGACCCCCGTGTCACCGGCGAAGAAGACCCTCTTGCCCCGGATGCGGCTCCGCAGCCGCTCCAGCCGCTGCCACATCTCCTGCGACCGAGCAAGCTCCTCGGACTCTCTGCCAAGCGCCTCCGACACGTCCTGGATGAACCTGGCCGTGCCGTCCATGCCGATGGGCATGAGGGTCCTGACCACCCGGGCGTCCCGTTTCTCCGCTATATCGGCCGCCGACGACAGATACGGGTCCGAGAGCGCCACGACCGTGCCTTCGCCTACAGGGGGGAGGTCCGCGACGCCCGGGCCCGGCACGCGCCCGGCGACTTCTATCCCGGCGCGTTTTAGGTCTCCGGCCAACCCGTCCCCGGCTCCAAAGGAAGGTGCGCCTACCAGCACCACCGGGGTCCCGGGGTCCTCGACGGGTCGGCCCCGGCCCCGGCGAGAGATACTCCCCAGGAACCCGCCGCGCTTGGAAGGTTCGGTGTCGGTTGGTGGTCTCGGGGTGTACCGCTGGCAGGCATTGACCAGGGCGGCGAGCACCCGATCCTCCAGGTCCGTACACAGGCAGCCCGGGGAATTGGCGTCCGGCGAGACGACCATCGCCGGCACCCCCAGCCGCCGGGAAGCTAGGTGGGCCTCGAACTCCGCGTCCAGGCCGAACAACTCCATCGAATGGCCGGCGACTACTAAAAGGGATTCTATGCCGCTTATCCCGGCGGCGGCTTCGGCCAGTCGGGAGGCGAGCCGGCCCTGCTCCGGCGGCTCTTCGGAATCCAGAACGACGGAGAGCACCCGCGGGTTCGCCTGGACTTCGCCGCCGGGAGACAGGTCGGCCGGCAAGGTCCGGGACAGGTATGTTTCGAGGCGGGTGCCGACCACGACTACCAGGGTATTTGGAAGCCTCTCCGCCAACGCGCCCACGGCGTACAGCGGAGAGAGTACGTCCGGCACGCCGGATTCGTTGAGTATCGTCAAAAGCCGCCCTCGCCCGTTCCCGCTTGTACCAGCTACTTCAGGAGGTTACTAGTTTAAGGCCTTGAGGGTGTCGAGCGCCAGCGCCATCATGTCGTCCACGGAACGCTGGAGGTCTTCGTCGCTGATCCGCACGACTTCTTCGCCGATGGTGTCGGAGACCGTAAGCACGCACCCGGCCCGCACGCCGTGCATGGCGGCTATGGTGAAGATCGCCGCAGCCTCCATCTCCACGGCCAGGACCCCCAGGTTGCCCCACGTGCCACGCGGGTCTTCGTCCGGATCGTAGAACAGGTCCGAGCTGACGATCGGGCCCATGAACGTCCGCCGTCCGGCATCCTCCGCCGCGTGGTGGGCAGCGTGAACCAGATCAAAATGCGGGGCCGGGGCGTAGGGGACGCCTTTCGTGAGGGCGGCGACGGTGCCGTCCTGGGCGGTCGCCGCGGTGGCTATTACGAGATCCCCGAGCTGCATGCCGTCGGCGTATCCACCGCAGGTCCCAACCCGCAAAAGGTTCTTCGCGCCAAGCTGGATAAGCTCCTCGGTGATGATGGACGCGCTGGGACATCCCATGCCCGTCGTCTGGACGGAGACGGGGTCTCCCTTGTAGGTGCCGGTGTAGCCGAGCATGCCGCGCTCCTCGCTTACGAGCTTCGCGTCGTCGAAGAAGTTCTCCGCGATGTACCGGGCCCGGCGCGGGTCTCCCGGCAACAGGACGTTCTCGGCGAAATCACCGGGCTCCGCGCGGATGTGAACTGGGCTCATCTCGACTCCCTTCGGTCGTCTGAGGTGTCAGGCTACAGGTTTCGGGGTTTTGCTGATGCCTGACACCCGATGCCTGAAGCCTCTTTTCTACAGGCTATCCAGGATAGCAGGAGCCGGCTCTGGCGGCTCTTCGGAGAGGCGCAGGGCCTCCCCGACCAACTTCTCGGCCCGCCCGGCGTCGCGCCCGCCGTAGAGCCGGGCTGTTGGATCGCCTTTTTCTATCCGGTCTCCCGCTTTCACGAGTATTTCCACACCGGCGCCGGGGTCCACTTCGTCGCTCTTTTTCTCCCGGCCGGCGCCCAGCGCGAGCGCGGCCTGCCCGATCCCGAGGGCGGCGAAGCGCGAGACGTATCCGCTTTGCGGAGATTTCACCTCCCGGAATTCCCCGGATATTGGCAGCTCTTCGAGCGCGCCGGGGTCGCCGCCCTGGGCCCGGATGAATTCTTGGAGCTTCTCGTAGGCCGAGCCGGATGAGATGGCGTCCTCCACGGCGGCTTCCGGGTCCGGCATGCCTTTCAGTTCCAGGAGTCGTACGGCCACGAGACGGGCCTCGTGGGCCAGGTCCTCCGGGACCGGTTCGTCCTTCAAGAAACGAACGGCTTCGCGGACTTCCAGGGCGTTGCCGATGGCGCTCCCGAGAGGCTCTTCCATGCCCGTGATCAGGGCCGAAGCCCGGACGCCGAGCGACTCGCTCAACCGCACGAGAAGCTCCGCCAGCTCCCGCGCATCATCGGGAGTCTTCATGAACGCGCCGGAGCCGCATTTAACGTCGTAGAGCAAGTGTCCCGCGCCCGTGGCGACCTTCTTGGAGACGATCGAGGAGCCAATAAGCGGAAGAGAATCTACCGTGCCGGTCGTGTCCCGGAGGGCGTAGATCGCCTTGTCCGCCGGCGCCAGGTCCCCAGCCTCGATAATAGCCAGTCCGACCTCTTCGACCTGCCGGTGAAAGCCCTCGTCCGTAAGGCCGGCCGAGAAGCCGGGCACCGATTCCAGCTTGTCTATGGTGCCGCCGGTTTGGCCGAGGCCGCGCCCCGAGAGCTTTGCAACGGGCGCCCCGCAGGCGGCGGCGATGGGCAAGGAGATCAGGGATATCTTATCCCCGACCCCGCCGGTCGAGTGCTTGTCCACGCATCCCGGAAACGAGTACGATGCGCCGGATTCCGCCATCGCCCGCGTGAGGGCCAACGTCTCCTCGTAATCCATCCCCTGGATGAAGATCGCCATGAGGAGCGACGACATCTGGTAGTCGGGCACGTCGCCGGTAGTGTAGCCTTCGACGACCTCCTGTATGGTCTCCTCCGAGAGCCCGCCGCCGAATTTCTTCGTCCCGATAGCTTCCAGCACCACGCTCACCCGAGAAACACCTCTCCGGGAAGATCCTCCTTCTCCACCCCGAGCCAGGCCGCCACCGTGGCGCCGAGGTCGTAGAAGCCTTCCCTGATACCCAAGCTCCGCGCCGGACCGCCGCCGACGACCAAGAGCGGCGCCCGCTCGCGGGTGTGGTCCGTGCCTTTGAAAGTTGGGTCGTTGCCGTGGTCGGCGGTGACAACGAGCAGGTCGTCCCCGGTAATGGATTCGAGCAATTCCGGTAGCCGGTCGTCAAAGCGCTTTATGTTCCCGGCCATGCCTTCCGGGTCGCGGCGGTGGCCGTATTTGGCGTCGAAGTCCACGAGGTTGGCGAAGATTAGTCCGGAGTCCGTCTCTTCCAGAGCCTGGAGGACCGCATCCACCTTTGCGGCGTCGTCGGGTTGGCCGGGGAAATGGTTGGTTACGCCTCTGCCGTCGAAGATGTCCCGGATCTTTCCGACCGCCACGACTTCGTGGCCGGCGTTTTTGATGAGGTCCATGTAAGTATCCCGGGGTGGGGTGATGCCGTAGTCGTGACGGTTCTCGTTCTCCCGCTCGTAGTTGCCTTCCCGGCCGTGGAAGGGTCGCGCTATGACGCGCTCGACCATTACGGAACCTTCGCCAATCAGCATCTCGTGGGCCGCCTCGCAGGCCTCGTAGAGCTCTTCGAGCGGGATGACGTCTGTATGCGCCGCGAGTTGAAAGACCGAATCCGCGGAGGTGTAGAGGATCCAGGAGCCTGTCTTCTCCTGGTCCGGCCCCAGCTCCTCGATGATCTGGGTGCCGGAGGCCGGCCGGTTGCCGATGACCTCGCGGCCGGTCTCGTCCTCGAAGCGCAGGATGATCTCCTCGGGAAAGCCGTCCGGGTAGGTCGGTAAAGGGTCGTCGAGAACGAGGCCCATCATTTCCCAGTGCCCGGCGAGCGTGGCCTTGGCCGCCGAACGTTCGACCATGAGCCCGTATGAGGCGCCGGAAGAATCGGTTGCCGGCACGCCTTCTATCTCTCCGATATTCCCGAGGCCCAGGGAGGCCAGGTTCGGGGCGTCGAGGCCGCCGACGGCCCTCGCCGTGTTGCCCAGGGTGTCCGCCCCCACGTCGCCGAATTCCGCGGCGTCCGGGGCGTTGCCGGCCCCGAGGCCGTCCAGTACTATTACCATGGCTCTGCGTCCCATATTTCTCCTATTCTGTCTTCTATCTCTTAGGTGTATTGTAGTGTCGTATCGGGCGGGTAGGTGTCAGACCGTCCGGTATGAGGGTACATACGACTTCACGCGCGGCGTCGCGCGAAGTTTCAGAGAGGACGTTCCAGGTGGCGGATCCGCAGGTCAGGGAAGCGAACTCCGAGGATGAGGAGGGGATTTACTCTCTCGCCCGGGAGTTGGCCGCCGCGGTCGGAGATTCCCCGCCCACCCGTAAATCGGTCCGGACGAGGTTCGAGGAGCTTCGGGAAGAGCCCCGGGCGTTTACGCTCGTGGCCGAAGGAGAGGGCGGCATTTCGGGGGTGGTGAGCTTTTGGATCAAGCCGGATCTGGCCCACGGCGACGTGGTGGTCGAGGTGCCGATGCTCGTAGTGGCCGAGGAACACCGGCGCGCCGGCGTCGGAAAGCTGCTCGTCGAGGAGGTTCGTAGACAAGCCTCCGGCCACGAAGCCACGGTGATAGAGTTGATCGCCACGGGCGACAACACCACCGCCCGGGAGTTCTACCGCTCCCTGGGCTTTGTCGAGACCGACCACGTCGCCCTGGAGTTCATGGGCGACTTACACGACCCACCAGAGTCCGAAGAGAAGTAAAGCCGTCACCAAGACCGAGACCAACACGGCTCTTACAGTGGAAATCTCCCGCACGACCGTCAGCCCGATGGAGAGTAGTACGACGCCCACGTAAACCCCGGCCACCCACCGCAGCCCCGGCGCCGCCGAGAGTGGCAGGTAGAACCCGAGAGGATAAGCGGTAGCCCGCCAGGTAACGACGTACCCGTAACGCCCGCCGGCCGAACCCAGATAGTAGAGACCCGCCACGGCCAACGAGAGCGGCAAGGGCAGCAGAAGCGCCAGGAGTGCCGGAAAAAGTCCACCGGCGACGAACCAGAACAGCGCCGTCAGGATTCCGCAGAACCCTAGAAAAAGTCCCGGCGCCCGCATATCCGGCACGCGGGGCAACACCGTGAAAAAGCGGACCGGGTGCAGGCTCAGGGCGCCGAGCAGCCGCAGGTAGCTCGAAAACGGCCGGGAAACGTCCCAGTCGCTCGCCCCGCCCCGGATCGTGTCCCGGTTGTAACCGCGCTTCGCCATAGGCGGAGTATAACGAGGCCGGGCCGGGGCGTTCGCGCCGGACTCCGGGCGACGTGAGATCATTTATAATTAGGGAAGAATAGACCATAGAGAGAGGGCTGCGCGGACATGTCAGAGAACAACTCCTTCGATACACAGGCCAAACTCGAGACCGACTCCGGTGAAGTAGAAATTTACAGCCTCAAAAAACTCGACGAACAGGTTTCGGGAGACATTTTCTCTCTACCGTTCTCGGTCCGGGTGCTGCTGGAGTCTTTGCTTAGAAATAACGGCGGCAAGTTCGTGGACGACGACACCGTAGAGATGCTCTCCAACTGGCCGGATACTGTTGGCGGTGAGTTGCCGTTCCTGCCGGCGCGGGTCGTTATGCAGGACTTCACCGGAGTTCCGGCGGTCGTGGACCTCGCCGCGATGCGGAGCGCGATGGAGAAGCTCGGCGGGGACCCGGCGAAGATTCAACCTCTAGTGCCGTCGGACCTGGTCATCGACCACTCGGTTCAGGTGGACATGTACGGCAACGAGATGGCGCTCCAGTTCAACGCCGAGCGGGAGTTCGAGCGGAACAAGGAGCGGTACGAGTTCTTGAAGTGGGGCCAGCAGGCGTTCGACGACTTCACCGTCGTGCCGCCGGCGACCGGCATCGTGCATCAGGTGAACCTGGAGTTTCTGGCGAAGGTCGTGCAGACGAAAGACGGGGTCGCCTACCCGGATACGCTCGTGGGCACCGACAGCCACACCACCATGATCAACGGCCTCGGCGTCCTCGGTTGGGGCGTGGGCGGCATCGAGGCCGAAGCCGTCGTCCTCGGCCAGCCCTACTACATGCTGGTCCCCGAAGTCATCGGCTTCAAGCTGACCGGCGCCCTTGGGGAGGGCGTAACCGCCACCGACCTCGTGCTCACCGTCACCCAGATCCTTCGCTCGCACGGCGTCGTCGGCAAGTTCGTCGAGTTCTACGGCGACGGTCTTAGCCGGCTAACCCTGGCGGACCGGGCGACCATCGCAAACATGTCCCCCGAGTTCGGGGTGACGACGACCTTCTTCCCGGTGGACGACGAGACGCTGAAGTACCTGCGCGGCACGGGCCGCGATGAAGAGCTGGTAGACCTCGTGGAGCGCTACTACAAAGAGCAAAACCTCTTCCGCACCGACGACACGCCGGAGCCCCGCTTCTCGGAGACGTTGGAGTTGGATCTCGGCACGGTCGAGGCGAGCCTCGCCGGGCCGCGGCGTCCGCAGGACCGCATCGCGCTGGCGGACATGAACGACTCCTTCCAGGAAGTGCTGGCGGAGATGGTCGGGACGAACGGATCGAACGGTTCATCGAACGGCACCGCCTACGACGCGGCCGACGAAGAATCCATGGAGGCGAGCGACACGCCGAACCCGGACATCGAGGACGAAGATCCGCCGCGCCAGATCGGTAGCTCGAAAGTGGATGCGCCCGTCGACGAAGGCGGCACCGTAACGGTCACGCTCGACGGCGAGGAAGCGTATCTAAAGCACGGTTCCGCCGTCATAGCGGCGATCACGAGTTGCACCAACACCTCTAATCCGTCGGTCATGATCGGGGCCGGCCTACTCGCGAAGAGGGCCGTTGAAAAGGGCCTCACCGTAGACCCCCACGTAAAGACCAGCCTCGCCCCCGGCTCGAAAGTCGTCACGGAGTACCTGGAGAATTCCGAGCTTTTGCCGTACCTGGAGCAGCTCAAGTTCAACGTTGTCGGCTACGGCTGCACGACGTGCATCGGGAACTCCGGGCCGCTGCCGGAAGAAATCTCCGAGGCCGTCGAGGAGAACGAGCTGGTCGTCGCGGCCGTCCTTTCCGGAAACCGGAACTTCGAGGGCCGCATCAACCCGGACGTAAAGGCGAACTACCTGGCCTCGCCGCCGCTGGTCGTGGCCTACGCGCTCGCCGGCAAGGTGGACATCGACCTGGTCAACGATCCCCTGGGTGAAGACTCCGATGGCAACCCGGTGTATCTGAAGGACATCTGGCCGTCGCAAGAGGAGATCAGCCAAACGGTAGAGAACTCCCTGGACCCCTCCATGTTCAACGAGCAGTACGGCAACGTCTACACCGGCAACGAGCAGTGGAACGAGGTGGACGTCCCCGAGGGCGAACTCTACGAGTGGGACCCGGAGTCCACCTACGTCAAAGAACCAAATTTCTTCGACGACCTCTCTCCCGAGCCGGAGCCGTTGCAAGACATCTCCGGCGCCCGGGTACTCGTAAAGGTCGGAGACTCGGTAACGACGGACCACATCTCCCCGGCCGGCGCCATCCCGCGCAACAGCCCCGCCGGGCAGTACCTGCAAGAAAACGGCGTCGAGTACCGGGAGTTCAACTCCTTCGGTTCCCGGCGCGGCAACCACGAAGTCATGGTGCGGGGTACGTTCGGCAACATCCGGCTCCGCAACGATCTCGTGGATAGGGAAGGTGGCTATACCATCTACTTCCCGGAGGACGAGGAGACGAGCATCTACGACGCCGCGATGAAGTACCAGGAAGAGGACATACCGCTCGTCGTGCTCGCCGGTGAACAGTACGGCAGCGGCTCCTCCCGCGACTGGGCCGCCAAGGGCACCTTGCTCCTGGGCATAAAAGTCGTCATAGCCCAGAGTTACGAACGGATACACCGGTCCAACCTCATCGGCATGGGCGTCCTCCCGCTCCAGTTCGCCGACGGCGAAGGCGCCGAAAGCCTGGGCCTCGACGGTACCGAGACCTTCGACGTCGAAGGCATCTCCGGACTGGAACCGGGTTCCGAGGTCAAAGTCAAAGCCACGAGTGAGGACGGCGACGAAAAGGAGTTCACCACCATCGCCCGCGTAGACTCGCCGGTAGAGGTCGAGTACCTCAAAAACGGTGGCATCCTCCACACCGTACTGCGCGAACTTCTCAACGAGGACAACTAGAGGAGGCTACGTTGCCGGGCCTTGAGTTGCGGCAAGCCATAAGTTTGCGGGAAGGCGGAGACCTGGAAGAAACGGAGTCTCTGCTCTCCCGCGTTTTGGTTGAATTACCGGATGATGCAGAGGCTAATTATCAGATGGCATGTATTTGTGACCTTCAAGGTCGAGAGCGTGAGGCGCTACCCTACTACTCAAAGACTATCGCCGAGGGAATAGCCGGGGAAGCACGAGTCAGCGCATTCCTGGGATTGGGTAGCAGTCACAGGGCACTTGGTGAGTATGCGGAGGCTGTAGAGGTGCTACGTCGTGGAGTATCTGAGTTTCCTGGAGAACGTGCAATGCAGGTTTTCCTGTCGGTGGCGTTGTACAACGCTGGGAAACATAGAGAATCGGTCGAGACGTTGCTTAGAAACCTGATCGAGACCACATCCGACGCGGGAATAAAGTCTTACAAAGAAGCGTTAGACTTCTATTCTAGTAGGTTGGACGAGACTTGGAGTTAAAGAACAAGAAAGTATTAGTAGCCCGTGAGATCCCGGATGCCGGGCTCCGCCTCCTCGAAGACTTCGACGTAACCGTCCTCTCCGAAGAACCGCCGGATCAGGACAAGCTACTCGAAGCCGCCGGTGGCGCAGCGGCGATACTCTGCACCGTCTCCGAGACTATAGACGCCGAGGTCATAGACGCGGCCGGAGAAAACCTCAAGGTCGTCGCCAACATGGCCGTCGGCTACGATAACATAGACGTGCAAGCCGCCACCGAACGCGGCATCATCGTCACCAACACCCCCGGCATCCTCGAAGAAACCACCGCGGACACCGCCTTCATGCTGCTCCTGGCCGCCGCCCGCCGTCTCGGTGAGGCCGAGCGATTTCTAAGAGCCGGCAAGTGGGAAGCCTGGGGACCAAAGCAACTGATCGGCCCGGATGTGTGGGGCAAGACTCTAGGCATAGTCGGCTTCGGCGGTATTGGTCAAGCCGTCGCCCGCCGCGCCAAAGGCTTCGGCATGGACATCCTCTACACCGCCCGCTCCCGAAAAGACGCCGCCGAAAAAGAGCTAGGAGCACGAAAAGTAGAACTCGACGAGTTGCTGAGAGAGAGCGACTTTGTTTCCATCCACACCCCGCTCACCGACGAGACCCGACACCTCGTCGGCGCGGACGAACTCGGACTAATGAAGCCCACCGCCGTTCTCGTCAACAGCTCTCGTGGTCCGGTAGTGGACGAAGCAGCCCTCGCCGAAGCCCTCGAAAACAAAAGCATCTTCGCCGCCGGCCTCGACGTCTACGAAGAAGAACCCGAGGTACATCCTAAACTCCTCGAACTAGAAAACGCCGTCCTCGCCCCGCACATCGGCAGCGCCTCCATCGAGACCCGCGACAAGATGGCCGA
>JBARZM010000091.1:0-5357 GCA_049650095.1 Rubrobacteraceae bacterium | reverse complement strand
GCAAACCTTCCGAGAGACCGCCGGGGACGCTGATGGCCGGTATACCGGCGAGGCTTGCGGGGACGGCGCAGATGTCCTGGAGATACATGGCGAGCGGGTCGTCGGTCTTCGCCCCGATCTCGAACGCGACCGAAGGCGAGGTCGGTGAGAGCAGCACGTCATATTGGCCGAAGGCGGCCTTGAAGTCCTCTATTATGCGCGTCCGGACTTTTTGGGCCTGGGAGTAGTAGGCGTCGTAGTAGCCGCTGGAGAGGGCGTAGGCGCCGAGCATGATCCTGCGCTTCACCTCGTCCCCAAAACCTTCTTCGCGGGTCCTGCGGTACATCTCGTGCACGCCGTCAGCCGGGACCCGCAGCCCGTACCGCACCCCGTCGAAACGGGCCAAGTTGGAAGAGACTTCGGCCGGGGCGATGATGTAGTAGGCCTCCAAAGCATAGTAGGCGTGCGGCAGGTTAACCTCCCCCACCTCGGCCCCGGCCTCCTCCAGGTCCCGGGCTACCTTGCCCGTAACATCGCGCACGCCGGCATCTATCCGGTCATCCATCAACTCGGTCACGACGCCGACCCGGAGCCCGGAGACGCCGTTTTCGAGCTCCGTCAGGTAGTCCGGGACCTCGACGTTCGCGCTGGTGGAGTCGTAGGGATCGTGGCCGGCGGTCGCCTGGAGCAGGAGCGCCGCGTCCCGCACGTCGCGGGTGAGAGGCCCGATCTGGTCCAGAGACGAACCGAAGGCTATTAGCCCACTCCTCGAAACCCGCCCGTAAGTCGGCTTGAGCCCGACGATGCCACACAGCGCCGCCGGCTGGCGCACGGAGCCTCCGGTGTCCGTGCCCAAGGCCCACCAACCTTCCCCGGCGGCCACCGCCGCCGCCGAACCGCCCGAGGAGCCGCCCGGCACCCGGCCCAGGTCCCAGGGGTTGCGGGTAGGGCCGTAGGCCGAGTTCTCCGTGGAGGAACCCATGGCGAACTCGTCGCAGTTGGCCTTGCCGACCATAATCAGGTCTTCCCCGAAGCTCCGCAGCGCCGAGGCGTCGTAGAGCGGCTCGAAGTTCTCGAGCATCTTAGAGCCGCAGGTGGTCCGCACCCCACGGGTAGAGAGCACGTCCTTGACCGCCAGCGGCACGCCCTCCCAGAGCTTTACTCCGCCGTTTTTCAGGCGTTCGTCTATACGGTCCGCCCGCCCGACGGCCAGCTCTGGTGTCGTCGTTACGAAGGCGTTTACGTCGCCTTCGACCTCTTCGACGCGCTGGTTGGCGGCCTCGGCGGCTTCGCGGGCGGAGATGTCGCCGGCTTCTATCTTTTGGGACAGTTCGTAGGCGGTGAGATCCAGCATCAGTCTATCCTCGGCACGGAGAACAGGTCACCCGCGGGCTCCGGCGCGGGTGCGAGGGCTTCTTCCCGGGGCAGTTCCTCATGCGGCTCATCGGGCCGTAGGACGTTCGTGAGGTTCAGGGGGTTGGCCGTAGGCGGTACGTCTGCCAGGTCGAGCTCCCCGATCTTGTCTATGCTCTCCAGGATGGCCCCGAGTTGGTCGCCCATCCTCTCTACTTCCTCGTCCGTCAGACCCAACCTCGCCAGGTTGGCGACGTGGCGCACCTGCTCTTCGGATATCATCTTTTGTCCTCCGGTTTTTGACTTTTGCGAGTATGCTAACATTTGAGCCGGGAGCTTATGCAGGCCATCAAACACGAACATTCGCCCGTTCAGAGTTGGGAAAAACGCTTCAGCGTCCCCGAGTACTACCGGATGGCCGAAGCCGGGGTGTTAGGGGAAAACGAGCGCGTGGAGCTCGTCGAGGGGGTGATCGTGGAGATGGCAGCGATGGGTAGCCGCCATGCGGCGTGTGTAAGAAGACTCGAAGCTTTGTTGAGCCAACATTCACCGAGAGAGCGCATTATAAGTACCCAATGTCCCGTTCGCCTCGACGATAATTCAGAACCTGAACCGGATCTGGCGCTGCTGAAACCCCGCGAAGACTTCTACTCCAGCGAGCACCCCGGCCCGGATGATGTATTGCTGGTGATCGAGGTTTCCGACACCTCGGCGGAGTACGATACGGAGGTCAAGCTACCGCTCTACGCCCGCGCCGGCATACCCGAAACCTGGCTCGTAAACCTGGCAACCGAAACTATAGAAGCTCATTCCCGACCAGCCTCCGGCGGGTACCGGCAAACTCTGCGGGCAAAGCGGGGCGAGTCCCTAAAGTCCGAGACGGTCTCCGGGTTGGAACTCTCCGCCGAAGACGTACTCGGCTAAAGACCGATCCCCTTTCAAGAACCGTTCAGCTCGTTCTCGGCCAGCCGGGCGCCTTCCACCATATTCACGAGCTTCTCGTAGGAGACCTCCCAACTGCGGGTACGCAAGCCACAGTCGGTGTTGACCTCTATCCGCTCCGGTCCCAGCACGTCCGCCGCATACAGGATACGGTCGCGCACCAACTCCGGCGGCTCGATGAAGTCCGTGTGGATGTCTATGACCCCCAGCCCGACCTTGCCGTCCCACTCACTCTCGCGGAACCGATCCAGGATTGCGTAGCCGGGCCGGTCTTCGGCCCTCGTGCCGGGCTCCAGCGAGTCGCGGTTGGAGAACTCTAGCTGCAGCTCGTAGCAGTCGTCCAGCTCCTCGATGTGGGGGAAGAGGCAGTTGTAATCGGAGAAACAGATGTGCATGGAGGCGCGGGCGTCTATGCCAGCGCGGGTAGCGTTGAAGGTCTCGACGACGAGCGGCACCTCCTCCGGGCGGGTGGTGGCGGCGGGCTCGTCGATCTGGACCCAGTCGGCCCCGGCCTCGACGATCCCGGCCAAATTCGGCCGCACCACGTCGCGGGCAGCATCCACTCCGAACTGACGCCGGGCCTCCATCCGGCGTTCGGCGGAAGCTCCGAGCAGGCTGCTCTCTCCAGCGTAGTGCTCGTCGTAGGACCAGTCCATGACGGTGTAGGCGCCGGTAAACGGGACCTTCACTGTACGATCGGTGTGGCCGCGGACGAATTCGTACTCTTCGAGGTCGTAAGTACCTTCCACGGACGGTTTCCCGACCACGGCGGCTTTGGTGTAGTACTTGTTGTCCCACGAGCGGACCGTGCCCCGGGTCTCGAAGCCGTAGGCGTGTTTTACGGCGTGGTCGTACATCTCGCTGCGGCGTTGTTCGCCATCGTAGACTACGTCTAGCCCCGAGCTTTCCAGAAGGCGGATGCCGTAGAGGGCGGCCTGGTCCTGGATCCTGGCTTTCTCCGAGTCCGAGAACCCCGTGCCTTTGCTGAGTACCTCCGTAAGCTCTTCAGTGTCTACGCCGAGCCGTTCGCCCCACTTGCGGGCGTACTCTACATCCGTCTCTTCGACGGGACGTCCGGCGATGGACTTTACGCGCCAGCCGGGTTTGGCGAGGCTCCCGATCTCCCGGGTTACGAACTTTACCTCGCTCATGCTACTGTTCCTCCTTCAGGATATTGGCCGCCGCGCCGAGACGCAGCAACTTCTCGCGGGCTATCTTCTCCGGCACGAACTGCAGGTCGCCGTTCGGCACCAGATGCAACTCTCCTTCGAGCTCCTCCAGAAGTTGCCGTCCGAAGGCCGCGATCTCTTCGGGCTCCTCCAACAACGAGTTGCGGGCGTCTATCACCCCCGCGAGCAAGGTCTTGGGGAACGGGCGCGGCAGGGCAGCCAGGTCCGTAGCGTAGAAGTCTACCCCGATGGCTTTTACGTCGAGTTCCACCAGTTCGCCGAGCACCTCTCCAGCGTCGCCGAACGGGAGTTGTAGCGCGAGCGGTACGGGGCTCTCCAGAGCCTCCAGCGCTTCGCCGAGCCCGAAGACGTCGCTTCTCCTACCGAAGAGGGCGGTCTCCTGCAAGACGACCATCGCGCAGCCATTACCGGCGAGCCACTGTATCTGAGGTCCGATCACCGTATCGGCGACCACGCGCGGTTCCAGCTCACCCGCCGCGGTGACCGCAAGGGCGTGCGGCGAGGGCAGCGTCGCTATCCATCCACCGCGCGGCAGGTCTCCGATACGGAAGAAGGGGTCTCCCAGGGGCTCGGACAACTTCGGTGTCTCCACCTCGGCTACCGGCGCCCGTAAGAACGTGTTCGTGTTCAGGAAACGCGTCAGGGGACCGGGGCGCAAACCTTGAGCCGCCGTATCGAAGGGGCGGAAGATGTCCTGCCAGTTCAACATTCCGTCGGAGAGGTAGTCGAGGCCAGCGTCTCTCTGGGTTTGCAGCAAGTTCCTCAGGTCTTCGTCCTGCCGCTTCTCGACCGCTTCTTCGGTGGCGCGGTCCCGGTCGAAGTCGCGGGTTGCCTGTACCAGTTCCTCGGAGCGGGCGTAGATACCAGGCGCATAAGCTTTTATTTCGGTCATCCGTCTCTCCTCTGTTTCTCTCGCAAGCCGATCATACCTTTCAGTCCCATACGAGAGAGCCGGCGCTCTGGTACTCGGTTACGCGGGTCTCGAAGAAGTTCTTCTCCTTGGCGAGGTCCATCGTCTCGCTCATCCACGGAAATGGGTTGCGCGAGCCGTACTGGGCTGGCAGACCGATGCGCCCCAGGCGCCGGTCGGCGACGAACTGGACGTACTCCCGGAAGAGGCCGGAGTTCAGTCCGAGTACCCCGTCGGGGAGGCATTCTTGGGCGTAGGCTATCTCGTACTCTACGGCCGACCGGATCATCTCGACTATCTCGTCTTTGAGGTCCGGCGTCCAGGCTTCGCGGTTCTCTTCCTTTATGGTGTTGATGAGGTCAACGCCGAAGTTCAGATGCACCGTCTCGTCGCGCAGGATGTACTGGAACTGCTCCCCGATGCCGGTCATCCGGTTCTGCCGGTGGAAGGAGAGGATCATCACGAACCCGGAGTAGAAGAAGATGCCCTCCATGATCACGTAGAACCCGACCAGGTTCTTGATGAACTCCTGAATGCCTTCCGTCGTCCGGGTCGAGAAGTCCGGGCGCATGACGGACTCGGTCAGCGACATGACGAACTCGTCTTTGCCCCGGATGGAGTCCACCTCGTTGTACATGTTGAAGACCTCGCGCCCGTCCAGACCGAGCGACTCCACGATGTAGTGGAAGGTGTGCGTGTGGATGGCCTCCTCGAACGCCTGGCGCAAGAGGTACTGCCGCGCCTCGGGGTTGGTGATGTGCTCGAAGATGGAGAGCACGATGTTGTTGCAGACCAGGCTCTCACCGGTCGAGAAGAAGCCCAGGTTGCGCATGATGACGAGCCGCTCTCCTTCGGGTAGCCGGTCGGAGTGCCAAAGGGTAACGTCTTTCTGCATCGGGACTTCAGTGGGCATCCAGTTGTTGGAGCAGCCGTTTAGGTAGTGCTCCCAGGCCCACTCGTACTTGAGCGGCCAGAGTTGGTTC
>JBARZM010000090.1:0-6082 GCA_049650095.1 Rubrobacteraceae bacterium | reverse complement strand
GCCGAACCCCGGTTGATGGTCTCCACCAATTCCCCGTCCTTGTCTCACCGTTTATGGAACGGCATTCCAATTCCCTGGATGAATGTTACACAACCTGGAGAACGCGTGTCAAGAGAGTTCCGAAGATGCCTTGCGGGACGCTGTCGGGCCGGTGGGCCTGGGCAACGCTGGGTACGGGGATGGTATCTTTAGGCTTCGTAGGATGACTTTGGGGTGGGTTGGATGCAGGTTGGGATAATCGCGGACGATCTTACGGGGGCGATGGATTCCGGGGCCCAGTTGGCCCGCGCCGGATACCGGGTCGCGGTTATGTTCCACGACGCGCCATTTCCCCCCTCCGGCGACCTCGACGTCGTAGTCGTGGACACCGATTCCCGCCAACGGGATACCGGCGCCGCCGGCGCCCGGGTCTCGGAAGCCGCCCGGCGCCTGAAAGATGCCCGGGTTCTCTACAAAAAAATAGATTCTACCCTGCGCGGCCCGGTCGCCGAGGAGGTAGAGGCCGCTTTCCGGGAGGGTGGCCGGTCCGGCGCGATCATCGCCCCGGCTTTCCCCGGCAACGGCCGTACGACCCACAAAGGTTTCCTGATGGTCCACGGCGAACCCGTCCAAGAAACAGGGTTCTCGGAAGACCCCGGGACACCCGTGAAAGAGGGACATATCCCGACGCTGTTAGCGGGGACTGGCGCAATCGAGATCGGTACGCTGGAGACCGGAGTCCTAAGTGAAGCAGCCTCCGTGCGGAGGGCGCTCGAAGAGTACCGGTGGGTCGTGGCCGACGCGGCCCACGACACCCACCTGAAGGCTTTGGTGGAGGCTGTGCCGGACCCGTCGGAGGTCTTGTGGGTAGGCTCCGCGGGTCTCGTCAAGGCTTACGGAGACGTTTACCCCGGTCCGCGCGCCGGAGAGAATCCGTCGCCGGATGTAGCGACCGGGCGAAACGTTTCGGGGCTGGTCGCGCCGTCGGGCCGCGTTCTGGCGGTGGTGGGCAGTACGAACGAGACCTCCCGGGGACAACTCCGGCGTCTGGAAGAAGAGCCCGGGGTCGAGGCCGTGACGCTCTCCGCGGCGGATTTGGCCGCCGGGAAAGACGGCCCGGTGGAGGAAGCTTCGCGGACGGCGGGAAGTCTTCTCACCGATGGAAAGAGCGTCGCTTTGCGCTCCTCGGAGGAGGAACTGCCCGAAGGCGCCGCCGGTCGCGTAGTGAGAGGCCTGGCGGAGGTGGTCTCGAAGCTCTCGGAAGGCGGCCTGTTCGACGCCCTGGTGCTGACCGGTGGGGACACCGCCATACACGTGTCGCGGAGGCTGGGCGCCCGGGGTATCATGTTGGAAGGTGAGATAGAGCCGGGAGTGGCGAGGGGGACCCTGATCTGCCCTAGCCCCTACCCGACGATAACGAAGGCGGGAGGCTTCGGAACTCCCGAAACTCTCTTACACGCCTTGCACGCGCTCGGGCGCGGGCCCGAGGGAAAGGGAAAACAACTTTGAAACCACCTCTCGTCGCCGTAACACTCGGAGATCCAGCCGGCGTAGGCCCGGAGATAATAGCCAAAACCTTCGCAAATCCTCAATTTGCCGAAACCCGGGCGGTAGTCGTCGGCGACGAAACTATCCTCGAAAGAGCCATAAACTTGCTTGACCTCGACCTTAGCCTGAACGTTATACCGAGGCCGGATGAAGGAAGTTTCGAGCCGGGGGTGGTGGATCTCATCCCGGCGAGCGACCTTCCCAAAGACCTGCCGTTCGGCGAACTGGACGCCCGGGCCGGGTCCGCCGCGTTTGGGTACGTGAAGAAGGCGACGGAACTCGCCCTGAAAGGCGAGGCCCAGGCCGTCTGCACCGCGCCGCTGAATAAGGAAGCCATGCACCTTGGCGGACACAAATACCCGGGTCACACCGAGATACTCGCGGAACTTACGGATACGAAAGACTACGCCATGATGCTCGTCGCCGAAGACCTGCGCGTCATCCACGTCAGCACCCACGTATCCCTAAAAGAAGCCATAGACCGCGCGCGACCGGAGCGGGAGCTCGCCGTCATCCGTCTGGCCCGCGACGCCTTGCTAAAGCTCGGCGTCTCCGAACCCAAGATAGCGGTAGCAGGGATCAACCCCCACGCCGGGGAGAACGGCCTCTTCGGCAACGAAGACGCGGAGCGTATAAGACCGGCGGTCGTGCAGGCCAGGGAAGAGGGAATAGAAGCCAGCGGTCCGTGGGCCGCCGACACTGTCTTTTCGCGGGCGCGTAAGGGCGAGTTCGACATGGTGGTCGTCCAGTACCATGATCAGGGCCACGTCCCCATAAAGCTCCTCGGGTTCGAGAGCGGGGTCAACGTAACCGTGGGCCTACCTTTCTTCCGCACCAGCGTGGACCACGGCACGGCGTTCGATATCGCCGGTACCGGCAAGGCGGACCACACGAGCCTGCAAACCGCCATGGACCTCGCACGCGTCCTGGCGGACCCGCAAGAGAATGAAGGGAGTTAGAAGAATGGCGTTCCCGAAAGTAGTGAAAGTCCGGCAAGACTTCCCCCGGCCCCGGGTGGAGGATGTTGAGCAGACGTTGCGGGAGCAGTTCGAGAAGGAGGAGATAGCCTCCCGCATCGAACCCGGCATGGAGGTCGCCCTTACCGCCGGGAGCCGCGGCATCGCTAACATAGACGTGATCCTGCGGTCTCTCGTAAAACTGTTGAAAGAAGCCGGAGCAACTCCATTCATCGTGCCGGCGATGGGCAGCCACGGCGGGGCGACGGCTGAAGGGCAGGTAGAAATATTGGAGAGCCTCGGGGTGACGGAAGAGTCGGTCGGGGCGGAGATCCGCTCTTCGATGGAGACCGTGGAGCTTGGGGAGACGGAGCGTGGCACGACCGTCTACATGGACCGGCACGCGGCGGAGGCGGACGGCGTGATCGTGGTCGGCAGGATCAAGTTGCACACCGACTTTCGGTCTGAGATAGAGAGTGGCCTGTGCAAGATGTCCGCCATTGGCCTCGGCAAGCACGAACAGGCCCTCAACCTTCACGCCTATGGCGTAGAAGGCATAAAAGACTTCATGGTCGAGGTGGCGGAGCGCGTCTTCGACTCGGGCAAGGTGCTCTTCGGGGTCGGGATCGTCGAGAACGCCTACGAAGAGACCGCCATGCTGGAGGCGATCCCACCGGAAAAAATAATGGAACGGGAAAAGGAACTGCTGGAAGAGTCGGCCAAGCTAATGCCGAAGCTGCCCGTCTCCGATATAGACGTGCTCTTCGTGGACGAGTTGGGCAAGAACTTCAGCGGCACCGGCATGGACACGAACGTTATAGGGCGTTTCAGCATCCTCGGCGTCGATGAGCCTGCCTCGCCCAGCATCAAGTACATCATCGTTGGCGGCGTGAGCGAAGCCTCCCACGGTAACGCGCTGGGCATCGGGCTCGCCGACTTCACCACGGGGCAGCTCTTTGGAGAGATTGACCACGAAGCCATGAACCAGAACGTGTTCACGAGCACCTTCGTCGAGCGGGCCAAAGTCCCGATGGTAATGGAGCATGACCGCCGGGCGCTGGAGGCCGCCATGCGCTGCAATTGGGGGGTCGCCCCCGAAGACACCCGCTTCTTACGCATCCCCAATACCCTGGAACTCCGGGAAGTCTACCTCTCCGAAAACCTCGTTGAAGAAGCACTGGAGGTCGGCAACGTCGAGGTGGTCGAAGAAGCCGCCGAAATGGAGTTCGATGAAGACGGCTACTTCCCATCCTTCGAGGAAGACACGGGGCGTACCGTTCGGGCTTCTTCCGGGCCGGATGATGGCTACCACGATAAGGGTTAGGTTCGAGAGTAACCCCTCGTAAAGGCTCCTACAACCGGATAAACATCTCGCAAACCAAGACCCATATCTTGGCCTGCCGGCTAAAGGCGCGGGCGGAGGCTATCTGTAACATGGGAATCGTCTTCAGGTAACCCTCGGAGGCGGGCGAAAAGTAGTTGCCCCGCTTACCGGGCGGTGTTTTCAGGGTCTGGGAGATCGGAAGGTCATCCCAGTCTCTAGTGTAGGAGGGGGTTCGATGGTTGACTTGATCGTGAAGGACAAAATGAACCGGAGCGGGTTCCTGCTCCGTACGGGGGCCGCCCTGGGCTCGATGCTCGTGGGTGGCTCATGGGGAGCTTCCCGGGCCGGAGCCCAGGAGGCTCTCAACGGGTACGACGGTAACGCCGCGAACACCACGGGCAGCTACGCCCCCGTGGGGAACCGTCACCTGTTGCGCTCCGACCGGCCCGAGGTCATTAGTTGGGGCTTCTTGCCGAACCGCGACGCGGAGCCGGTGCTCACGGTTGCGTCCGGCGACGTAGTCGCCATAGAGCAGATCTCCCACGAAGGCATCCTGCCGGACCAGGGCAACCCCTACGACTTCTTCGCCGGTTGGGGTATCCCGGAGAGCGAGATCCTGGACGACCAGCTCATGGTCTTCGAGGAGATGGAGCAGAAGGGCGAGGGGCCGCACGTCGTTACCGGCCCCGTCGCCATCGAAGGCGCCGAACCCGGCGACTGGCTCGAAGTGCGGTGTCTCCAGATAGACCCCAGGGTGTCGTACGGGGTCAACTCCGCCCGCCACGGCAAAGGCTCCCTCCCCGATGAGTACCCGCTAAACGGCAAGGACTACTACGGCAACCTGCTCAAGTTCGACCACGAACGACAGGTCGGACTCTTTCCTGCGGGAGAAGGCATAGAAGTACCGCTGAAACCCTTTATGGGCATCGTCGGCGTCGCCCCGAACACCTCGGAGATGGTCAACTCCGTGCCGCCGGATGTTTACGGCGGCAACCTGGACGTCAAGCGACTCATGACCGCCGGTTCGACGGCTTTCTATCCCGTCCAGGTGCCCGGAGCCCTCCTCTACACCAGCGACGGACACGCCGCGCAGGGTAACGGCGAGGTGAGCCTCACGGCCATTGAAACCTCTCAAACCCCGACTTTTCAAGTAATACTCCACAAAAAAGACCGCCTCCAGCAAGAGCACGTGCCTCTCCTCAAAAACCCCTGGGGCGAAACGGAGGACGCCTGGATCGTCACCGGCATAAACGAAGACCTCGACGAGGCGATGAAAGAGGCCGTGAGAGAGACGATCTCCTTCCTCTCCCAGACGCGGAACCTCTCTCCCGAGGACGCATACTCCCTGGCGAGCATCGGCATAGACTTCCAGGTCTCCCAGGTCGTGGACATAAACAAGGGAGTCCACGCCAACATTTACAAACACCTCTTTCCAGACGGAAGATGCTGAACAGATGGACAAAACGACGCCACTTATCCAGAGTAGATTCTAGCCAGCGGGCCAAAGAAGTCGTGAAGAGTTTTCTTTAGATTGAGCGCGTCGCTAGGGTTCCGCCGCGTACGATAGCGGGTCCGTGACCGAGAGCGGCAAGCGGCCGGGCGAACAGCCGGTCGCCACACGGAGGGATAAAAGCCCGGGAGGCAGAGAGAGCTTCCCGGGTATTCGTATTTCGGGAAGTGGAACAGCTACCCGAAAGGAGCAATTCGTGGGACATGATCACCCCCATCACCATCGTAGGATAGGACCCCCGGACGAGGAAGCCCTGAAACGCCTGGCGGGCTACGAGGCCCGTGAACGCGAAGCGTCGATCCCGACGGACCGTTGGGAAGAGGAAGTAGAGCGGGCGCTGGAGATCGGGCTTCCGGGCGCGGACTCCATCGGGGACAAGACTATCTCCACCTTCGCCCGCACCGAACTACCGCACTTCGCCGGTATCAACACGTTCATGCGCTTCCCGTTCCTGGAGGACGTGCGCGGAATCGCCGACTACGATGTGGCGGTGCTCGGCGCGCCGTTCGACATGGGCACTACTTATCGTTCGGGGACCAGGTTCGGGCCGCAGGCTATAAGGCGCATCTCGGGGTTGTACTCGACCTACAACTACGAGTTCGGCGTGGACCTGCGGGAGTCGCTGCGGGCGGTGGACCTTGGGGACGTTTTCGTTATCCCGGCGAACATCGAGAAGAGCTTCGACCAGATCGCCAACGCCGTCAGCCACGTCGCCGAGGCCGGCGTCTTCCCGGTGATAATGGGCGGCGACCACTCCATCGGCTA
>JBARZM010000089.1:0-11665 GCA_049650095.1 Rubrobacteraceae bacterium | reverse complement strand
GCTGTAACCTGGATCGCCTTTGTTCGGAGAGCTTGTAGTATCATTACCGGCCTTATGGCTATATCCAAATCAGCGGGCGAGATACTAGAAGCCGTAGTCGAAGATGGGCAACAAGAGCTCGAACGGGCGAACGCGGGGTTGGCTTTCAGCGGTTTCGCCGCCGGGCTCAACATCTCGTTTAGCGCGCTCGCGCTGGGCGTGGTCGGCGCTATGACCGGGGGCATCGGGTTGGCGGCGTACGCCGTGTATCCAATAGGTTTCCTTATCGTCGTGCTTGGCCGGGCGCAGCTTTTCACCGAGAACACCGTTACGCCGGTGGTGGTGGTCCTCTCGCGGGGCGACCGGCTGCTGGGGATGCTGCGACTCTGGGGGGTGGTACTGCTGTTCAACCTGTTGGGCACCCTCGCGTTCGCCGCGACGGTCTACTACGCGGAGATACTGGACCCCTCGGCCTTGGAGATCCTGCTAAAAGAGGTAAGCAAAAAAGCCGAGTACGGCTTCTTTACGACGATGGTCAAGGGCGTGTTCGGCGGATGGCTGGTGGCTTTGATCGCCTGGATGGTCGCCGCTTCGCGCGATACGATCTCACAGGTGTTCTTCGTGTATTTGCTGGCGTTCCTCATTCCAGCCGGAGGATTGACCCACTCTGTAGCGGGCTCGACAGAGTTTCTGCTCGGCGTGTTCGCCGGCGAGACCTCGTTGACGCAGTATCTCGGTGGCTTCCTGCTACCGACGACCCTCGGAAACATAGTCGGCGGGGTCTTCCTGGTTACGCTTCTCAACTACGGGCAGGTGATCGGGTCCCGCAAACGGCCGATGCTCAAGAGGAACAGAAACGGCAACGAGAAGTAGCCACCTTATATTCTTCATCCCAAAAGCGCAGAGGCGGGCCGCCACGGAGTAGAATGCGTTCCGACGGTCTCCACGTCTCACGTGCACCCACAACCCGCGGATAGCGTTTGAAAGAATTTTTACGGACAGTCAGAGATTTGGACCGGGCCTTGTTTTGGGTGATCTTCCGACGAAAATGGGCCCCGGTGACGGTGGTCATGCGGTACCTCACGATCGCCGGCACCGCCGGGGCGCCCTGGGGATTCATCGCGGCGATCGCGTTCCTGTTCACCGGGTTCGAGTTATATAATCTGATCCTGCCCTGGGGCGCCATAGCCGTCTCCTGGACGCTTGCCGAGGGGATTAAGTATCTCTTCGATCGCCGGCGGCCTTCTATCTACGATTCAAGCGTCGCGCCTTTGGTCAAGACCCCTTCCTCCAGCTCGTTTCCATCCGGACACTCGGCGACCGCCGCCGCCGGTACCCTGTCGCTATCCGTCCTGTATCCGGCCCTGGCTATCCTGGTCTTGCCGGCCGGGCTCTTGACGATGCTCTCCAGGATCTACCTCGGCGTCCACTATCCTTTCGACGTGCTGGCGGGGGCTTTGATAGGTGTTGCAACGGCTTCGGTGTTTCTGCTGGCGTGGTGAAGGCGCTTACCCGCGTGACGCCCGAAACGCGGTAAAAAACACCCATGAGCGTGGAGAGATACTACACCCTCGGGGCGGTTGCCCCGGACCTCGGGTCACTCAAAGCCCTCGACGAGCGGCTGGAGCGGTCCGGGGTTGCCGGCGGATCGGTGCTCGTGCTCTCCCGTCGCCGGGACGAGTCCACGGCGCAGGTTACGCTCCCCGAGGCCCGCGTGGATAAGGTCGAGTCCGGCCTTACGCGGATGCAGTGGTTCGAGTTCGCGAGTATGTTCCTGGGCATTACCGCCACGAGCGTGCTGATGGGCGCCATCCACCTGTGGACCGGCCTCGCCGTGGAGACGTTGCTCATCATCGGGTCCGTAGTCGGCTTGTTCCTCTACTACCAGCGGCCCCGGCTGCAGAGAAAGCTCTTGAGGATGGGATTACCGGAAAAGCTCGCCGAAGAGTGGGAATCTTCCTTCTCCGTCGGCTTCGCGCTGGTTCTTGCCGTCGTGCCCGGGGATCTTTTCGACGAGGCGCAGGAGGTCTTCCTGGAGGACGAAAACCTCGCCTCGCCGCTCGCCGTGGACCGGAGACCGGTGCTCTAGGGCTCCTTCTAGGGCTACTCGCTGATTTCGGTCGTCTAGCCAACCACGGGGCGGTACTGTAGTCTCTTTGCATGATCGTCCGAGAGAGATCGAATTCTTTCGTGCTGATCCGCCAGCACGACCACGGGCGGGTCTCGGGTGAGTTCGCCCGTAACTGGGGAGCGGAGATAGAACCCAGGCCCCCGACGCTCCAGGCCATCGCCGAACACGACACCGGATGGCAAGAACTGGACGAGGAGATCCGGTTCAACCCCGAGACGAACGCCCCATACTCGTTCGTGGATTATCCGCTTGGGCCGAAGCTCCGGGCATACGGCCACGGCCTCGACCGGATCGAAGCCGGAGATCCGTACGCAGGGTACCTCTGCAGCATGCACTACACATACTTCGTCCGGGATTCGCGGGAGCCGGCGGCGGTAGAGTTTCGGGAAAGAGAGGCCGAACGCCGTCGCCGGATCGAAGCTGTTCTACCCGAAAGCTGGTTGGAAAACGCCGGGTATAACTTCCGGCTGCTACAGCTCTGCGACGACTTATCGCTCTTTGTGTGCCTCAACGAGCCCGGGGAGAACACGTTCCCCTGGTACAGAGACGGTTTTCGGTTTCTGGGGGAGAGGATCCTGCCTACGTGGCGCGACGGGCGCACCCTGAGCTTTGCGCCGAACCCGTTCTCGGAGCCTTTTGAACTGGAGATTCCCTACCGTCTGGTAGAAGGGGACGGGCGGGTCGTGGAGGATGATAGCTTCCGGATTCGGGTAGCTTGCTAGACGGTATACTCTCACGGATCAACTAGAAGGGAACAAATGAGAGACGAATCGTACGAATTCTTGAGGACCCTGCTCTCCACGCCGGGACCGAGCGGCAACGAAGAAGCCCCGGCGAAAGTCTGGCGCGAGATGGCGGGGAGCTTCGCCGAGGTGCGGGCCGACCGCATGGGCAACTCCTTCGCCACGCTAAACGCGGGCGGGACGCCCCGGATCATGCTCAGCGGCCACATAGATGAGATCGGGCTGATGGTCACCCACATAGATGACCAGGGCCTGCTCCGCTTCACCGGCGTCGGCGGCTGGGACTCTCAGGTGCTCGTCGGCCAGCGGGTCCGCCTCCAGACGAAAGGCGGCGAGATGACCGGCGTCATCGGCAAGAAGGCCATCCACGTCATGGAGCCCGACGAACGCAAAAAGGTCTCCGAGATAAAGAACCTCTGGATCGACATCGGCGCCAAGGACGGCGACGAGGCGAAGGAACGCGTCCGCGTCGGCGACGTGGCGGTTATCGACCAGGATTTCCTGGAGCTCGGCAACGGCCGCATCGCGTCACGCTCGCTGGACAACCGGATGGGCGCGTTCGTCGTCCTGGAGGCGCTGCGCCTGCTCTCCGAGGAAGATGGGATCAACGCCGAGGTCGTCTCGGTGGCGAGTGTGCAAGAGGAGATCGGGCTGTACGGCGCCCGCGCCTCCGCCTTCTCCGTGGACCCGGACGCGGCCATCGCCGTGGACGTTACCCACGCGACCGACACCCCCGGGGTTTCCAAGAACGAGAACGGTGACCACGCGCTCGGCTCCGGCCCCGTCATAAAGCGGGCGGTGAACATGAGCCCACTGGTCTCCGAAGGGCTAATAGAAGCGGCGGAGCGCGAGGGCATCGAGTACACGCTGGAGGCTGATTCCCGTTCGACGGGCACGGACGGAGACGCCATCCAGTTCCAGCGGGCCGGCATCGCGACCAGCGTAGTTTCGGTGCCCAACCGCTACATGCACTCGCCGAACGAGATCGTGGACCTCGAAGACCTCGAAAACTGCGCCCGACTCATCGCCGCCTACATAAAGAGCCTCGGCGCGGATACCGACTTCGTCCGGTAGCGGGCGTTTTTAATGACCGCCCCGGAGCAGCGGCGGGCCTCCGCTTGGGTCGAGGTCTCGCTGCTCATGACGGTCTTCTTCTTCGGGACCAACTTCGTCGCGGTCAAATACGTCGTGGACTTCGTGCCGCCGCTGCTCTTCGCGGCGGCGCGCTTCACGGCCGCCGGGCTGATGCTGTGGGCGATACTGCGTTTCACCGAGCCCGAGAGCCGACTTCACCGCAAGGACCTGCTGCCGCTCTTCGGGTTGGGCGTCGTCGGAATTACGATCACCCAATCCGTCTTTACCATCGGGGTGAGCCTAACGACGGCGGCTAATACCGCCCTGATCTACTCGACCGCCCCCGTTTGGGGTATGCTCCTCGGCTTCGTCCTAACCCTCGAAAAACCCCGACTCTCCGGCATCTTTGGCGTCGCCCTGTGCCTCGCGGGCGTGGGGGCCATAGTCTACGGCGGCCTAGAGTTCGGCGGCACGAGCCTCGCGGGCGACGTCCTGATCCTCGCCGCCGCCATCTGCTGGGGTTCTTACACGGTGCTCTCGCTCGGCCTGCTCCGGCGCTACACGCCGCTCGCCGTCGCCGCCTACCCGATACTGCTAGGCGGCCTGGCGATCTTCCCACTCTCGCTCATCGGCCCCGGCCAACTGGACGCGTCCGCCATCGACGCTTCGGTGTGGGGCGCGGCCCTGTATTCGACGGTCCTCTCCTCCGGTTTCGGGTTCGCGGCGTGGCAGCGGGGGGTCTCTTATGTTGGGGCGAACCGGGTCCTCATCTACCAGTACCTCGTCGCCCTAACCGGCGTCACGGCGGGGATCATATTGCTAGGAGAAGGCTTCGGGCTCCAGCAGGCGTTCGGCGCGCTCGTGATCCTGGGCGGCGTCTACCTGGCTAGGAGGAAATAGCCGGACAGGGGTTACACCTACTCGTTCCTGATGCTACCTTCGAAGCCGTGTTAGCATGTCCTTGTATGGCTTGAAAGGAGGCGCTTCGGACATGCAACTAGCCCGAGACATATTTCGTCAGGGAAAGTACTTCTCGCTGTCGGCCGTAATTATCGTGATCGGCGTAATAGTGTTTCTGAGTCTTCTGGCAGGGTTGGGATTCTTCAGCGGTGGGCTGAATTGCGATTCTTATGCGACCGGGAGGCTCGTAGAGTGGTTCTCTTTCGTGGCCGAGAGGTGTGGGTAGCTGACGAACTGACTGCCCAAAAACGAACCAAACCTCGCGCCCGGGTCTCTCTGCTGCCCGGTGCTTGGGGGGCGTTCTAAGCCTGGTTCCAGTGGGTTACGAGGCCGTTTTTGTAGTGGATAAAGCGGACGTCGCCGTCCTGGGAGACGACTACGGAGAGGGCGTCCCGTAGCTCGTTGGATAGCCGAAAAGCGGAGTTGTGGCGGGTTCCGTAGCCTTCGGTGTTTTCTTTGGATATGTGGTCTGCCTCTATGTCGAGGGCCTGCGCCACCGTACTCACGCCCTGGAGGTTGCCGGAGATCTCACCGCCAAACCCTAGTACCTCGTAGCGCTGGGTCATGACGGCCGCCCCGTCAACGGCCATGAGGCCGGCTATGAGATGCGACATCTCGAAGATCGCCTCGTCGAGTATGGAGAGCCGGTCGTCGCCGCTCTTCCGGTACTCCGTCCAGCCGACCGGGGCCCGGTCACCGTTTCCCTGGCCGTAAATCTCCGCCAGGGTGTCCATGATGCTCGTTACTAAAAAGCGGTAGCGCCGCCTCGGTTCGTCGTCTTCGAACTTGTATTTGAGGGATACGTAGCGGTCCGAGAGTATGTCGTCCGCGCAGTGGGGAGGGACGATAACCAGGGTGCCGCCGTGTCCCGCGTTACGGGCGGTCGAGATGATGCGTCGGATCATATGCTGCGCGATGCGGCGCGTTACGTCCAGGTCCAACTCCGCCCAGGGGTGATCCGCTTCCTCGCGGTCTTGCAGGTGTAACTCCAGCAACTCTTCTCTAATGGGCGCGAACATCGCCGGTAGCCACTGAGACTCGAACACGTCCATCGAGTTGTCCGAGAGCCGCCCGCCTTCGAGCTTGCCGACCAGAGAGGAGTCGCGGTCCACCACGATCCGGCCCGGCCCGGTAACGCGAAGTATTGGCGCATCCGGCATCGGTGGAGAGAAATCTCTACCGCCCCGAACCCTCTGAAGCCACCGGGGACCGGAGTGGATCAGCCCCCATATCTCCAAATCTTCTCCGTTGTGCCGGACCCCGATGAGCGAGCGGTCGGCGGGTGAGGCCGGCGAGAGGCGCCGCAACTCGTGCTCGTTGAAATCTCGCGGCTCATCGAACACGAGCCGTTGCAAACCCGACGGCGGACCTTCTTCCGGCGGGAAGAGATCCGGCTCGCCGAAGATGAGGCGGAACGTGATCTGGCGCTCCTCCTCACGCATCAGGCTGGCCTGAAAACACGTCGAGATCAGGGCCTCCAAAACCGGAAGCTCGGGCAGCGCTATCTCCGGGTCTCCCTCGCCCTCGGCCCAATGTTCTCTCACGAACCGCGCGAGGTCCGCCGGGTACCGGTGCACCCGACCTTCCACGACATCCAAGTTCTCTATTGGTTCAGCCAGTTTCTTGACCCTCGATTCGTTTCTCTAAATGGGATTTGTGCGGCCTCACGGAGTATAAACCGCTATGTCGAGCCGGTCCTGTGAAGGGAAACAACAAGAACAGGGACCGAACCGCCGACTGACGATCTCGCAACTAGAAGCCCGGCTCCCAGACCTTGCGGAGGTCGAGGACGAAGCCCGGAAGCTCCGGCTCCCCGGAGATCTCTTTGGGGTTCTCTAAGACCTTTACCGCCTCGTTCGGTTGATAGACGTGGACTTTACGTTCCTCCGGGTCTATGAGCCACCCCAGGCGCACTCCGTTCTCCAGGTACTCCCGCATCTTGGATTCGACCAGCGTCAGGGAGTCCGTCGGAGAACGCAACTCTGCTACAAAGTCCGGGCAGAGCGGAATAAACTTTCGTTTTTGCTCTGCCGTAAGCTCTGCCAGCCGTTCGCGCCGCACCCAAGCGGCGTCCGGCGCGCGGACCGCCCCGTTAGGCAGGACGAAGCCACCGTTAGAATCGAAGGCGACGCCGGTATCGGTCTGTCTGGTCCAAATCTGCAACTGTGTCGAGATCTCGATGTTTCGGTTACTCGTTTCTCCCCCGGTCGGCGGCATGACCTCTAAATCTCCCTCCGCGGTACGCTCAATGCGCACGTCCCTGTTCAACTGGCAGAACTCGAAGAATTGCTCCTCGTCCATGTCGAGCGCGGGGTGCGTGTGCAGCACCACGGGATGGTATTCAGTCCTGACTTTTACCTTCGTCTCCGCCAAACCGGCCTCCTGCGGGGGTTCTCCGAAACCAGTATAACGCCCTCCGGACGAACCAGAGAAGAATAGAGGGCCGCCGAAGCGACCCCCTGAGACCTGATGCCTGAAATCTCCTTAGTACTGCGGAAGGCTCGGGTCGATCTCCTCGCTCCAGGCCAATATACCGCCCTCGACGTTGTAGACGTTCTCGAAGCCCCGCTCCTGAAGGAGCTTGACGGCGTTGGCGCTCCGGGCGCCGCTGCGGCAGTGTATCGCCAGCGGCTGGTCCCGGTCCAGCTCCTCGTAACGCTGCGGCAGTTCGCCCAGCGGGATGAGCGGCGCGCCGATGTTGGCGATCTCGTACTCGTACGGCTCCCGCACGTCGAGTACCTGAATGCCGCCGTTGTCCATCTTCGCCTTGAGCTCTTGAACCGTGATCTCCGGCACTTTGTTCTCCTGCTCGGCGGCCGCCGCCTGCGGGATGCCGCAGAACTCCTGGTAGTCGATCAGCTCCGTTACCGTCGGGTTCTCGCCGCACACGGGGCAGTTCGGGTCTTTCCGCAACTTCATCTCCCGGAAGCTCATGCCCAGGGCGTCATACAGCAACAGTCGCCCGACGAGCGGCTCGCCGATACCGAGGATGAGCTTGACGGTCTCCGTCGCCTGGATGGTGCCGATGGCGCCCGGCAGAATGCCCAGCACCCCGCCCTCGGCGCAGCTCGGTACGAGGCCCGGGGGCGGCGGTTCGGGGTAGAGGCAGCGGTAGCACGGGCCTTCCTCCGCCCAAAACACGCTCGCCTGGCCCTCGAAGCGGAAGATCGAACCATAAACGTTCGGCTTGCCGAGCAGGACGCAGGCGTCGTTGACCAGGTAGCGGGTCGGGAAGTTGTCCGTGCCGTCCACGATCACGTCGTAGTCGGCGAGGATGTCCAAAGCGTTCTCGCTGGTGAGAGCCTCCTCGTGTACCACGATGTTCACGTTCGGGTTGATGTCTTCGAGCTTGTCGCGGGCGCTGTCGACCTTCGGCCGGCCCACGTCGGAGGTGCCGTGGAGGATCTGACGCTGCAGGTTCGACTCGTCCACCACGTCGAAGTCAACGATCCCGATGGTCCCGACTCCGGCCGCCGCCAGGTACAGGGCGAGCGGGCTTCCCAACCCGCCGGTGCCGATGGTCAGGACCTTTGCCTGCTTGAGTTTCTTCTGGCCGTCGAGGGCCACCTCGGGCATTATGAGGTGACGGCTGTAACGCCCGATCTCCTCGTTTGAAAGCTCTACGTTGCCGTTCGTTTGTATCAGTTGCTGGTGCGTTTCCATCATGGAACCTCTCGCGTATAAAAACTGGCAGTTAAACTCGTCCGGCTAGGCTAGAGATACACCGCCCACCCGCTATGGACGGGATGATCGAAAGTTCGTCGTTCTCGGCGACTTCGGTGTCCTGTCCGTCCAGGTAGCGGATGTCCTCGTCACCCTTGTACACGTTGACGAACGAGCGGAGCTTGCCGTCGCCGGTGTAGAGGTGCTGCTTGATATCCGGGTGCTCTTCGGCAAGGTTGCCGAGCGCCTGGCCGGCCGTATCGCCGCCGACGGCGACCTCGGAGTTGCCGCCCGTGTACTGTCTTAGGGGCGTCGGGATCTTTACGTTTGGCATTCGGGTTCTCCTTTCTGAGAGTTTTGCGATACTAGCTTACGAGTTCTTCTTCGTCGTAGCCCGAGCGGTCGTCCTTTAGCCTCCAACATCGCGTGTCCTCGATGTCTTCGCCGCTGACGGAGGTGATGACGTACGAGTAGTAAGGCCACGCGTGGTCCCGGTCATACTCTGAAGGTTCGGCCGGGTGGTCCGGGTGGGAATGATAGAAGCCGAGTAGATCCATGTCCCGCTCTTGCGCACCGTCCTCGAACTTCTTGATCTGCAAGGGCTCGATGAGAAAGCGGCGCGAACGTTCGTCCTCGTGGGTATTCTCGGCGGGCCAGACGTCCACCACGACTTTCGCGTCACCCACGTCCATCCCGATTATCGCCCCGGCGCATTCCTCCGGGTACGTCTCGCGGGCGTGACGGTATATGTTCTCCAGGTCGCCCTGGCCGATTTTGAGTGGCAAAGCTACTCCTCCCAGAACTGTTCGGAGAGGTACTTGTCCGCGCCGTCGCATAGGATGGTGACGATGGCGCCGGATTCTATCTCCTGGGCCACCTGCAACGAAGTAGCTATCGCGGCGCCGGCGGAGATTCCTATGAGGAACCCTTCCTCCCGCGCCACCCGCTTGACCATCCCGTAGGCGTCCTCGGTCGCGGTGCGCCGGTTTTCGTCCGCGATGGTCGGGTCGTAGATAGAAGGTACGATCGCGCTCTCCATGTGCTTCATGCCCTCCAGGCCATGGAACGGAGAGTCCGGCTCGAAGGAGATGACTTTTATCTCCGGGTTTAGCTCCCTGAGCCGCCGAGCCGTACCGACGAAGGTACCGCTGGTCCCGAGGCCGGAGACGAAGTGCGTGACTTCTCCGTTAGTTTGCTCCCAGATCTCTTTGGCCGTGCTCTCGTAGTGGGCCCGGGGATTTGCGGGGTTCGAGTACTGGTCCGGGTAGAAGTACCGCTCCGGGTCTTCGGCGTACATCCGCCGCGCCTCCCGGATGGCGCCGTCCGAACCCTCGCCGGGATCGGTCAACACGAACTCCACCCCGTAGGCCCGCAGGATCTTCTTCCGCTCCTCGCTGGCGTTCTTCGGCATGCAGAGCTTGACCTTGTAGCCGAGCGCCGCCCCGATCCAGGCGTAGGCGATACCCGTGTTGCCGCTCGTGGCGTCCAGGATGGTCTTCTCCGGCGTCAGAGCACCGGTTTTTTCGCCGTCCCGGATCATCCACAGCGCCGGCCGGTCCTTGACCGAGCCGCCGGGGTTGTACCACTCGGCCTTGCCGTAGATGTCCACACCGGGAACCTCGGCCGCGATGTTCGGCAGCCCCAACAGCGGGGTGTTGCCGACGAGATCCGTCACCCGCGCTCCCAACTTGTCTTTAATCCTAGTAATCATGTCGGGATTATTATACAGCCGAGTTCGACTTCGTCCAGTGTAAAGAAGACGGACGTTTTTCGACCAACGTTATAGCCGGAGGGCCAGAATAAGAGCCCCCCGGCTATGGCTGGTGCGATGGCCTATTGTACCTTGGGCCAATATCTCGCCGCTACAGGAAAAACATTAATTATCCTAAAGTTTTTAGAATATCTTCCAGGGGCCTCCGCCGGCAGGTGAATATCGGGGTGTCGAGCTCCGTGTAGGAGGAGGCTTCGCTCTCCCGGAGCTCCATCATCAGGTCCTGGAACTTTTCCGGGGTTTCGGCCTCGAAGGAGAGGATGAACTCGTAGTCGTCGATGCCGAAGCAGTATCCGGTATTGTTCTTTACCGGGTAGTGCTTGCGGCCCACCTGCATGTGCTCGTTCATCATCCGCTGGCGCTCTTCGACGGGCAGCCGGTACCATTCCCGGGTTTTTACGAACGGGTAGACGAAAAGGTACTCCCCCTCGCCGGGGATGATGTGGGTCCGGTTCTCGAAGCCGGGCGTATGTTCGCCGACGTATATAGAACGCCGCGACAGGGCGAAGTACGAATATTCCACGGTGAGATACTTCCCGAGTCCGGTCTTCATCAGGGCCGCCGTCATCTCCTCGAAAGCATCGAGGTCGTACCCGATCCGCCACAGCATAAAGTCCGCGTCGGCCCGGAGCCCCATTAGCGAGAAAGACCGTAGCAGCATGTCCGAGGAATGCTCCTCTACAGCTTTGAGGAACTCTTCCTGGCCTTCTTCACGCTCCTCGTCCGGGAGGCGTCGCCAGAGAGGATCGAGTTTGAAGAAGATGTAGTTGATGTACTGGGCCGGCAACTTCTCTTCCGTGGCCGGTTGCTGGCGAGTTTGGGTCTCGGTCACTTTGTTTCTCCCTCCGGTCGAAAGGCTTCGGGTTCGTTTGATCCGGTAAGGATTCTATCCTCTCCCGGATGCTTGAAGCCTTTCTCCTGAAACCTCCAACCCAAAGTTGTTTTCGTACAGTTCCCTGACACGGTTGAGTTCTTCCTCCGAGAAGTCCGGAGCTTCGGAGGTGGCGGCGAACTCCTCTATCTGCTCTTCGCCGTAGATGTTCGGCAGCGTGGAGGATACTTCCGGCGCGGCGAGCACGAACTTGAGGGCAGCCTGGCCCAGGGTGCGTCCGCCGGACTCAGTCAAGAAGTCCAGTTGCTCGACCTTTTTGAGGCCCTCGGTGAGCCACTCCTTTGGACGGTGGCGCCGGTGGTCGTTCTCCCCAAAAACCGTGTTCTCGTCGTAGTTGCCTTCGAGCATGCCGCTGGAGTGGGGGACACGGACTATGAGGCTCGTATCTGTTTCGCGACCGGCCTCTATGAGCTCACGGCCCGGATCCTGTTCCAAGACGTTGTAGATCATCT
>JBARZM010000088.1:0-2300 GCA_049650095.1 Rubrobacteraceae bacterium | reverse complement strand
AGGCCGCTATTCTCCGGGGCCGCGTTCGAGCCTTTCCCGCCCGGTTGGGTCCTCAACCTCACCCTGGTGGTCGGTTCCCTGCTGGCGATCTGGTTGGTCGTGTCGGTCGTTATTTACGTCTACCTCGCCCTCGCCGGCGGCGTGATGCGCCGGGACGAGCGGGAACGGCCTTTTTAGCGCCACCACTCGAAGAAACAGATGACAAACGCCGCCCGTGTCGCCGGACGGCGTTCGCAGATGGCGGGATATGTGGGGTCGTTACGCTCCTTGGGCTTCCGCCGAGACGGGCTGCCACTCATTCCACTCCGCCAGACGAGACTCGTAGTCTTCGGTTGCGATCTTGATCGGCATCTCGCCGAAGAAGATCCGCAGCGGCGGCCCGTCGGCGTCGACTACCTTGAGGATCGCGTCCCGGGTCGCCGTCGGGTCGCCCGGGTCCGAGGCCGAGGGACGGTTTCTGGCCGCTTCGCGGACCTCAGAGTAGGCCGGGTTCTCTTCGCTGTGGGTCGCCGACGGTCCGGACCAGTCCGTCGAGTAGCCGCCGGGTTCGACCAGGGTCACGTGGATACCGAAGCCCGCGACTTCCCGCGAGAGCGACTGCGAGAAGCCTTCGAGGGCCCACTTCGACGCGTGGTAGGCGCCAACCGTCGGGAACGCGCTGATGCCGCCGATGCTCGACACCTGGATGATATGACCCGAGCCCTGCTCGCGCATAATCGGTAGCGCCGCCTGCGTGACCCACAACGCGCCGAAGAGGTTCGTCTCCATCTGGTTCCGGATGTCGCCCTCACTAAGCTCCTCGACCATGCCGAAGTGCCCGTAGCCGGCGTTGTTGACGACGATATCGAGCTGGCCGAAGTGGTCGGCGGCCTGCTGAACGGCCTCGAAGTCCGCGTCGCGGTCGGTAACGTCTAGTTGGATCGGCAGAACGGCGTCGCCGTACGCGTCGACGAGATCGTCCAGAGTTTCGAGTTTGCGGGCCGTCGCGGCGACCTTGTCTCCCCGGTCCAGGGCGGCCTCCGTCCACTCCCGTCCGAAGCCCTTGGATGCGCCGGTGATAAACCAGGTTTTGGTCATAGTAATCTCCGTACTCCTTGGTAACTAATTGGAACAAAGACCTACCTTACCCGGGAAGTAACCTCGGGAAACTGCTATAGACCGGAGACCGGCTCTTACGGGCGGCGGCGTACTACTTTCAGACCCGTAAGGCCGGTAGCCAGGAGCAAACCGGCGACAGGCAGCAAGAGCGTCGATCCGGGACCGCTAGTATCGGGCAGGGTAGTCACGCTATTATCAGCGGCATCGTTGGCGTATTGTCCCGCAGCCACGCCGGTGTCGCCTCCGGGCGCCGGGCCGCCACCGGTACCTTCGATCATGCCGGATCCATCCTCGAAACGAGTGCCACTCGCCTCACTGAACGAACTCTCGCAGGCTATGCCGTCCCCGTCGCGGTCGAGTCCGTTCGGGTCTGAGGGGTCCGCATCGTAGACCGCCTGGGCCGAGGTCTCTGTTGCGGTGACGGCGAAGTCTACGCAATCGAGGTCGCCAAACTCCGACGGATCATTCTCGATACCGCCCATAATAGTCCCGTCCTCCGTCACGCTGCTCGGCGTCGTCTCGCAAGGGATCCCATCGCCGTCGGCATCAAGGTCGTTCGGGTCCGAAGGGTCTGCGTTGTAGAAAGCCTGGGCTTGCTCCTGCGTATCGAAGGAGTCGCAGTTGTAGGTGCCGTCGCCCCCGCTAGGCCCCCGGACTTGCGCAAAGGCCGCGGGCGCCAACACCAATGAGGCAACCATCGCCAGGGCCGCCAGATACAGTAATCTCCTCATTCAGGTTCCTTCCTCTCCCGTGGTCGTTACGGGGAAGCCTCCCGAGCACCCTCCCCACACAGAACATGATAGGTCTGGCACAAATTCATAGTCAAATACTGAAGATCGTATATGGAGTTTTTCGACTCCTCTTTGGAGAGGACTGAGCCGCTACCGGCTAACTCTCCCTGGGACCGGTCTCCACGGGCGCGGAGGATTCGACGATGCGGGTCTGGTAGCCGGCTTCTTCGAGGCTCTTCGCTATGCCTTTGGGGTTGGTTGTCTCGAGCCTCAGGACGATGACCCGGTGGGACGCTTTGGTGGCGGGGCCGAGGAAGACGCCGGCTATGTTCACCTGGCGGTCGCGGATGGCGTCGGTTATTTCGGCGAGGGCGCCGGGCTCGTTCGGGACTTCCACCTCGATCCAGCTTCCCCGGACGTTGGCGCCGGTCAGTTCGATCATGGCCCGCATCATGTCCTGGGAGGTGATGA
>JBARZM010000087.1:0-3702 GCA_049650095.1 Rubrobacteraceae bacterium | reverse complement strand
CTCGTAGCTCTTCATGTCCAGGTAGTCGCCGCTGGCTACTTTTATCTCCTGGCGGACTTTCTCGTAGTGGACTACCTCCGCATGGATATCCTCGGCTTCTTCGGGTGTGTAGCCGGCCTGGGACATCACGTTGGCGAGGTTGGCGTAGGCCCGCACAAAGGACGATACAGCTTTGTAGAGCGCAACGCGCTTGCGCTCGTTGGCCTTCACCGCGTCTTTATCCGCAGTGTCTTCGGCGCAGAAGTAGTGGAGGTAGTCAATGGTATTTCGCGGCTGGCACACGGGTTCGCAGGTGGCGCGGACAGCCTCGCGGGCCTCTTCCAGGCGCTCGCGGGCTTTCTCCAGACGGTTCTCCAGGAGGCCGGCCACGTCTTCCTCGTCGTAGCCGTCGAGGGCGTCGCCGGTGTAGTCGGCGACGGCGCCTTCGAGGCTGTTGAAGAGATCCTTGTAGTCGATGATGTAGCCGTATTCTTTGTCTTCGCCGTCGAGACGGTTGACGCGGCAGATGGCCTGAAACAGGCCGTGGTCTCGCATCGTTTTGTCTATGTAGAGGTAGGTCGCCGGCGGGGCGTCGAAGCCGGTTAGGAGTTTGTCCACGACTATTAGGAGCCGCATCCGGCCCGGCTCTTTGACGAAGGTCTCTTTGACCTTTTTCTCGAACTCTTCGGTGCGGTACATGGCGTCGTCTTCGGAGACGTTGAAGTAGTCGGCGAGCATCCGGCGGTAGACGGCGTACTGGTGGAGCTTCTCGGTGAGGCCGGCGCCGGACTCTTCTCCGGTGACGTCACCCGGGGCGGGGTCGTAGCTGGTGATGATGGCGCATTTGCCGGCGAGGTCGGTCCCGGCGAACATCTCGTAGAGCTTGCAGGCCTGATAGATGCTGCCGGAGACGAGCATCGCGTTGCCCCGGCGGCTCATCAGGCGGTCGCGGGTCTCCATGTCGAAGAGGATGTCGGCGGAGATCTTCTCTAACCGGTCGCGGCTGGAGAGGACTTTCTGCATCGTCCCCCACTTCTTTTTTAGCTGCACCCTCGCGGCGTCGGTGAGCCCGGCGGTCTTCGCCTCGAACCACTGGTCTACCCTCCCGGGCGAGGTGAGAGACTGGTCTATGTCCCGCGCCTCGTAGCGCAGGTCCAAGACCGCGCCGTCGCTTACGGCCTCGTCGTATTTGTAGGTGTGAATGTAGGGGCCGAAGATCTCCACGCTCTTCTGCTTGTCGGCCTTGAGGAGCGGCGTGCCGGTGAACCCGATAAACGTGGCGCCGGGCAGGATGGCCGTCATGGCCTCGTGCAGCTTGCCGGCCTGGGTGCGGTGGCACTCGTCCACGAAGACGAACAACTCGCCCTTGGCCCGGAAGTCGCGGGGCAGGTTCTCTTCGAGCTCTTTGGCGAAGTCGTCGGCGGTGGCGCTGCGGCCGAACTTGTGGACGAGGGAGCAGATCAGGGGCGGGTCCGCGGCGTTTAGCTTTTCCATGAGGTCCGCGCCGCTCTTCGTGCGCTGGATGTCTTCGTCCACGCCCACGAATACTTTCTCGATCTGCTCGTCTAGCTCGGTCCGGTCGGTGACGATGAGCACCCGCGAGCTGGTTATGTTCTCCCGGATCCACCTGGCGAGCCACACCATCGTGAGGCTCTTGCCCGAACCCTGCGTGTGCCAGATGATGCCGCCCTCCCTGCGGCGCACCCGCTCCCGGGCCGCCCGCACCCCGAAGTACTGATTGTGGCGGCAGATTTTCTTGATCCCCGCGTCGAAGACGATGAAGTCGTGGATGATCTCCAACAGCCGCGCAGGATCGCAGACCCGGGCCAACTGACCATCCAGGCCATCCGCCGCATCCCCTTCTTCCCGCCACTTGAGGTAGTGCTTCTCCGGGGTCGCGATGGTCCCGTAGCGCAAGCCTTCCGTATCGTTGCCGGCCATCACGAGTTGCAGGGTGGTGAAGAAGGGCTCTATGAACCCCGGCTTCTGGTTGCCGAGGTTCTGGCGGATGCCCTCCCCGACGGAGACGGTGGACCGCTTCAACTCCAGCACGGCGAGCGCGATGCCGTTGACGTACAACACCACGTCCGGCCGCTTGGTCATATGACCGAGTACGGTTACCTCTTCGGCGACGGCGAAGTCGTTGTTCTCCGGCGTCTCCCAATCTATGAGCCGGACGGTCTGGTTTGGCTCGCCCGCCGCCTCCCGCACCTTGACGCCGTAACGCAGCAGGCCGTGGAACTCGCGGTTGGCGGTGTAGAGGTTCCGGCTCTCGCCGAGGGCGGCGGCCTGGCCGAGCCGGTGCAAGGCGCGGGTTATGAGAGCGTCGCCCGTGCCGCGCTTTCGAAGCCACGCCCGCACGTCCGCCTCTTCGACGTTGCTGTTTTCCGGGCGGTATTGGCGGTTGCCGAGGTAGCGATAGCCGAGCCGGTCCGCGAACATGCGAACTATGCGGTCCTGGGTCTTGCGTTCGAGTTGCCCGACGTCGCTCATTGAGGTCCCTACGAGGTTCGACGCAGTTTGCGCGCCCACTCGCGCACCATGCGCGTCCAGGCCGGCCGGTGCGAAGCCAGTCCTTGTTCGACAAAGTGCGTAAGTGACTTCCCGGACACCCTGGCCGGCGCGAATATGGCGCTTTCGGAGATTTCGGTGTAGCGTACCTCTCCTGCGTTCCACTGGGACGCCCCGAGTATCATTAGCCGGTCACCATCGTGGCGCCACACCTCCGCCACTCCCAGACGGGAGTAGATGGGGAGCTTACTCGTAGAGGGGCTCGTAGAGGGGCTCGTGATGTCTACCTCAACAACGAGGTTCGGCGGCGGGTCGCCGGCGTCGAGGGAGAGCCTGCGCTTTCCGCGGACCCGCGGGATATTCCCGAAGAAGTAGAAGCATGCGTCAGGCTCGAAGCCACGCAAGAGGTCCTCCCGCTTGAACGTGGTCGCGCCGGCGCTTACCACGTCGATGTCCAGTTCCACCGACAGTTCTTCGACCAGTATCGCGATGATCCTGGTGATCTGTTGGTGCTCGAAGGATGGGCTCACGATCTCCAACTCCCCCCGATCGTAGAAGAAGCGCGGCGCCGAACGGCCAGGGTCTTCCTCCACGAGACGTTCGAAAGTCTCCCAGCCCACATTGCGAAGCGTCACCCTCCCCTCCGGTGGACTTTTCAGAGCTTCCGCCACATGCACCTCCTAGGTCTATCCTCCGCTGGGTAAGTTTACATCAGCATCGTCGCAAACCCCTGCCGGATCCACTTTTCTATACCAAATACATCCCTACCCGCATCTCCCCGCCGTCTCGGTGAGGAAGGTGGAGAAGGAAAGCTCTGCGTCACCGAGCAGGGCATGATCCATCAACGGATCAAGTCCACCGACAACCCATCCCACTCGACTCTCTTCCAGTCCAGATCCGCCGTCATCGCCGTCGCCATACAGGCCTGGTCGGCCAGGGAGATGTCCAGCGAACGTGTCACGGACCCCAACCCCGCCGCCATCTGGGCTTCGCGGGTCCCGAAGGCCACGACGGAGAGACCGAGCGTACCGAGGTCTTCCGGCAGCGGCGATGCCTCCGCCGCCGTCAATTCCGCCGCCAGCGATTTCTGCAAGACCTCCGAGAGGTTGACCGCCGGGATCACCGCCCCGTCCAACACGCGCTCCACGTTCTCCGTCCCCGGCTCCTCCCGCAGCCCCGCGAGCAGGGCCGAGGCATCCATCACACAAGATG